>CAZCMY010000105.1:0-4169 GCA_964500055.1 uncultured Acidaminococcales bacterium | reverse complement strand
GTTGCCGTTTCCATCTCGTAATTGCTTGCGCCTAAAGCTTGCCATTCTTGTAAAGATCCCTGCAAGGCTCGCGGCACATAGCCGGTAAAACTATCATAACGTTCCTGTCCTGGCCAAAAAGTATCGGAAGAAATAGAAATACCTAAATGATAAGGTACTTCAACCTCGATTGCTGCTTCTACAAGGGCATTAGTAAGCTCCAAAGATGCAACGGCAGGAAACTCAATCGGCGCATAATGCCTGGAGGCACCGTCAAGACGTACAGCGGCATTATTAATAACGACTTCTCCTAATTTAATATGTTCTTGTATAGAGCCAGTTGTACCGACGCGTATGAATTTTTTAATTCCTATTCTGGCTAATTCTTCCATACCGATACTTACAGAAGGCCCACCCATACCGGTCGAACATACAAGAATCGGCTTGCCGTTAATATGTGTCAGCCAACTGGTGTATTCTCTGTGGCTGGCAATAAATTCAGCTTCTCCAAATGCTTTAGCAAGTACTTCTACCCTGCCGGGATCACCTGGCAAAATGGCATATTCAGATTTCTCAATCATTGCTGTTGAAAGTCCTGTATGGTATAGAACTTCTTTGAAATCTGCTAAGTTTCCCATAATATCACCTTCTTTGCAAACTATTACTCTAGTAATATTCGCTGTTAATATGGCAGCACCTTCCGGCAAAAATCGAAAAAAATACCCGCTGCATAATGCTGCGGGTATTAATAATTAATCTTCAGCTATTTCACTTATAATAACTTCGTCCACTTCATCGCTTTCCTTCAGCGTCACATCTATTATTTCTTTTTGCGCCGTAGGCACATTCTTGCCGACAAAATCAGCTCTGATAGGAAGTTCCTTGTGTCCACGATCAATTAATACAGCGAGTTCTATCGCTTTAGGGCGTCCCATATCAATTAAAGCATCCAAAGCAGCTCTGATTGTACGACCGGTATAAAGAACGTCATCAACAAGAATGATTACTTTGCCGCTGATATTAAAATCCAGTTCTGTTCCATGAACTATTGGGTTATAAGCCAGGGTTGATAAGTCATCACGGTAAAGTGTTATATCAAGAAAACCAACTGGTACTTTTACATCTTCAATGTTTTCAATTTCTTTGGCAATTCTTTGTGCCAAAGGTACACCACGTGTGCGAATACCCACCATGATGATATTCTCAACACCCTTGTTCTTCTCAATAATTTCATGGGCAATACGCACGATGGCACGACGCATTGCTTCAGCATCCATTATGACATTTTTTCTTACCAGTCTGCTCATAGCTACTACCTCCAATATTTAACTTTAAAACTGACCATTTCTTAAACGCGTGATGATTTTATTCATATCTTCAGGAATAGGCGCTGTAAAAGACATTTCCTCACCTGTACGAGGATGTTTAAAAGTTAATTCATAAGAATGCAAGGCTTGTCCATTAATTGCGAAAGGTATTTTCTGCGGAGAATATTTCGGATCACCAACAACAGGATAGCCAAGATATTCAAGGTGCACGCGAATCTGATGCGTGCGACCTGTCAGTAATCGACACTGTAAAAGCGTAAAACGGCCAAAGCGTTCTAAAACTTCATATTCAGTAATAGCTTCTCTGCCGTTTTTACTGACTACAGACATTTTTTTTCTATCTTTACTGTCACGTCCTATCAATGTTTCAATACGTCCATTATCCTGTTTAACATTACCACGCACTACTACAAGATAGCTTCTTTTAGCGCTTTTAGTTTGAATTTGCTCGGACAACGAAGTGTGCGCTACGTCATTCTTCGCAACTATCATAACTCCTGAAGTATCTTTATCCAAACGATGGACGATGCCTGGACGGATTACTCCATTAATTCCGGAAAGATTTTTACAGTGGTAAAGAAGCGCGTTAACAAGCGTACCTGTATAATTACCTGCAGCCGGGTGCACTACCATGCCACGAGCCTTGTTTATAACAATGACATCCTGATCTTCATATAAAATGTCAATTGGAATATTTTCCGCGATTAATTGCAAAGGCACTGCTTCCTGATAACGAACAACGAAGAGTTCCCCATCCTTAACCTTATGATTAGCCTTAACAATCTTCGATCCAATTGTTATTCGTTCTGCCTCCATCATTTTTTGTACATTGGCACGCGATAAGTTAAGCTTCTCAGCAAGAAATACATCTGCACGCTTGCCAGCATCGTCCGTTGCTGCCTTTTCTGTTTCTACTAGTTCGTTCTCTTCAATTCCGTCTTTATTGTACTCCATATAATCAACCCTACTCCCAAACATATAGCTATATCGGCCACATTAAAAATCGGCCAGATGCGCAAATCAAAAAAATCTATTACTAATCCCGTTCTTATACGGTCAATCAGGTTTCCTAACGCACCGCCGGCAAAAAGCGCTATCCCTATCTGTACCAACCGTGATTCAGCCATAATGGTATGTCTGTAAAAAAATAAAACGGCCAGCACGGCAACAGCTGTAAGGACAAAAAACCAGCGATTGTTTTCCAAAATGCCAAAAGCTGCACCCGGATTTAAAATGAAAGTCAAATGAAAAATTCCATCGATAATTGGAATTCCCATTCCTTCAATCATATTACTGGTTACTAAATATTTTGTAAATTGATCGACAACTACGATAAACGCAGCAATTATTAGTAATAGCATCTGTTCACCCTACCACTTGAAATTAATAACTAATTATAACAGAAAAAGGTACTGACAACAACTCCACAGGAGCTTTCATGTACAAGCATGACGCAAAAAAGCGTTATCCCTCTTGGAGGGATAACGCTTAATAACAAAATAATTATAAATTAATAAAGAATTTTGTTAGCAATAACCAATCTTTGAATTTGGTTGGTTCCTTCATAAATCTGCATGATTTTTGCATCACGCATCATTTTTTCAACAGGATATTCACGAGAATAACCGTAACCACCCATAATCTGAACAGCATCTGTGGTAACCTGCATAGCTACATCAGCAGCATAGCATTTTGCCATAGCAGCTTCTTTTGTAAAGTTCATGCCTTGGTCACGCATCCAGCATACTTTTTGCACCATCAAACGTGCAGTTTCAACTTTGATTGCCATATCAGCAACCATAGCTTGTATCATTTGGAAAGAAGCTATTGGCTGTCCAAATTGCTTTCTTTCTTTTGCATATTTTACCGCCACATCAAGGGCAGCTTGAGCAAGTCCTACGGAAACAGCACCAACAAATGGGCGAGCAGAATCCAAAGTAGTCATTGCTATACGGAAGCCTTCACCTTCACGGCCAACGCGATTTTTGGCAGGAATAACAACATCCTGCAGAATTAATTCGCAAGTATTGGATGGGCGAATACCCATTTTGTCTTCCTTTTTGCCAACCTTAAAGCCTGGAGTACCTTTAGGTACAATGAAAGCAGTCAAACCGCGGATACCACCGCTTTTTCTGGTATTAGCAAACACTAAGAAAGTATCAGCAATACCAGCATTGGTAATAAAAGCTTTAGTACCATTAAGGATATAATTGTCGCCATCCTTAACAGCTGTAGTAGCTACACCACCTGCATCAGAACCAGCATTCGGTTCGGTTAAAGCAAAGGCAGCCAAGCCACCTTCGTTCAAAAGATTACAGTGTTCAACTTTTTGTTCTTCAGTACCACTTAACAAAATAGGATAAGACGCCAAAGAGTTTGCTGCCATAGAAGTTGCAATACCAGCACAGCCTTTGCCCAACTCTTCATAAATCATAGCAACTGTTACGCTGTCCAAACCAGGGCCACCATATTCTTCAGGAACGATGAGATTCAAAAGTCCCATATCGGCAGCTTTCTCCATCAGGCCCGGCATAGCCTCATTATTTCTGTCCATCTCGCCAGCAAATGGAGTTATTTCCTTTTCTACAAACTCGCGTACCATTTCCTGTAATTCCAATTGGTCTTCATTTAAAGCAAAATCCATTTTGTCCTCCTACTTCCAGGCCGAAGCCGTGTATTTATGTCTTTTTTATATTTTTCACATAACAATGGTTAATTTTACCATTTTCTAGGGATTTCGTCAAAAAAACCGTCAACTGACATAGTAGTCAGTGCTGTTGCTAAAAGAAAGGCATTTTCATCTTTTATTTCTGACGCTATTACCATCGTCCTGCGGCCATGATGTTTAATGACACTATTAAC
>CAZCMY010000104.1:2391-4215 GCA_964500055.1 uncultured Acidaminococcales bacterium | reverse complement strand
GCCCCTTCGTCTGTCTTTTGCAGAAAATTCTCGTACTGCACCAGCGGTTTAGGCGAGAGCAGCGAAGGTTTGCCGGCATGTACAGTAATGAATTTTATTGCATCCTGCGTTTTTTCCAGAGCACTGTCCACATCAGTCAGCCCCGGCAATGAATTACCGTCGGAAGTAGTGATCAGCATAAGGTTGCCATCTCTCTGCAAATTGAGCAAGATTGCTTCCCGGTCGTCTTTCAGCGCATATAAAGTTGCTTTTTTCATCGGCACTAACATGCTAAACCACGACCCTTTCGATAATGTAGGCCACTGCCTCTGGTAATTTTGCTTTGGCTGCAATTGTCTCTGACCTGTCAGCCAGCCTGCGCTCCTCAATTAAAGCCTTTGCTCTGGCTTTAGCCTCTTCTTCTGCCGCCGCGATTGTATCTTTAGCAGCCGATCGAGCGTTATTAAGCATCTTTTCTGCTTCTTTACCGGCGTCTTCCTCTGCCTCGCGCATCATTTCACGCGCTGTCATTTTCGTATCACGCTTTGCTTCTGCCGCCGCCCGCTCCGCTTCTTTAATCTCTTCCAAAATAGACATTTCCTCACCACCTTTACCCCTCTTTAAATAAAGACGTCCAGACACACAAAATACCGCTTCCACTTATTAAAGTGAAACCGGTATCCAAATTGTGTTCTTGATTGCAGAATAATTCAGCGTACACTATCATAATTTTCGCTTTCCCTTCAAAAATATTATGAAGAAAAGATCATAACCTTGCAGATTAAGATAACGAAATCAGAAGCTAACATTTATTCATCAAAATCATTATATTTTTAAGCTAAATACTCAAAAAATCCACTAAATACTTAAACATTAGACAAAACTCCCTTAATTCCTGCTGGAAAATTCCGACTTATCAAAGTATTTGCGAATTCTTTCAACAAAAAGAGCACTCCACCGCCCTTTATTGGGTGAAGTGCTCTAATTATTACAATATTTATTTGCCTAATTTAACAGTTTCAAAAGCACAAGCTTCAACATCAAACATCCGGGAAGCAATGCGTTTGCCTCTGTCCAGGTCAGCTGTGAAACAAATTGTTGTTTTACCGGAACCTTCTGCTTTTAAGAGCTCGCCAGCCTCTAGTGCGGCTTTTGCATCAAGCGCCGTCTGTTCTGCGGGATCGATAACTTTGACACCTGCGCCCATTTCCTCCTCGATTTCCTTCTTAATAAAAGGATAATGCGTACAGGAAAGGATCATGGTATCTACGCCGCCAGCTTTCAAGGGCAGGGCGTATTCAGCTATGGCCGCTTTAATTTCAGGTGAATCAAAGCGCTCGCCTTCAATCATGGGTACGAATTTCGGGCAAGCTTGCGGTACTACAGTTGCTGTCGGGTCTACCGCCAGAATGGCAGCTTTATGTGCACCGGAGTTAATCGTGAACTCGGTGGCAAAAACGCCGATGGTTTTATTGTTGCTGGTATTCAGAACAAGGTTAGCACCCTTGGACATACCAACGATGTTGTATTCATGGTTACCTTTTAAGGTATCAACGCCAAGCACCGTGAGTGTATTGCAGGCAATGATAACCAGTTTAGTTCCCTGTGTTTCAAAGTAATCAAGCATCTCGCCGACAAATTGTCTGACCTCTGCTTCACTGCGCGGACCATAAGGTGTTCTGGCAGTATCACCCAGATAAATGAAATCTTCATGCGGCAGCATCGTCTTCAGGCATTTTAAAACACTAAGCCCGCCAACACCGGAATCCAAAACGCCGATTGGTGCATTCTTTTTCAACAATTCGCTCATCTCCAGCTTCAAGGTAATAATAACTTCAGTCATTT
>CAZCMY010000104.1:0-2291 GCA_964500055.1 uncultured Acidaminococcales bacterium | reverse complement strand
TTTTTCAACAATTCGCTCATCTCCAGCTTCAAGGTAATAATAACTTCAGTCATTTGTTATTATACACCAATTTTTAAAAAATCAGAACGAAGAAAAAAGTCCAAAGGGGACGGTCCCCTTTGGACTTTCGTTAACTGTTTTCTTCTTTATAAATACTTGATCCAGAATTTATAGGTACTCAGGATAGCCACAATGGTCAACACCAGATAGTCGCCGAGTCCCAGTTCCTGTTTCTTCATGTTTTTATAAGTATTGGCACCGAAACCCTTCAGTTCCATGCTAAGCGCCAAGGTATCTGATTTAGCTACGGCGCGCATTACCAAAGGTTTTATCACAACCAGGTAGGAATACAGACGCTTGAAAACATTACCACGGTTGGAATAGCCACGGCAGGACTGCGCATCGAGCGTTGCCGCGCTGTCAGTCAGAAAATCCGGTACAAAACGCAGAGCCGTTGTCAGCATGAAAGCATATTCACAAGGCATATGAAAACGTTCTACCAATGCTTGCGCAATATCCTGTATCCTCGTCGCTGCCAGCAAGCAGAGGAACGCCATTGTCATGACCAGCATCCGCAGGCCGCCGATCATGGCAACTTCGAGAGAAGATTGGAACAATAGCTGCAGCAAGATCATCATGCCCGTAAAAACAGTCAGCGCACCAATGGCCGCCATCGTCATACGGTCATGTTTGATGTAGAGCAGAAGCACGAGTTCCAATACGAGTATAAACGAAACAACCTGCACCGGCAGAATGAAAACCAGCGCCGTAACTGCCAGGACAGTTATCAATTGGGTGAATGCCGTTACTCTCATTATTTCTCACCTGCTTTCAAAGTAAGCTGGGCGCAAAAGTCAGCAGCATTAACAGCCGTAAGTTCGAAAGTTGCCGCCAGGGCTGCCATCGTTGGCTGCTGCAAACCCCATTCTGTCAGATCCTTGGTGCCGTTGAAAAGTTCTTCCGGCACATCATCGAAAACAAGATTGCCGTTATGCAGTACAATGACGCGGCGGGCATACAGACGGGCTATATTCATGTCATGGGTAATCAGCACAATGGTAATGCCTTGTTCTTCGTTGATTGCCCGCAGATAATTCATCATCTGTTCTTTTTCCAGGCTGTCCTGGCCATTTGTAATTTCATCAAGAATCAGAATACGCGGCCTGAGTGCCAGAGCTGCTGCTACGCCGAGACGGCGCTTCTGACCAAAGGATAAGGTTCTTGGGTAAACATCGGCAAAATCAGTAAGCCCTGTTGCTGCCAAAGCTTCTTCCACCTGCTCGCGTACTTTTTCTTCGGACAGTTTTTTATTACGTGGTCCGTAAGCAACTTCATCCCAGACCGTATCGGCAAGAATCTGTAAGTCCGGATTCTGGAAAACGTAGCCAACGCGATCAGCCAGATCGGCCGGTTCTTTCTTAGCTATATTTTCACCGTCCACATAGACTTCGCCGGAGCGCGGATGCATCAAAGCCATAAAGAGCCTGCTCAAGGTTGTCTTGCCGCTGCCGTTATGACCAAGCAAAGCCACAAATTCACCGTCTTCTATTTTGCAGTCAATATCGTTGATAACAGGCTCGCCGCGCCTGTAAGCAAAATTTACTTCTCTTGTTTCAATCACAGCTCAGCCCTCCCATACTTTTCTTTGAGTTCGACAATCGCGTCTTTAGTGTTTCTCCACATACCAAGATGGATACCGTCACGTTTCTCAAGGTTAAGCTTGACCTGCCACAGGGCCGGCAAAATTCTTCTGAGTTCCCTATCCTCGTAGGCTGCAGCCGCGGCCTCTTCAAAGGAACCAGATGCCACAACACCGCCGTCCTGCAGTACTATCATATCGGTAACATAGGGCAGTACATAGTCGAGATTATGTTCAACGACTATGACAGTCATGTTATATTTTTGATGAATCTTATAAAGCAGCTTATATAAGGAAACCGAGCCTTCCGGGTCCATGGCCGAAACAGGCTCATCAAGCACCAATACCCGTGGATGAACAGCCAAAACTGAAGCCAGTAGCAATCTTTGCCGTTGGCCGCCAGATAATTCATCCAGCTGGTAATTCTCTCTGCCAGGCAGTCCTACATCTTCCAAGGCTTTTTTCGTGCGTTCCTCGACTTCGTCAGGTGGAAAGCCGTGATTCAAGAGGGAAAAAGAAACTTCTTCGCCAGCAGTCAGAGATACCAGCTGGCTTTCGTAATCTTCCAGCATCAGACCCAGATGCATCGCAATATCGGAAACACGCCTGCCCTTGGTATCTTCACCCAGTACTTCAACCGAGCCTGCGTAGC
>CAZCMY010000103.1:0-4365 GCA_964500055.1 uncultured Acidaminococcales bacterium | reverse complement strand
ATACAGGCAACACCAATACTATCAGGTATACCGAAGTCTACATTTAAAAGCAGCACCGACAGTATTACGGAAGAAAGCGGCTCCACCGAGGCCAGCGCACCTACTTCTGAGGGCTTGATATATTTTGTGCTTTCCAGATAGGTATAAAAAGCAATTATCGTACCAAAAATTATGACAGCCACCAAGGCAAGAAACGTATGCAGATCCCAAATACCGATAAAAGGCCAAGGCCTGCGCACAAGCGTCAAAATACCGCCGCCAATAACCATAGCCCAGCCGATGACAAGGGTTGACGAATACTTTAGCAACAGTTTCTTCGGCTGAATAGTATAAAAAGCCATGGCAAAGGCTGACAAAACACCCCAAAAAAGTGTTTCCTTGGAAATAGCCAGCTTATCCCACTGGCCTTTGGTAATCAAAAGATAAGTACCCATCATTGCTAAAAGAACAGCCAAAACTTCTGTACGGTCAGGTCGGCGTTTAAGCTTCCAGACTGCATACACTAAAACAATGACTGGCATCAGATATTGCAGTATCGTAGCGGTTGCCGCGTTGCCATAATTAATTGCCAGGTAATAAGTGTATTGAGTCGCCATCATGCCAAAAATACCGAAAACAATAAGCTGCTTTCTGTATCTTGCATTCTGCCAAATAGAAAAAACGTCTCCGCCGCCATGATAGTGAAAAAGCAGCATGATGAGACCAGCAACAAGCATACGTACACTAGCCAGCCAAGTTGGGTCAAGATGCTGAACTTCGAATAAATACTGCACGGCCACTCCGGAAGCTCCCCATAAGGAAGCCCCGCCCAAAACCATGATTATTCCTTTTCTTCTGCTGCTTGCTGCATCCAATCTCATACCGCCATTCGCAAATATATTTTTACAGCACTTTTCCAGCAGTTAAGTTTTAACGGAAAACTTCTGTCAAAGGTGGTATAACTTGTTTCTTACGTGAAAGACAACCAGGCAGATAATAGAAGCCCTCTTCCGTCTTCTCACCAAAAGCTGGTATCAAAATGCTTTGCGGCTCGCCGGCAACAAGCAAATCACTCGCCTGCCCAAGAATATCAGTCACCAGAAGCAGGGCAAAATCATAGCCATCTTCCTTTTTCAAGGCCTGCAGAGCAGCTTGCAACTCAGGATATTTAGTCTTCGCATATTCGCGATCCATAATATTTACCTGTGCAACACCAACTTTTTGTTCTCCGAAATCAAATTCCTTGATATCGTTGCGCACCAAATCAGCCGGCGACATCGTACTTATGACATCACCATGTCTTAGTAATTTCATGGCATATTCTTCGACATCTTCAATACCGGCAATGGCTGCCAACTTCAGAGCTATTTCCTTATCAATCGATGTTGCCGTTGGTGATCTGAAGAGCAATGTATCGGAAAGTATTGCCGACATCAATACGCCCGCAATCTTTGGTTCCATTTCCACACCGCGATGGAAAATCAGATTAGCAACAATTGTAGCAGTAGAGCCAACAGGCTCCTGCCTGATGTAGATAGGTGCGCTTGTTGTCAGGCCACCAAGTCTGTGATGGTCAATTATCTCTAAGATACGTGCTTCTTCCACGCCTTCAACTGCTTGGCTGCGCTCATTATGGTCGACCAGAATTACTTCACGGTGAGGATGTTCCATAATGCTTTGCTGGTCTACGGCGCCAATGTATTTACCCTTTTCGATTACAGGATAGCAAATAAAGTCGGTTGCAGCCATTTTAGCCTGCACTTCGGCAAAAAGATCGGCATTGGTAAAGCTTACTACTTCTCTGGTCATCAGGAATCTCACTGGTACGCTTTGGTTGATAAGACGAGCTGTCTTATAAGTATCATGCGGAGTGCTGATAATCAGAGCTCCCAGTTTTTGAGCCAGATCCAACACTTCGTTTTCAACTTTGGTATCTCTCGTCAAAATCAACCCGGCAACACCGGCATTAAGTGCTGCAAGCTGTGCATCGATGCGATCGCCGATAATCAGGATATCCTGTTTGCCAATGGAAGCATTGATGGTTTCGACTGCTGATGCCCCAATTTTGATCCTACCAAAGAATTTTTTCTCCAGATCTCCACAAAACAGTTTGCCATCAAGAGCTGTTAAAATGCTTTTGTAATAAACTTCTGCTTCGTGCAAGTCATGAATAGACATTTCATTGTAATACCGCATTGCCAGGTCCTTAAGGGCAATCATGCCGACAAGTTTTCCTGTCTCTTCTACAACTGGTAGTGCGCGCAGGTTTTGTTCAGCAAAAATCTTACCGACTTCATGCAAAGTGGTTTCCGGCAAAACGCTTGGTATTGCTTTCAATTTTATATCACCCAAACGCGGATACAAATCATTTACGAGTACCGGTGCCGGCACTTTAAAGTAATCCAACACAAACTGTGTTTCCGGATTTATTTTTCCTGCTCTGGCTGGAATGGCATTAACACCCAGCTTTTCTTTCAGATAAGCATAAGCAATAGCTGAACAAATAGAATCAGTATCAGGATTAAGATGCCCGATAACCAAAACTGGTTTCTTCACAAAAAATCCTCCTTCATAGATACAATTACAACATAACAATTGCTTATGTCCATAAGCTGTGGCCTGACACCGCACACGGATTTCACCTTACAGAAACAAAGCTCCTGCTACATAAATTGTGGCAGGAGTCTTAATATTATAAGTTATTTTAGAAAGTATGTTGAAAAATCTGCCTCAATACTTACTGTTGTTTTCCTGTTTGCGGCGCCCGCCGAGCTCGGCAAGCAATTCTCCCGGCGAGATATTATGATAGGCCAAGAGTACCAGACAATGATACCACAAATCACTCATCTCGTAAACAACTTCCTTACTGTCGTTGTTTTTAGAAGCAATGATTGTTTCAGCGGATTCTTCGCCGACTTTTTTCAGTATTTTGTCTTGTCCTGACATAAAAAGATATTTCGTGTAAGATTTTTCCCCGCCGTGTTCTTTCTTTTCCTGAATGACAGCATACAACTCAGATAAAACGCTAGGCAGGTTAGCTTCACCAACAACAGGCAGATTCTTGCCTTCGCCGCTATTCCATAAAGGATAACTGAAGCAGGAATAACTGCCGGTATGGCAGGCATTGCCGGTCTGTTCAACCTTTAAAAGCAACGTGTCTCCATCACAGTCATAAGTTATGCTCAATACCTTCTGCATATGCCCGGAAGTAGCGCCCTTATTCCATAATTCCTGCCGACTGCGGCTCCAGAACCAGGTATAGCCGGTTTCTACCGTTCTTGCCAGTGATTCTTCGTTCATATAGGCCAACATCAAAACCGCATTGGTTTTGACATCCTGCACAATAGCAGGTATCAGACCCTTTTCATCAAATTTCAGATTTGCAAAATCAATTTTCATAACCTTACCTCCACTCCCCGGCTGCGTAAATATTCTTTAACCTGCCGGATGCTGAACTTCTTATAATGAAAGACTGATGCTGCCAAAACAGCATCTGCTTTTCCTGCCGTCAATACATCATAGAAATGCTCCAGTTCACCTGCACCGCCTGAAGCAATGACTGGCACCTGCACAGCTTCTGAAACGGCTCTCGTCAACGGAATGTCGTAACCATTTTTGGTACCATCACAATCCATGCTCGTCAGAAGTATTTCGCCTGCACCCAGGCTGACGGCACGTTTTACCCATACGATAACATCAAGCCCTGTCGGTGTTCTGCCGCCATTGACATAAACTTCCCACTTATTTTCTGCTATGCGTTTTGCGTCAACAGCGAGCACGATGCACTGGCTGCCAAAAAGTCTGGCGCCTTCGCTGATAAGCTCCGGATTTTTCACCGCAGCAGTATTCAATGAGGTTTTATCGGCTCCTGCATTCAAAGCATTGCGTATGTCAATAACAGTACTGATACCGCCGCCAACAGTTAACGGCATGAAGACTTCGCCGGCCGTGCGATTGATTACATCAAGCATAGCCTTACGCTGTTCCACCGAAGCCGTAATATCGAGAAAAACCAATTCGTCAGCAGCCTCTTCATCGTAGATATGAGCGAGTTCAACCGGATCGCCGGCATCCTGCAGACCAACAAAGTTTGTGCCTTTTACGACGCGGCCAGCTTTCACATCCAGACAGGGAATAATTCTTTTCGTATGCATTTTATTCCTCCTTGAGCGCAGCTAAAGCTTCTTTTAAATCAAGAGCACCTGTATAGATAGCCTTGCCAATTATGCAGCCTTCAATACCGTCCGCCGCATGTGCCTGCAAAGCTTTGATATCCGCCAGGGACGAAACTCCACCCGAGGCAATTACTTTGATACCGCTGGCCTTGGCAAGCTCAGCTGTTGCTTCGACATTCACGCCTGAAAGCATACCATCCCTGCTGATATC
>CAZCMY010000102.1:0-4456 GCA_964500055.1 uncultured Acidaminococcales bacterium | reverse complement strand
AAATAAAAAAGTTGGTGCACTAGAAATAAAGTGCACCAACTTTTTTATAGGAACATATTTAAGCGCTTCGTCAATTATGAAACAAGACATCACATAACAGCTTGGCTTTCAGCCCACTGTGCTTTCATGTTTTTTGTGCCACCAGACACCGATATAAATAAGTACGGCCAGAACTGCTGCAGTTGTTAAATGTATAATATTTTCCTGTCTGGTCATCACATCATAAAGCAACACAACCTCTATAGCGGTTGAAGGGAGCTTGCCAAGCAGATTAGCAAATGAATAATCCCGTGTGCTTATTTTACTTATTGCGCCAAAAGCCGTTATAAGGCCGGACGGAATATAGGGAATGGCTCGCGCTATCAGCATTATTTGGAATCCCTTATTGCCACTTAGCTCATCTATCTTCTTTAAGTTCTGACTTTTGGTAATAAGCTTTTCCGCCGAGGAACGTAAAATCGTCCGCATCAAGAAAAAGCTTAAAATAACCCCAATAGTTTCAGCAAGCCAGGAAAGAATAATTCCTGGAATCAAGCCAAACAGCATCGCGTTCGCGGTTGAGAAGAAAATCGCCGGCAAAAAACCGAGCGCATTAACCAAGACACCCAGAAAAAAGCTGAAGATTACCGACCAAACACCAAACGAATCGATATAAGCTATTGTTTCGTGCATGTCCCTGTTCAGTAAAACATGCCAAAGATCAGAAAAAAACATCGGTTTGAGAAGATGAATGCACACAAGCAAACACGCAAGCAATAATCCGCCTATGATATTAACTATGCAGTCAGCATCTAATTGTTTCATAAAAACCTCCATGACTTTCACTGTCTACACTTACTAGCAGTTGTATTATTATATCTCCAAATTGCGACAAAAAAGGACTAAAAATGTGAAAAGAGTATGAATTATACCTTCGACACATTTTTAGTCCTTTTGTTAAGCAGTACATTCAAGTTATCTCATGGATATGTAATGGATGCTTATTTATTCTTTTCAATAATTTTGGCAATATCCTGCGGTTTCAATACCTTGCCGTAAGAAACTACTTTTTCATCAATCACCAACCCTGGAGTCAACATCACGCCGTATTTTGCGATTTCTGCGAAATCAGTCACCTTTTCAATCTCCGCCTCGACACCTAGTTCGGTAAGAGCCGCCTTAGTGTTATCAGCCAAGGTCACACAATTTTTACAACCTGATCCTAGTATTTTGATTTTCATCAACAATTCCTCCTTAAAATCCTAAATAGAACATATAAAAAGCAATCAGCAAAATTACTCCGCCCATTGCAAATTTAACTATATTGCTCAGTAAACCATACTCCGGACTATTGGTAATCTTTTTGGCGAGCCCTACTGATGTCCCGGCTAGCAAAACTAAAACGCTGTGACCAAGAGAATAGAGCAGCAAAAGCAAAATTCCCCACTCCACGTTGCCGCTGCGTGCTACAACTCCTAACAAGACAACCAGTGCCGGCGTCGAACACGGCGTTGCAAAGACACCACCCAGGATACCTGCGAAAAAGGCACCCAGATAACCTTTTCTTGTGCTTTTGCCGGTAAGATATGCTGACGGAATGAACTCATAGAGTTCAAAGACTTGCAGCGCCATCAAAACCATCAAAGTGCCAAGAACAAGATACCACCACTTGGCAGTCGTGCCCAAAAACTGTCCAAACAACGCTGCCAACGCACCCAGCAAAGTAAAGGTTAACGCCATGCCAAGCGCAAAAAGCAGCGAAAGTTTAAAAGCTGTTCTTGGATTATCGCGTCCGGATCCACCAACATAGGCAATGACCAAAGGCACGCTCACCAAAGCGCAAGGGCTGAACGAAGTCAGTACCCCTGCCAGCAAAGCCAATAAAGGTGCCAGCCATGTACTTTGCGTTATCAAATTAGCAACTATTTCCAGCCACTCATTTAACATCACTTACACCCAGCTCTTTAAACACGGACTGAATCTGCTTTTTATTTAAAAATCCCTGATGTGCTGTCAAAACATGTTCCTTGGTATCCTTATTCATAAACATCTGCATGTGTAAGTTATTCTGTGCATCCGGCACATAAGGATTGCCTTCTTTAGTGAAAAAGAACTGCGTCGGTATGACTTCCAGTGGAAAACCTTCAGCCAGCTTTGGATATCTTCCGACATCGCCATACACCACGATGACTCTGCCTTGGTATTCGGCATTCACTTCTCTGAGAATCGGCGCCATCTCACGACAAGGCGGGCAACTGTCGGAACCAAAATCAATCATGATGGGCAGACCATAGGATTTTAGTTTTTCCAAATTGATTTCAGTTGCATGCAGAGCGAAATCAGGATTGGCAATTGTCTTGACCTGCTCTTTTACTTCTTCTTCCTTTTGATCGCTTTTAATTACCCAAATGCCAGCTATGACTGCCAGAATAAGAAGCGGCAGCAAGATTCTGAACAATTTTTTCTTGTTTTCCATAATGACTTACCTTTCCAGGCGTATAACTCTTTTCTCCACTAGCCATATCCATTCACAAGAACAAATATGTAAAAGCATTGAACGTATACCCTATGATAATTATACCTAAAGTTACGATTCCTACAAAGGTCCCCAACAACTTCGTTTTTACAACTTTTTCCAGCATGATCATAGACGGAAGAGAAAGAGCTGTTACCCCCATCATGAAGGACAACGCCGTACCAAGGCCCACGCCCTTGTCAACCAAAGCTTCCGCAATCGGCAGCGTACCAAAGATATCCGCATACATCGGTACACCGACAAGAGTTGCTACCAGAACCGAGTACCATTTATCCTGACCAAGGACTGCGGTAATAATAGATTCGGGTATCCAGTTGTGGATCAGTGCGCCAATGCCAACACCGATTAACACATAACGCCATACTCTTTTTACTATTTCCAGCGCCTGCTCTACTGCATAGTCTATGCGTTCTTTTCTAGTCAGTTCTTCTGGCTCATATTCAACTCCTACCGGTTTATTGCCGTAAACAAAAGGTTCAACATATTTTTCCATTTCCATTTTCCCGATGATGGTGCCGCCAATTACCGCAAGGACTAACCCAACGACTACATAAGCAATTGCAATTTTCCAGTTAAAAATGCTGGCAAGTAAGATTACCGAAGCAATATCCACTAAAGGCGAAGATATTAAAAAGGAAAAGGTTACGCTAAGGGGTAATCCAGCACTCGTAAAACCTATAAAAAGCGGAATGGACGAGCAAGAACAAAAAGGAGTCACTGTTCCAAGAAGAGCCCCTAGCACGTTACCGGAAAAACCATTAAACCTACCCAAAATCTTTTTCGTTCGTTCAGGCGGGAAATAACTTTGCACATAAGAAATAACAAAAATCAAAAACGCCAGTAAGATAAAAATCTTGATAACATCATAGATGAAAAAGTGCAGACTGCCGCCTAATCTGTCCGCCATGCTTAAGCCTAGTACGTTTTCTACTAAGAACTTTACCAGATTGGAAAGCCATTCCATTTTCAGTAATTGGTTGTTTAAAAAATCGAAAATATTCATTGCTTAATCTCCCTTATCTCCTGAACAGTAATTTACTTCAGTTTCCCGCTTTCAAAGCGTTTTTTCAAATCTAAAACCTTTTCCCTGATAATAGCCGCTGTTTTCAAAAACGCTTGCTTATCTTTTCCTGTTGGATCCTCTAAGCCCCAATCTTCGCGATGTTTACAAGGTACATATGGGCAAGTAACATTACAACCCATGGTTACAAGAATGTCTATCTGCGGTAATTCAGCAAGCAGCTTCGAATGCTGCGATATGTTCATATCAACACCATAGAGTTCTTTAATAACGTCAACAGCATCCTGATTTATCTGTGGTTTCGTCTCTGTTCCGGCCGAATAAGCCTCGAATACATCTGATGCAAGTATTTTGGAAATTGCTTCCGCCATTTGTGAGCGGCACGAATTGTGCACACAGACGAAGGCTACTTTTGGTTTAGTCATGTAAATTCTCCCTTATATTTTTCAACATATTGCTAAAACATTAAAATACAGACACTACTTTATCCATTAATATTTCTATACATGATCCTCGACGAGCAAGGGCATATACCATTAAGGTAGGGAGATTTTAATATAGAATCGGGCACCTTTTCGCGGGCAATATCACAAAACCCATAGCGCTCCATAGTATCGCCAATTGTTTCGGTAATCAAATATATATCGTAGCTTGCAATGCTTTTAGCAAAGGCCAGTGCTTCTTCAAGCAAAGATCTGGCAATTCCTCTATTACGCATCTCACTTATAACCGCAAGTGACCGCAAAAGACTGCTTGTTCCATATACCTCAACACCTATTACGCCATCCATCTTTCCTGCGTTATCATTATGACAAAAAAAGTAAAGATTATCACTTTCAAGTTGGACCGGCACAAGGTTAGATGCTATTAATAAATCATTGATTTCATTTAAAGCATGTTCAGTTTTTTGCTCAAGCTTC
>CAZCMY010000101.1:2800-4506 GCA_964500055.1 uncultured Acidaminococcales bacterium | reverse complement strand
GCCAGGTATATGGGGGTTGATCTTCATGAGTAAAATTGCTAAGGCTTTTCAAGATAATCCGAAGGCATTTATTTCTTTCGTGACTGCTGGTGACCCTTCGCTGGCAAAGACAAAAGAACTTATCCTGGCACTGGAGAAAGCAGGTTCCGCTATTGTCGAAATAGGGATACCTTTTTCCGACCCGGTGGCAGAAGGGGAAGTAATCCAAAGAGCTAACATCAGAGCTTTAGCCGGCGGCTGCACTACGGACAAGATTTTTGACATGCTGGCTGACTTAAGGAAAACTTCGCAGGTGCCAATTGTTTTTCTTACTTACGTTAATCCAATCTTTACCTATGGCCGCGATAAATTTTTTGCCAAATGCCAGGAAGTTGGCGTTGATGGCGTTATAGTGCCGGACGTGCCTTTCGAAGAAAAAGGTGAATTGGTTGATTATTGCAGAAAGTACGGCGTTGATTTGATTTCCTTGATTGCACCGACTTCTGACCAGCGTGTTCAGATGATAGCCAATGAAGCTATGGGCTATATTTATCTGGTATCGTCTCTCGGCGTTACCGGCGTTCGTAGCAATATTACCACTGATATCGGCGCCATTGTGAAGAAAATCAGAGAAGCCAGTGACAAGCCGGTAGCTGTAGGCTTTGGTATTTCTACGCCTCAGCAAGCGAAAGAAATGGCTGCTTTGAGTGATGGCGCCATTGTTGGCAGCGCGATAGTGAAAATCATTGAAAAATATGGTGATGACTGCGTTGAACCAGTTTATGAGTATGCCAAAGAAATGACCGAAGCAGTAAAATAGCAGTTGATAAAAACAAAGTGGGCTCCATCGTTAAAGATGGAGCCCACTTTGTTTTTATCTCAGGTTCTTAATTCGAAATGGTTGCGAGTGAAAGCCAATAAGCCTTCCTGCTGCAGCTTGCTTAATTCATTGGACATGGCACTGCGGTCAACAGCCAGATAATCCGCCAGTTCCTGGCGGCTAAGTGGTATATCGAAAACATGGCTTTTAGCTTCTATGGCTTGTGCGGATAAAAAAGAAAGCAGTTTTTCGCGGGTTGAACGTTTCATAAGATGCTCAATCTTTTGCGTGAGCATTACGTTTTTGCCTGCGAGAATCAACATCATATTCTGAATAATTTTGTTATAGGAAGTACAAGCTACACCCGTATCATCAAGAATACGTTTGTAATCAATGAATAGTATTTCGCTCTTTTCACTCGCTAAGACACCAACCGGCATTTTTTCAGTCTGGGCACAGGTGAATGCTTCACCAAAGATATCACCGACACCAAGTTTGGCAAGCATAGAGCGGTTGCCCCAGAAGTCTTCCTTAATGATAACTACGCTGCCGGCAAGGATGATGCCCACGGTAGGACTGCCATCTTCTAAAGAAAAAATGAAGGAATTTTTTTCGTAGGCAGCTTGCCTGGCAGAAAGGAAGCTTAAAGCTAAATTAATCTCATCTTCCTCCATATTTCTGAACAGAGGGGTCTTTTTCAATATTTCCATTAAAATTTTCACAATATTCTTTCTCCTGCCAAAAAGTTTTGTTGTAAAAACAACATACTTTCTAGCGAAAGTATATTAGAATGAACTCAAGAAGTCAAGATAAAGCAAATTCAAATAGATAAAAAGGATGGAGAAAAAATGGCTCTTAGAAAAATAATCAAAATTGATGAAGAGAAATGCAATGGCTGCGGTCTTTG
>CAZCMY010000101.1:0-2700 GCA_964500055.1 uncultured Acidaminococcales bacterium | reverse complement strand
TCGAAGTCAGAGAAGCAGCAGAGTTTGATGAAGAAGCAGTAAAAGAGCATATGGCAAAAAATGCGGCCCCTGTTAGCGGCTGCCCTGGCTGCCAAGTGCAGAGTATCACAAAGAAGGAAGGCGTGAGTGTTTCGCCAAATCCATCCCAGAGTGAATTGAGGCAATGGCCGGTGCAAATAAAACTAGTACCAGTAAATGCGCCTTATTTTAAAAATGCCAGGCTTTTGGTTGCAGCAGACTGTACTGCCTTTGCTTATGGTGATTTCCACCAAAAATTCATGCGTAACCATGTCACACTGATTGGCTGCCCTAAGCTGGATATGGTTAATTACAGTGAAAAACTTACTGAAATACTGAAAAACAATGATATTAAGAGCCTTACGGTGACAAGGATGGAAGTCCCCTGCTGCGGCGGTATTGAAGCTGCTGTCAAAACTGCTTTGCAAAATAGCGGGAAAATGATTCCTTGGCAGGTTGTGACAATTTCGACAGAAGGCGAGATTCTGGAAGACTGATTTATTTGGCAAGGTGGGCTGTAAAAAGCCTATAAATAAAAGAAACAGAGGAGAGATGAGACAATGAAAGATATGTTTTGTTTTCAATGTGAACAAACGGCAGGTAGTGTAGGTTGCATGGGTAAAGCTGGAGTCTGCGGCAAACAAGCAAGTACCGCTAATTTGCAAGATGATCTTACCGGAGCAATGATTGGTTTGGCACAAGTTGCTGAGCTAAGCAAGCCGACTGATTCTACGACTAAAGTTATGCTTGAAGGTTTATTTACAACCATTACTAATGTAAATTTTGATGATGAAGTATTACAAAAAAGAATCGCTGACGTGCATCGCGAAAAAGCATTGCTCGGTGCGAAAGTTGATTTCCCTGACTATAAAATGTGGGATCTTTGGGATGCCAATGAAGATGTTCGTTCCCTTAAATCACTTATTTTACTGGGCCTGCGTGGCGTAGCTGCTTACGCTTATCATGCCTGGATGCTTGGCTATAAAGATGAAGAAGTTAATGCTTTCTTCTATAAAGGTATGGCAGCTCTTGCTAACAAGGACAAAGCTGAAGATTTATTGCCTTTGGTTATGGAAACAGGCCGCATCAACTTCAAATGTATGGAAATGCTTGATAAGGCAAACACAGAATCTTATGGCACACCAGTACCGACCACTGTACCACTGATGGTAGAAAAAGGCCCATTCATCGTTGTTACAGGGCATGATTTGAAAGACTTGCATACTCTGCTTGAACAAACAAAAGATAAAGGTATCAATATCTATACTCACGGTGAAATGCTCCCATGTCATGCTTATCCGAAACTGAAGGCTTATCCGCAGCTGAAAGGTAACTTTGGCACAGCTTGGCAAAATCAACAAAAAGAATTTGCTAACCTACCAGCACCTATTCTCTTTACCACTAACTGCTTGATGCCGGTTAAAGACAGCTACAGAGATCGTGTATTCACAACTGAAGTAGTAGCATACCCTGGCATGGTTCATATTGATGATAATAAAGATTTTTCACCTGTTATTGCCAAAGCTTTGGAACTTGGCGGTTATGCAGAAGATCATCCTATGACAGGTATCAACGGCGGCACACAGGTAACTACAGGTTTCGGTCATGGAACTGTCATGTCTGTAGCCGGCACCGTTATCGATGCTGTTAAAGCCGGTGCAATTAAACATTTCTTCCTGGTAGGCGGCTGCGATGGTGCAAAACCTGGTCGTAACTATTACACAGAATTTGTTAAACAGACTCCTCAGGATACCGTTATTCTGACCCTGGCCTGTGGCAAATATCGCTTCAATGACCTTGATCTTGGCACAATTGGTGGCTTGCCGCGTATTATGGATATGGGCCAATGCAACGACGCTTACAGCGCAATTAAAGTAGCCGTTGCTTTGTCTGAAGCTTTTGGCTGCAGCGTTAACGAGCTGCCATTGACTTTGGTTCTCTCCTGGTATGAACAAAAAGCAGTCTGCATTTTGTTGACCTTGCTCTACCTAGGCATCAAGAATATCTACCTTGGACCAACACTGCCAGCCTTTGTATCACCAAACATCCTGAAATTCTTGGTAGAAAACTTCAATATTACTCCAATTAGCACTCCGGAAGCAGACCTCAAAAGAATCTTGGGTTAATAGTTAAAGTTTAATATTTAAAAAGAAACGGGCCACTGATTATCAGAATTTGATTAATCAGTGGCCTGAGTTTTATTTGTTGCCAAATATTTCGATCAGCAGCATTATTATGAAGAAAACTGCTAAATAGGGGAGGATTTTCCTGCCCCAGCATTTATTTTGGGAGCTGCACTGGCAATTATTTTCATTGCTCTTATCAGACATGTTAAAAACCTCCTTTGAAAAACAAGGTAGTAAAAGTATCTTTATTAAGGTCAGTATATCATGCCAATTTAATTAAAAATGGAAATTTTGTGGAAACAAATTTAAGCTATCAGGGGAAAATAATTATGTAGAATAAACCAATTTTTGAAGTCAATCATCTGGTAAGTATACAGACAAAACCAAATAAATAAATGTCCATACCACAAGGATAATTATTGCGTAAAAAAAGTTACAGTTACTGTTTGAGCTAAAAAGATACAGGTAAATCACAAAATTGTCACAATATTTAACGAAAGCCTATTGCGTTTGTAATGTTTTTCGCTTATAATAAAAGCATAAAGAGGCTATACAT
>CAZCMY010000100.1:0-4604 GCA_964500055.1 uncultured Acidaminococcales bacterium | reverse complement strand
ATAATGTTTATGTCGGGGATATTCTTGTATTGCCAAAAGGTGCTGTTGGTGCCGGTACTATTGCCAAAATAGTACAGCCCAAGAGTTTTGGCCGTGATGCCCGTATAGACATCAACTTTACGAGCGTTATAGCTATTGATGGCACTGAAGTCCCTGTATTTGTTGGCGAGCTCGCTAAACAAGAAGCCAAGACTGCTGCCGGTGCCGCTGGTGCTACTATCGGTGGCATGATTATCTTTGGACCAATTGGTGCTATCGGCGGGGCATTTGTGACAGGTAAATCGGTAGTAATTCCGGTTGGCGCCACAACTTTTGTTCAGGTTGCCACTGATACCCCTGTTGAAGGATTAGTCCAGGCAGCTAATAAAGATGCCAATATTTTCCCGGAAACCACTTCTACAAAACTGGCAAAATAAGAAAGAAGTGATTCTTTAATAGGCTTTACAAATTAAGTGGGCATACTTCTGCAGGTATGCTCACTTTTCTTTAGTAATTTAGCAATAGACTGGTTTTTATGATAAAATATATAGTGCAATATTGTGTCTACATATTTATTGGATTTCTCGACTGCGCTCGAAATGACAGGATGGGGTGCCCGAATGACAGTGAATTGTCATCACGACCATTATTATTATGCCATCCTGGAAGAAGTGGAGAGATCTTGGGTTTCTTGACTTATAAATAATACTATGAAGGAGAACTTATATGAAAAAGCAGATTCTTTTGACCGGATTCTTAACCCTTAGCGTTGCTTCTACCGCTTTTGCAGGGAGTTATTACAGCGGCGGTAAAATTAGTGACAGGAAAGGGCCAAGCTTTGAGACTGAAGAAAGCTACCCTGCACAAGATATTTCTGCCGCTCCTCGTCTGGCCAAAGACGGGCAGACGCAAGTTCTTCCGATTGTTTTGTATGGCGACAATGTACTTTATCATAAGGACACAGGTGATTTTTCTGCAACGGGTAATGTCCGGGTTCTGCAGGGACAGCAAACTCTTTATACAACTAAGGTTGAAGGCAATCTGCAAACCGGCGATGTTTTCTTGCAAAGCGGCGGTAGGTTGACCGAGCCTGATGCCAAAATGAAAGGCGAATGGCTGCATTATAACTTCAATAATAAAACGGGTGAGATCAAGAAGATTTCCGGTACCAGCGGCAAAGACATTTTCAAGGCTGACCATGCAATTATTATGCCGGAAGTAATAACGCTGGATGATGGCGGACAGGTTACGCGCTGCCCAGCAGTAGAGCATGATCCTTGCGTATTAGTAACTGCCAAAAAAGTGGAAATCTATCCAAAACAAAAAATGGTTGCCCATGATGTCAAGGTATTTATTAAAGGAAAACATGTCTACTCACGTGATCTTTTGGTCAGCAGTTTTGAAGGCGAAGATAGCCAGAGCTTTGCGCCAAAGATAGGTTACAGCGATAATGATGGATTTAAGCTTAAATTCCATTACGAATATAACTTTAATGAAAGATTAGCCGCAGTAGGTGATTTCAATTACTATGACAAGGACGGCTATCGTCCAATGTATGGTTTGCAATATGATACTAAAAGTTATTATGCCAAGATTCAGGATGGCTGGGCTGAGGACAGCGATGATAATTGGATCAAAAAACAGTCTGACATTGTATTAGGCTTGAAAAATCAACGTATCAGCCAAGACCTGCCGCTGACTTACAGCGCTTATTATAATCACGGCTTATGGAAAGAAAATGGCATCAGAAGCTGGCACACAGAATACGGTGTGCTTGTGAAACATGATCGTATTTATTTTAATGATAGTAAGAACTTGTTCCTTGATTTAGGCATTGGTGCTAAGCACAAGGAAGAGAGTTATGACGATTATTCTAGCAATACCATGCTTTATAAGGCTACGGTAGGTAAGAAGTTCGATGAACGCTGGAATGTTTGGAGCAGTTACTATTGGGAAAAAGCAGAAGATGATCTTTTCCAATATAACCGGCCGGATATGTCTGAAGAGCTGCAAAATGGCTTGACATATAACTTCGATAAGAACAACAGTTTAACTTTTGTTAACCGTTACGACCTGGGTAATGGCAGCATCTATGAGCAGGATTGGCGCTACACGCATAATTTCTGCTGTTTTCAGATTGAAATCGAGTACCGTGATGAGAAACATGACGGTGATAAATCATGGCATATCAAATATGACCTTTTCAGATGGTAAGTGGAGACGACAATGGAAATAATTGAGCAAAGATTTGAAGAGCACTTGCGCCTTGTGCAAAGAGTGCGCAATAGTAAGAAACTGATGAAAGAGATTGCTTTGGCGGCGGCCATGATGAAGGTTGCTCTGGTCAGCGGTCACAAGATAATGTTCTGCGGCAATGGCGGCAGCGCTGCTGACTCCCAGCACTGGGCTGCGGAAATAGTCGGTCGGTTTCAAAAAGAACGAAAAGGCATGCCGGCGATAGCACTGACAGTCGATACTTCAGTCTTGACCGCAATTGCTAATGACTATGGCTACGACCGCATCTTTGCCAGACAGGTGGAAGCTTTGGGTGAAGTCGGTGACGTACTGGTAGCCGTTTCTACTTCCGGCAATAGCGCGAATGTTCTCGCAGCCGTTGAGGAAGCGAAGAATAAAGGTATCAAAACAATCGGCATGACAGCTGCCGGAGGCGGCAAAATGGCTGAGGTATGCGATGTTTGTCTGGTTATTCCTGATAAGGTTACTGCCAGAGCGCAGGAAGTGCATAGCCTGATTGGCCATATTTTATGTGAAATTGTGGAGGAATAAAATCTTGCAAGGCTCTGAATGTGCAAAATTTCTGACTGAAGAAATACAGCATTTGAAAATTGCTGTTATAGGCGACGTGATGCTTGACCGCTATTTTTATGGCGAAGTAAAACGCATTTCACCGGAGGCACCTGTGCCGGTCAACCATGTAAAAAGAGTGGAATCAGTACTCGGTGGCGCAGCTAATGTGGCTGCAAACCTTGCTTATCTTGGCTGCAAAGTTTATGTGGGCGGTGTAACAGGCAACGACGATAACCGTATATTACTGGAAGATATGTTCACCAAAGCCGGCATAGACTATAGCGGGCTGATCAAGTCGTCTAAACGAGCAACTGTAACAAAGATGCGTATTATCGGCGCAACGCAGCAAATGCTCAGACTTGATTTTGAAGAAGCTAGCGATTTGCTGCCCGAAGAAACTATTCTTCTTGGTTCTTGGATAGCGGGGCTTTTTGATCAGGGTCTTGATGGCATAATTATTTCTGATTATGCTAAAGGCGTATGCTCAGATGATTTCTGTCAAAAGTTAATTAAAACTGCAAATGCTTATCATGTGCCTGTTCTCATAGATCCAAAAGGCGCACAGTGGGAAAAATACCGCGGTGCTGATTTTATTACACCTAATTTGAAAGAAATGTGCGAAGCCGCTGGCAAAGCAATTTCTAATGAAGATGAACCCGTTCTAACCATAGCAAGAGAAGCACGGGAACGTTATGGCATCAAGAACGTTGTTGTTACTCGTTCTGAAAAGGGCATGACCTTGGTCGGACAGGATAATTATTATCTGCATAGCCCAGCTACAGCACAGGAAGTTTTTGACGTTTCCGGTGCTGGCGATACAGTTGCTGCAACCTTGCTTGCAGGAGCAGCAGGCGGACTTGGACTGGAGGATGCTATTCGCTTGGCAAACAGAGCGGCTGGTATTGTTGTTTCAAAAGTCGGTACCTATCCGGTACGCCGCAGTGAATTGCTTAAGGATGTTTTGGCAGAGGAACGTCAGCGTGGTTTTGGCTATCGCCCTTTAAACGCGGAAGAAATTACAGCTTTAGCAAAAACATGGCATACGTGCGGTGAAAAAATAGTTTTCACTAACGGCTGTTTTGATATATTGCACGTTGGACATGTGACATACTTGGAAAAGGCTGCAAAGTTAGGTAAACATTTGATAGTTGGCCTGAATACAGACGCCTCAGTAAAAAGGCTGAAGGGTGAAACACGTCCTTTGGTGCATGAAGTTGACAGGGCCAGAGTCTTGGCAGCACTTGCTTGCGTTGATGCAGTAGTTTTATTCAATGAAGACACACCGGCTGAATTGATCAAGAGAATTAAGCCTGATATTCTTGTCAAGGGCGGCGATTACAAGCCGGAAGAAGTTGTCGGCCGAGAAGATGCAGGTGAGGTAAGAATCATAGAATTTGAAGCAGGCTATTCGACTACTGGTATTGTAGAACGCATAGCAAAGCTTGTCAGGGAGGGAAAATTATGATTATTGTAACAGGTGGTGCCGGTTTTATCGGCAGCAACATAGTTAAAGGTTTGAATGAAAGAGGACGCGAGGATGTCCTTATCGTTGATAATCTGACCAATATGGTTAAGTTCAAAAACATTCAAGGTCTCAAAGCCATGGATTATATGGACAAACAAAATTTCATTGATGCCATAAAGAATGGTAAATTTGATGATGCCAACATTGAAGTTATTTTTCATGAAGGTGCCTGCTCCGATACTATGGAATACAACGGCAAATATATGATGGAAAACAACTTCGAGTATACGAAAACTTTGATGCATTTTGCCTTAAAAAAGAAAATCCAGTTGATCTATGCATCTTCTGCTTC
>CAZCMY010000099.1:0-4821 GCA_964500055.1 uncultured Acidaminococcales bacterium | reverse complement strand
ATAACAAAAAATGGTCCAAAGGGGACTGTCCCCTTTGGACCATTTTGGCGTTTTGAAATGTTATTTAACTAGAAATTATCTGGGCTGAAGTGCCAGCCAATGCGTTTCATCAATTTATCCGCACCCTTGCGGCAGGCTGATAGTTGATCTTTGGCACTGCCATCCGCAAACAGGTGGCTGGCGTAGAGGAGGCTGCCGTCGGCAACATTGTAATATTTCAAGTCGACGCCCAGCATACCACGATAGGTTGATTTGAAGAAAACACGGTCATACTGCAGTTCTTCCAGATTAAAATTCATGAAGCACAGATAATCAAGATTTTGCTCTTTGGCAAACTTCAGCAGGACATCGTCGGAAAGCTGATTATTATTCTGAATACTGTTCTTGTCAAGAAAGGCTTCAAAATCCGCTTCCAGTTCACTGAAGGATACATAGTCATATTTATCATTGTCAAAGAGGGAAGCAGTCTTATCTTCAACAATCCAGCTGATCTCATTATCATTCAGCAAGCTGTCATCGTCAACGCGGATAATACCGACTCTTGGATCGGAATCCTTGGCAAGGCAGGTAATTGGCAGGATAAAAAGCAAACACAAAATTAGAGTAAATATTTTTTTCATCAGAACACTTCCTTGATTATTTTCTGCCGGAGGTTAAGCGGCGTTTTATAAGCTTGAATATTCTTTATCGTATGTTATAAATTATAACGCAAAATTAGCAAAAAACAATTAACATATTTCTACTTTTATTTTGCAGAGCAGAAATTATATGATAAAATGTGCTTACCGGATAGGTCTTTGTTTGCCCCTCATGCGCGGGCAAAAGAAAATAAAGAAAGCTAATGAGAAGAGGTACCTATTGCGATGGGAGCCTCTTCCTTCTTTTTTGTGCAGGCAAACGGTGAGTTTGTGATTATTCTTGATTAAAGGGAGGCAATTTAATGGAATACTTTTATCGTGTGCTTACACAATTGGAAATATTTTCAGTCATGATCCTTTTAGGGGTTTTTGCTGTCAAAACTAATGCCATGAATGAAAAATCGCTGGGTGATTTGTCAAAATTGATTATGCGGCTGATTCTGCCGGTCATGATTTTTCATAAATCAATTAATGGCGCTACCAAAAGCGATATGATGTCTTCTTTTGCAGAGGTTGTTTTGGCATCATTCTTCATGTTTGGTGTGCTCTTTGCTGTCGGCTATTTATTGAAGAAGGCTTTTTCCTTAAAAGGCAATTATGGTCGTATTTATCAAGCGGCGACAATGTTCGGTAATGTCGGTTTTATCGGTATTCCTTTGATCCTGGGAATCTTACCGGAAAGAGGGATGCTCTACATGGCGCTTTTCTTTATTGTCGACCAGATAGTGCTGTGGAGCCTGGGGTTCTATATGACTTTACCGGAAGATAAATTAAAAGATGCTTCTTTAAAGTCAAACATCAAGAATATCATAAGCCCTGCGATGATTGGCATTTTCCTTGCAATAATTTTCATTGCGATGGAATGGAAGCTGCCTGCCACTTTGAATAAAGCGCTTGGTGCTGTAGGGGATGCAACAACACCGCTGTCCCTGATCTATATTGGTGCAAGTTTCTGCTTTTGTGATATTAGCAAATTTATTACAAGAATGGAATATTATGCGATTGTTGTCGGCAAGATGATTATTGCACCGGTAGTGATATTCATGGCTTTGAGAGCAATGAATGTGCAGGAAGAAATAATCACCGTCATCACTACTCTCGCTGGGGTGCCTAGTATGGCGGCTATTGCGATGTTCGCGAGAACCAATGGTTCGGATGAAAATTGCGCGATTGGTGCTATTATGATCACGACTATCTTTAGTTTGCTTACTTTGCCGCTGGTGGCCTATATTACCGGCAACCTGCTTTAGCAGAGGCGGGAAAGGCATCTTTTACTGGACACTATATAATGATGGTGTTAAAATGATGGAATAATTATACAGGTAATGCTATATTTAAATTTAAAAACTTTGGGGGTTTGTTAATGAAGAACTGGGTAAAGAAAATTGCCGGAGTGATGGCTCTGTGCGTATTTGCAACAGCAATGGCTGGCTGTGCTGGTCCAAAAAAGGAATCGGCGGTCGATGCTTTGAAGAAAAAGGGTAAGATTGTCGTTGGTACAGCAACCGGCTACTATCCGTTTGAAATGGCTGACAAAAACGGTCAGTTAGTTGGTTATGATATTGATGTCGCTAAGGCACTTGGTAAAGAACTTGGTGTGGAAGTAGAATTCCAAAACTATGCCTTCAGTGGCTTGATTCCAGCGCTGCAGGCAAAAAAGGTTGATATCGTTATTGCTGGCATGACAATTACTGATAAACGTAAAGAGGTCGTTGATTTTTCTGATTCCTACTTTACTTCCGGACAGGCTATGATTGTTAACAAAAATTATCCTAATGTAAAGAAATGGGAAGACCTGGATAAACCAGGAAATGTTATCGCCGTTTCCATGGGCACAACTGCTGATCAGACAGCTACTAAAATGTTCAAGAATGCTGAAGTCAAGAAATTCGAAGGCTCTGCTCTGGCTGGCCTTGAATTGCTAAACGGCAATGCGGTAGCAGTTATTCACGAAGTACCTTGGGTCGCTATCTACAATAAGATGCATGATGACAAAACTTATGCTGTACTTGAGCCATTTACGACTGAAGAACTTGGCATCGCTGTACCAAAAGGCAATACTGAGCTAGTTGCTGAAATCAACAAGTTCGTTAAGAAGTATAAAGCAAGTGAGGATTACAAGAAAACTCACGACTACTGGTTTGTTGATATGAAGTGGTGGGATATGGTTCCTGCCAAGAAATAAGTTTTTATGATGGGAGATTAAACTGTGTATCAGTTGGATTTCAGTGTTTTAAATGAATATTTGCCAGCTATTATGAGTGGCTTAGTTATGACGATTAAAATTTCAATCATGTCAATTATTCTAGGCAGTATCATGGGTGTTGCCGGTGCGCTTTGCCGTATCTCCAAATCCTTCGTGCTACGCTGTATTGGCAATGTTTATGTTGAATGGATCAGAAATACACCTCTTTTGATTCAGATCCTGTTTATTTATTTCGGACTTGGCGTCTTTTTTAATCTGACGCCGATGACGTCTTCGGTGCTGGCACTATCGTTTTTCTCCGGTGCCTATATTACGGAAATCATCCGTGCAGGTATTCAGTCGATCCACCGCGGGCAGCGTGAAGCTGCGCTTTCCATCGGCATGACGGATTGGCAGGTAATGCGCCTGATTATTCTGCCGCAGGCAATTAAGAGAATTCTGCCGCCGCTGGCCGGTCAGTTTATTACTCTGATTAAGGATTCATCTCTTGTCTCGGTTATTGCTGTAACTGATTTGACTTATGTAGCAAAGAATATTGTTACGATTACGTTCCGTGCTTTTGAAGTATGGCTGGCTATTGCGGCCTTTTATTTCATTTTGTCTTTTGGATTGTCTTTGGCTGTTAGAAAACTGGAAGAGAGGCTGGCTGAAAGTGATTGAATTAAAAAACATTTACAAAAATTACGGCTCACTGGAAGTTTTGAAAAATGTCTCTTTAAAAGTTGGTCAAGGAGAGGTTGTTGTAGTAATTGGGCCTAGCGGATCCGGTAAAAGCACGCTGCTCAGGACAATCAATGGCTTGGAGACCGTTCAAAGCGGCGAAGTATATGTTGACGGAATTGATGTGCATGCTTCGGAAGCAAATCTGCACAAAGCGCGCCAGCTGACGGGGATGGTTTTTCAGCAATTTAACCTTTTTAACCATAAAAATGTGCTCGAAAATGTTACAATGGGACCAATTCATGTGCAGAAAAAATCTCGTAAGGAAGCCGAAGAAATTGCGAAGAACCTGCTGGCAAAAGTAGGTCTGCCGGAAAAAGCTTCAGTTTATCCTTCAAAGTTGTCAGGCGGACAACAGCAGCGCGTTGCTATCGCCCGTGCTTTGGCTATGCACCCGCAGGTTATGCTGTTTGATGAGCCGACTTCCGCTCTCGACCCGGAAATGATCGCCGAAGTATTAGAAGTAATGAAGGGTTTGGCACGCGATGGTATGACGATGATCGTCGTAACGCATGAAATGGGTTTTGCCCGTGAAGTCGCTGACCGCGTCGTGTTCATGGATGACGGTATGATTCTGGAAGAAGCGACACCGAAGGAATTTTTCTCTAACCCGCAGAATGAGCGTGCGCAATTATTCTTAAGCAAAATTTTAAATCACTGATGCATCGACTGAATATGCTGAAGAGTTTCAAAATAACGGCATATGCATACAGATATGTGAAAATGGCTGTTACACTAATTTGTGTAACAGCCATTTTTTGTGTGAGTTATATTTTAACCAAGGATTTTTTTAACTGCGGCTTTAAAAAGATTTACGCCTGTTTCTAAAGCGTCTGTATCAAAATGCATATCAGGATGATGGAGGCCTGGAGTTGCGTTAACGCCAAGTCCAAAGAAGCCAGCTTTAATTGACGGCTTGTGGCGAGTATAGAAGAAGAAGTCTTCACCGCCGGCAGTTTTGAAAGGTGCCATTAAAGCATCTTTGCCCATAACATCAGTAATCGTTTCGGCGAGCAGATTGGTCATGTCATCGTCAAGTTCTGCAGCTGGCAGTTCTTTGATGAATTTTATTTCAGCAGTAGCGCCTACTGTAGAAACGCCGCCTTCAATTGCTTTGACAATTTTTTCCTGCAAGAGGGCCATGACATCATTTTCCGCCGCGCGAATGTCCCAGTTAACATGTGCTTCGGCTGGAATGGCATTGGTTACGCCGGAATCACAGATAAAGCGTGTTGGTTTGGCACTGTAGGAAAAGTT
>CAZCMY010000098.1:0-4900 GCA_964500055.1 uncultured Acidaminococcales bacterium | reverse complement strand
GGTCAGGTCATAGTAGAAAGCGATATGGCTGAACTTTATATCCAACACATTGTTAATAGTGCTGACACGGAATTGGATGGCCTAAAGGTTGTCATTGACTGTGCTAATGGTGCTAACAGCGAAATAGGTCCTGAAATCCTCAGAAGACTAGGGGCAGAAGTTATCACTATGTTTAATGAACCTAATGGCATTAACATCAATAACGGCTGCGGCTCTACTCATATGGAAGCTTTGCAGGCAAAAGTTGTGGAATGCGGAGCATCAGTCGGTATTGCCAATGATGGTGATGCTGACCGCTGTCTGGCAGTTGATGAAAAGGGTGAGACCCTTGATGGTGACCAGATCATGCTTATTTGTGCTTTAGAGTTAATGAAGAAGAACAAATTAAGCAAAAATGTTCTTGTTACTACTGTTATGAGTAATGTCGGTCTGCATAAAGCCATGAAGGAACATGGCGGCAGCTGTGTTAAAACTAAGGTTGGTGACCGCTATGTTTTGGAAGAAATGATTAAAAGCGGCTATCAGCTGGGCGGCGAGCAGTCAGGTCATATAATTTTCTCGGAATTTTCCAGAACAGGCGACGGTATTCTGACAGCAGTAAGGCTATTGGGCGCTATGGTTCGTAATAACCAGCCCCTTTCAGAAATGGGCGCTTTGATGAAGAAATACCCACAAATTCTTTTGAATGTCCGTGTTGCTGATAAGCAAGGCTGGGAAGAGAAACAAAAAATCAAAGAAATAGTTAATTATTATGAGAATGTGCTTGGTGATAACGGTCAGATACTGGTAAGAGCTTCCGGTACAGAACCTTTGATCCGGATCATGGCTGAAGGACCTGACCAAGCTCAATTGGAAACTATTGCTGCTAATATTGCAGAAGTTGTTACTAAAGAATTGTCCTAAAATAACATATACTATATGAGCTCTGGGGAGTAATTAGCATACCTTGACCATGGGCCATGTTTATAGTATGATAAACGAGTCATAAAGTCGTGCCGCGGGGAAAGCCATCCTTGCGGCACTATGTGTGTGAAAAGGAGGCACTCCAGATAATCTTCAGTGACGAAAGCGCAAGTGCCGCAAGTTAAGTATGCGGCAGACGAGGGAGAGGTTTATCGAATAGTCAGCGGATACCTCTCGGTTGGCTGCAACCGCAAGCAGAAAACAAAGCTCGCCGGTAACGGTGAGGACAAAGATTCTGTGGCAGAAACGGCAATAAATTATTAGGAGGACGCTCACATGTGTGGGATTGTCGGTTACATAGGGGACAAACAAGCTGCCCCGTTTTTATTGGATGGTATGAGTAAATTAGAATACCGCGGGTATGATTCTGCAGGTATCGCAGTATACGAAAAAGGAAAGATTCGTGTAGAAAAGTGCGTAGGGAGACTTGAATCTCTGCGTCAGAAATTAGTGGGTAATGTACCGGTAGGAACTGTCGGTATAGGTCACACCCGCTGGGCAACACATGGTCGTCCATCGGACAGAAATGCGCATCCGCATACTGATAGCTCCGGTGATTTTGTTGTTGTTCATAACGGTATTATCGAAAACTATATGGCTTTGAAAGAAGCCCTTTTAGAAAAAGGTCATGTTTTTCTTTCGGAAACCGACTCTGAGGTTGTAGCACATTTGATGGAAGATAACTTCAATGGTAATTTTGAAGAAACTGTCAAAAAAGTTTTAGGAATGATTGAGGGTTCCTATTCATTGGTTTTCATGTGCGCGAAAGAACCTGACAAACTGATTTGTACGAAAAAGGATAATCCGCTGGTTATTGGTCTCGGCAATGGCGAGAATTTCATTGCTTCGGACATTCCAGCTATAATTGCTAAAACACGCCGTACTTATATAATGAATGACGGCGAAATTGCAACTGTTACTAAAGATGCTGTCTGGGTACAGGATATTAACGGTACGCCTATCAGCAAAAAAGTATTTGAAGTCAACTGGAATGCAGAAGCAGCGGAAAAAGGCGGTTTCGAGCACTTCATGCTGAAAGAAATTTATGAACAGCCGAAGGCTATGCGTGATACCATGACCGGCCGTGTCGCCAAAGACAGCAGTCATATCGAATTCCCTGAGTTGAATTGGACATCAGAAGAATTTGCTGATATCAATAAGATTTTTATCGTAGCGTGTGGTACTGCTTATCATGCAGGCATGGTTGGCAAGTATTATTTCGAACAATTGGCACGTGTACCGGTAGAAGTTGATATTGCTAGCGAATTCCGTTATCGTTCGCCTATTATTGACAGCAACTGCTTAACAATCATAATCAGTCAATCCGGTGAAACAAGCGATACGCTGGCAGCTTTAAAAGAGGCCAGACGTCTTGGCTCCCGTACTTTGGCTGTTACCAACGTGGTTGGTTCTTCCATCGCGCGTGAAGCGGACCAGGTAGTATATACTTATGCCGGCCCTGAAATTGCTGTTGCTTCTACCAAAGCTTATACTACACAGTTATTGTTGATGCTGATGCTCTCTATCTATGTTGGACAGATCAAAGGCACGCTTGCTGCTGAGAAAGCCAAAGAATTAGTTACAGGAATTAAAATGATTCCTGAGCAGATCCATGAATTGCTGGAAAATGTAGATCAGCTGAAAGTGTTTGCTACCAAATATGGCAATAGTGAAGACGTTTTCTATCTTGGACGTTCTTTAGACTATGCTGTGGCCTTGGAAGGCGCGCTGAAGATGAAGGAGATATCTTACATTCATGCGGAAGCCTATGCGGCTGGCGAGCTGAAACATGGTACGCTTGCTTTGATTGTTGAAGGAGTGCCGGTTATAGTATTGGCTACTCAAGAGGATGTCTACGATAAGACCATAAGTAACCTTCAGGAAGTGAAAGCCAGGGATGCTGTTGTCATAGCGATAGCACAGGAAGGCGATGACCGTATTACTAAGTATGCGGATCATGTTATTTTCATACCGCGTGCAGAAAAATATCTCACACCTTTGCTTTCTGTTTTACCTTTGCAGTTGTTAGCTTATTATGCAGCACTTACCAGAGGCTGCGATGTTGATAAGCCAAGAAACCTTGCTAAATCCGTAACTGTTGAGTAAAAGAAGAACTCAATAATAATAAAAATGCCGTAGCTATAATAGCTACGGCATTTTTTATTAGAGCGGCAATTCAATTGGGGAATTTGTCTTCAATTTCATCAAGAATGCGTACGAGATCGGTAAATAAACCACCAATCTCTGGAACAAAGTCTGTCAGAGTAAGACGTCGCATCTCCAGAAAACTCTTAATCTGGCTGCTGCGTGCTTCTGCCAAAGATTTTGCCAGGAGCGCCTCAAGTTCCGGGGACCGCAAAACACTTAATTCGCCAAATATTGCTATGCATCTGGCAGTTGCTTGCAGAACTTCATTGAAGTCAAGGCAATAACCCTTTGCAATTCTTAAATCGTATAAACTACGCGCGATACCTCTGACCTGAATGGTCATACGTTCCATCCTGTTCAGGACTGATGCCAGTTCCTCGACTTTCTTGCGTTCTTGCCGACGAAAAGGTGTATAACGTAAAGAATTCAATGACAGCAGAAGATTTTCACATTCCTTTTCAGTCTGCTGTACTAATACGCGCGCTTTTTTAAGGTCACTTGATAGCTTTTCCTGTTCAGCGCAGCCTTCCATATCATGCAATGAGTCTGAAAGACGTCTGGATAATTGTAATATTGCCTGCTTTAACGCTGCAGAAGCATTAGGGGGAGAGATGACCATATTGATAACGACAGCTGTAAGCGCGCCGACAATCGTTTCTACAATGCGTCCAACCATGTAACCATGTTCCTGACCATAACCTAGTACTAACAGAGCACTGACGCCAACCTGAGAGATAATTTGCTGATTAAGCTGAAAGGCTGTTGATAGCGAGAAGGCGAGTAGAATGGCAATTAGGATGGAAATACCGCTGATTACGAAAAAATGGCTGATCAAATCACCGATACCAACGCCTATGATAACTCCTAAAGTGCGATAAAGACCTTTTTGGATGGAGTCAGCTATTGTTACCTGGATGGTTAAGATAGCAGCTAATGGCGCAAATATCGGATAGGGATTATCAGATAAAAACAGGGCAAGCCCATAGGCGGCCCCAGCTGCTAATGCTGTTTTAATAACTTGCAAAGTAAGACCGATTTTGGCTAACGACTCCAGACTGAATTGGCTATATTTCAAAATAGGTTCACCTCCTGCTGGTAGTTTTATCAATCAAACACCTGTACAGTCAAAAGCAGGGATAAAGTCACAACTTGCCGCTTCACCATCTTGTACAAAACCGTCTTCAATACCTGAGGCAAATAAATGGGTTTCAATCTCTTTATACTCTGCCTTTGAAACAGTCCGGTTAATTTCAGGATACTTAGCTGCATCACCGCAAGGAATGTATTGATGCATGAGACTGAAAAGCACCTGCCCAGGTTTAAATGTTTCGGCCACCCAATCAATGACACGTTTACTGTTATCAACGAGCCCCGGTAGGATCAGATGCCTGATCACGACGCCGCTTTGCAGGATACCTTGATCATCAATGCGGTAGTCACCGGTTTGGCGATACATTTCTTTGATAGCTGCTGCTGTAATCCTGAAATAGTCAGGAGCATTACTGTATTTGATGGCCGCAAGATTATCTGAGTATTTGAAATCCGGCAGATATATTTGAATTTTACCTTGCAGTTTTCGTAAGGTATCTATAGTTTCGAATCCGCTGGTATTATAGACTACCGGCACCGGCAGTTTTTTCTCGAGGCTTTCAATAATTGCCTGAGTGAAATGGGTAGGGGTCACCAAATTGATATTATGAGCGCCCTGGGCAATAAGATCCTGATAAATCTTTTGCAGATGCTCTAAAGTTATTTCTTTGCCAAAGCCTTCGCAGCTGATTTTATGATT
>CAZCMY010000097.1:0-4971 GCA_964500055.1 uncultured Acidaminococcales bacterium | reverse complement strand
CAGAATCTGTTAACGGGCTGAAAGGAACAAGCTCTGCACCCATTTCGCATAATAAATCCAACGAATCCTGGTAGTAAAAACAGAACGCCTTATCCTGAGCAATAGCGATTTTAACATTTGCAACTTTATCTATAGCAGGAGCATCATAGTCTAGTGAAGGCGCTATCTTTGCTATTTCGATAATGCTTTTTAAATCTATCGTCGCTTCTGCCTGTTTAGCAAGGCGGTCAACAATTACTTGCAAATTGTTAATTTCTTCAGCAGTTATTAATCCAAGATGTCTGCTTTCGAACCCGCACCCTTCCATTTTTGGCATGTAGCCAAGCAACTTCACACCGGTTTCTTTTTCGATAATATCTTTATAATATGCATAAGTCATAGGACTTATATTATTCAAAATCGCGCCATGGATATTGCTATCCGCCCTGAAATTTTTAAAGCCCTGGATCAAAGCAGCCAAAGATAATGACGCACCATCAGCATTTATTACTAGAATGACAGGTGTTTTGGTTTCTTTAGCCAAGGCGTAAGCACTTCCATCTGTTGTGGTACTTATTCCGTCATAATAACCCATTACGCCCTCTAAAACTGCTATATCACAGTTTTTCGAATTTTTTGCGAGTAAATATCGGCATATATTCTCTCCGAGCATAAAAATGTCAAGATTGCGCGATTTTGCCCCAACCACTCTGCTGTGAAACATCGGATCAATATAATCTGGTCCGGCTTTAAAAGCAGCAGGTTTTAGTCCTTGGTTTAGTAAGGCTTTTAATATGGCACACGTGATTGTTGTCTTACCAGAACCACTATTTGTCGCAGTAATCATAAAGCGAGGTGCGCAAAAATCCATGTTATTCTCCTTTCCTGTTTGCAGAAATCACATACACAGGATTTTGAGCTTTCATTAAATTATATGATCCTATTTTCTGTGAACGTGCACAAAAAACATTTACGATTTCAATTTCGTAGTCACTTCTATTTTTATAATAATCCAAAGCAGAAGACAATGTTTCAATTGTAATAGCGTTGATTACCAATCTTGCCTCTTTATTTTTCAAGTAGATTGTATCAAGCATAGAATGAAGATTGCCGCCGCTGCCGCCGATAAAAACACAATCCGGTGCCGGGGCTTCTTTTATTTCTGCTGAGGCTTCACCTTCAATTATTTCCAAATTTTGAACATTGAGTTTCTTGCTATTCATCCTGATTAATTCAATAGCCTCAGGATTTCGCTCAAATGCCCAAACTCTACCGTTTTTTGCAATCAGGGCAAGTTCCACAGACACAGAACCAGTACCAGCGCCAATATCATATATTATATCAGAACTTTTAGGTGATAATTTTGATAAAGATATTGACCGAATTTCCTGCTTAGTCATTGGCACTTTAGAGCGAACAAAAAAATCGTCAGGAAGGCCATGCACGTAACGGCCGGCATCAAGCGCGTTGTCATTGATAATCATCATTACTGATAATGATGGAAATTCCATATTGGCTAGCTCACTGGCAAAACCTTTAGTAATTTTTTCGTCTGCATAAGATAAATTTTCTCCTACATAGACAATTGTATTACTATAACCATAGTCACATAGTTCCCTGCATAACTTAGCAGGTGAATTTTCTCCCCCTGTCAGCGCAAAAACTTTTGTATTTTGAGCTACAGCAGCTACTAAATTATTATTACGTCCATGCATGCTGATTATTTTCGCATCATCCCAAGGCATATTAAGCGTTTGGGCAAAGTAAACCAACGAGCTTATACCACAGAAGCGTTTAACTTCGCAATCGGATAGTTTATCAGCTATAGTTTTTGTCAGGCTGAAGAAACCGATATCTCCGGAAACCAATATGCCGACAACATCTTTTTCTGAGTCAAGACCTTTGATTATTTCCAATATTTTTGCTGTGCTAATTGTTTCAAAAGTCTTTTTTTGTTTTGTGCCATAATCTGCCAGCATTCTGGAGTCACCAATCAGGATATTGCTTTGTTCAATAGCTAAAGCAGCTTCCTTAGTCAATAATTCCGGATTTCCTGGGCCAATGCCAATTATATTAACTCTTAGCAACCGACTGCCTCCCCTACGCTATACTTTTTTACATAATTCATCAATCTTTGCCAGTATAGCCGCGAAATCAATGCCTTCATGTTCAGGTTCACGCTTAATTACTATTAGTGTTGCTCCAGCCGCCACTGCGGCGTTCTTCTTCTCTTCAAATCCACCGGCACTTCCGGAATCTTTGGTAACTATATATTCAGCATTAGATGCTTTGAACATTGCCGTGTTCAATTCTTCGCTAAATGGGCCTTGCATACAGATTATGTTACTTGGTTTGTAGCCAAGCTGCAAAGCTTTCTCCAGTGAATTCTGCATGGGCAGTATTCTTACAGTTATTCTGTTCTGATAATCAGCAAGTTTCGTAAAAAAATCCAAATTATTGCTGCCCGTCGTTAAATAGATATTACCATCAACATTGTTGAGAAATTCAACTGCATCGTGGTAGGAATCAACTTCTATACAACCTTCAGTTGAACTTTCCTGCCGGAGAAAACGCAGATATTGGCAATTGGTAGCTTCACAAGCTGCTTTAATGGTTTTTGTTACTATTACAGCATAAGGATGCGTTGCATCAACAACGCATTCAGGCCTGTTGTTTTCTATGAATGCTATCATTTCATCAAGATTCATCCGTTCAGCTATGACTTTTAAATTTTGCTGCGGTTCGATAATAGATGCGCCATATTCAGTTGCTACGGAAGCAATAATTTCAACATTACTGCCTTCTAATGCTTTAATTAGTTTTCGTCCTTCACTAGTCCCGGCAATCAACCAAATAAGCGATTTCTTATTCATCAGATTTTATACCCTCTTGGTGTAACCATCTTGTTATTAATGACCTCTGTCTGAGAATTACCTATTATAACAGTTGAAAACATGTCTACCTGTGCGTCGCGCAATTCAGCCAATGTCATTATCTCATATTCTTCGCCTTCACGCCCGATATTTCTGACAATACCTGCTGGTACATCAGCGCGTTGATTTTTCAACATTATATCACATGCTTTTTGCAAATAATCATGGCGTTTAAAACTGGAAGGATTATATAAACAAATTACAAAATCAGCTTGGGAAGCCAAGTCCAGACGTTTTTCAATTTTCTCCCAAGGTGTCAAAAGATCACTTAAACTAATCAAAGTAAAATCGCTGATCAAAGGCGCTCCCAAAACAGCAGCGCCACTACAGGCTGCAGTAATACCAGGAATAACCTCTACTTCTAGCTCAGGAAACTCTGCCGCTATTTGATACATAATGCCGGCCATACCGTAAACACCCGCATCACCACTGGAAACCATGGCAACTGTTTTGCCTTTAAGAGCTTCCTCAATTGCTAGTTTGCAGCGTTCAACTTCTTTTCTCATACCTGTACTAAGAAATTCTTTATCTTTGTAATCGTCCTTAATTAAATCGATATATACATTATATCCTGCAATGACATCGCATGCGGCCAAGGTTTCTTGTGCGCGTCTTGTCATCTGTTCAACTCCGCCTGGTCCTAACCCCACAACATATACTTTTTTTGTCATATTCTGCCTCCTATTATTTACTGAAATTAATCAGCCAGTCTTTTTTTGCAATTGCCAATGTTACACCATTTTGACTTGTCTTGGGCAATACTATGCTGCCGCCTTCACTTGCAGCTACCGCAGACCTTTCACAAACATTGCTTACACCAACTATTGACTGCACAAATTCAGAGGAACTGAATTCACCTTGCTGACTTTCCAGCTCAGCGGCAGTGTAAAAACTAATTGGCAATCTATATTTTTCTGCAAAAGCCAGCAGCCCTTTTTCATCTTTCTTTAAATCAACAGAAGCAATTCCTGCTATAGATTCTATGTTTATCTTTAATTCTGAAAGCTGGCTCAAGACAAGCTGTTCAATATCTTCCAGAGCTTTATCACGCCTGCAGCCTATGCCCAGATAATAAGCCTTTGGCATTAAATTTAATGTTACAGGGAATGGTTTCAGTTCATCATTATCACCTATCGCTATTCCCACTCTTGCTTTTTTATTTCTTACAATACCCGATGGTATTTCTCCATCCACTTCATATTTACTTATAAGTCCGACGCTTTCGCCATCAACCAAAGCAGCTGCAATTTCTTTTGCCGCATGCATGTTTCCTATATGCACGTTATTCTTAGTTGCCCACTCGTCAACAGCAAACAAGCCATTAATGTCAGTTGCTGTTGTTATCACTGCCTGGGCATTAATTTCATGTGCAATTTTACGTGCTATCTCATTAGCTCCGCCAATATGTCCTGATAATAGAGGAATAACGAACCTTCCTAGTTCATCGATGGAAATGACGGCAGGATCTACTGTTTTATTCTTAATATGAGGTGCAATAGACCTGACTGCGATACCACAAGACCCAATGTATACTATCACCTGGTCGTCTTGGAAAGCCTGCTTTGCCTCTTCTTTACAACCAGCACTTTTTTTTAATAAACTGTCTACTTCAACATATTTTTCTGATGTGTAGACCTCTGTTTCATAATCCAAAGCTTGCAAACATTTCCTTATACGCAAACTTAACCAGGCACCTTTGCGCGTATAAGAGAAGATAACTGCTTTCATTTTGCTTCCTCTTTCGCTATCGAAGCCTGACGAAAGCCATGTGTAAAACCAGGATTATAAAGTTCGGACCGCTCATATTCGTTGCCAAGGAAGCCGCCTACTGTTATCAAAGCCAAGTTGCTTATATTATTAGCAGCTGCAGCTTCCGCCAGCGTTCCAACAGTACAATGAACGACCTTTTCATCTGGCCAGGAAGCTTTATAAACAATTGCTGCCGGGGTATCAGCATGATAGCCGCCAGCAATCAGCTCTTGTGAAAGTTTGCCTGTCATACCCGAGCTTAGGAAAATAACCATAGTTGCCCCATGCGCAGCGTAATCAGCTATTTTTT
>CAZCMY010000096.1:3559-4981 GCA_964500055.1 uncultured Acidaminococcales bacterium | reverse complement strand
TTTATAAACACCTCTTACATATTCCTTCTATTTTCCAATGCTCTGGCAAGCGTCATTTCATCAGCATATTCCAAATCGCCGCCAACAGGAAGACCGTGAGCAATGCGGCTGACAGTAACGCCAAGCGGTTTTAACAGCTGCGCCAGGTAGACCGCGGTCGCTTCGCCTTCTACGTCAGAGTTAGTTGCAATAATTATTTCTTTCACCTGCGTCTGCTGCAGGCGTAAAAGCAACTCTTTAATCCTGATATTATCAGGACCGATGCCATCAAGTGGCGATAAAACACCATGCAGGACATGGTAAACTCCTTTATAGCCATGGCTGCGTTCCATTGCCATCAAATCCTGTGGCTGTTCCACAACACAAATTATAGAGTTGTCCCTGTCTTTTCTGCCGCATATTTCGCAAAGTTCGCTGTCAGAAAGATTATAGCAGACGGAACAAAGTTTAATCTGCTGTTTAGCAGCAATAAGCGCCGCTGCCAATTGCCTTACTTCGGACTCCGGTCTGTCAATGATATGGTAAGCCAAGCGCAAAGCCGTTTTGGAGCCAATGCCCGGCAATCGCCTCAGCTGCTCATACAAGTCAGCCATCGGTTTGATCATTCGCATAATGTTCCTCTTTTGCTGATAATTACATACCTGGCAGTTTCATTCCGCCGGTTATCTTGCTCATTTCGCGTTCGGTCATCTCATCAATCTTGCGCAGAGCTTCGTTTACTCCGGATACAATCATATCCTGCAACATTTCTACATCATCAGGATCAAGAGCTTCCGGTTTAATTTTAATGCTTTCAATTTCTTTTTTGCCATTGGCAACTATAGTCAAAGCCCCGCCACCGACAGTGGTTTCCACCGTGCGTGTTTTAAGCTCTTCCTGCATTTTCAGCATTTCTGCCTGCATTTTTTGCACTTTTTTCATCATACCTTGCATATTGCCCATATTGCCCATTCCGTTAAACATCTGTATATCCTCCTTCAAACTGCTAACCTTTATAAATTGTATCAAATAGCTTCAACTATTAAAAGGAAAATTATAGCTTTTCTAGTGTACCGCCAAAGATTTCCAACGCTTTTTTTACAGTTGGATCGAGTTCCTGTTCCTTTTTGGCAGCCTTTTTGGCAGGCTTCGCCTCTTCCACAACACAATGGAGACAAACAGCTTCTCTGGAAAGCTCCAGCATAACTTCTTCTATCTTTTGTTTATAATCTTGACGTTTCATCCGCTCACAGGAATAAGCCACTTTAAACCCAACTGTCAGATTTCTGCCATCAAAACCCTCTACAGAACCACAAGAAGCACAAGCATGCAGTGACATCTTTTTATCGGCTTTGATTCTCGCAAGAGCTTTGTTCCAGAGTTCTTCACCTTCCGGTATCATTTCGCCGCCAGCTCCCGTGCTTTCTGCCTTTACCTTCTCAG
>CAZCMY010000096.1:0-3459 GCA_964500055.1 uncultured Acidaminococcales bacterium | reverse complement strand
GAGCCTTCTAATTTGCATAAATCAAAAATACATAGTTCTGCCGTTATCTTGCCGCGTACCGCCCAGCGTAATTCTTCCATTGCTTCATGGAGCCGCTGCTGAGCAGCAACAATGCGTGCTTCTGTAAAAAGCGGTGCCAGTTTCTGCAATGCTTCTTTGGTATCCGTCAGATAAATATCGCCATAATGCGGTGCTGCCTGATATAAAAGCAAAGCTCTGAGATACTCCGACAATTCGGTCAGGATTTGTCTCACGTCCTTGCCTTGTGCAATCAGGTCATTCAGCGTCAGCAGAGCCTGCGGTAAATCTTCTGCGCCGATTGCCCCGGTAAGTGCTCGCAAACCCTCTCTGCCAACAATACCAAGAACGGAACGAACAGCTTCTACAGTTACTTTCGTGTCCATAACTGCGCATTGATCCAAAAGGCTTAAGGCATCACGCATACCGCCATCTGCCTGGATAGCGATCAAACGCAGAGCATCCTCGTCTGCTTCGATTTCACTTTCGCGTGCAACTTTTGCCAGATGTGCTGAAATTTCTTCGACAGTAACACGATGAAAGTCAAAGCGCTGACAGCGCGAATGAATAGTAGCCGGAATCTTGTGCGGCTCAGTCGTTGCCAAAATAAAAACAACATGGGCAGGTGGTTCTTCCAACGTTTTTAACAAAGCATTGAAAGCATCATTCGTCATCATATGAACTTCATCAATTATATAAATCTTATAACGTCCATTAACAGGAGCAAAAGCAACCTTTTCGCGTAATTGACGTATTTCATCTATGCCGCGGTTGGAGGCAGCGTCAATTTCAAAAATATCCATAGAACTACCTTCGGTAGCCCTTAGGCAATTCTCACATTGATTGCAAGGATGGGCGCTGGGTCCCTTTTCACAGTTCAAAGCCTTAGCCAAAATTCTGGCCGTACTTGTTTTACCAGTACCGCGTGGGCCCGTAAACAAATAAGCATGAGCAATTTTTCCCGTATCCAGAGCATTAGTCAATGCTGTGCGGATATGATCCTGGCCTACTAAAGCATCAAAATCCTGCGGCCGCCAGCGACGATAAAGCGCTATATAGTCCACGCACTCACCCCTTCAAAAAGTCTTCACTAAGTATTATACAATAAAAATTTTACCTGCAATAGTTATTTACTACAGTTAACATTGCAGTATCTACATAATCATAAACAAAAAGACCACTCATAGTAGCACTAAAAGCTACTGCGAGCAGTCTAAAGATTATTTTCCTGTCGGGCCGCAGCTGCAGGCACCCCTGCGGCACACAAGAGTAACCGCTTATCGCTGCTTCCTTCCGGACCTGACGAGGTTCACAGGCTCTCATTGCGCAGGACCCGACAGCCACGGTCCGACAGAAAAATAAAAACCGCAACATTGGCGGTCAATTTTAAATGGCGGAGAGAGAGGGATTCGAACCCTCGGTACCCTTTCAAGTACACACGCTTTCCAGGCGTGCTCCTTCAACCGCTCGGACATCTCTCCGGTTGAAAAACTTTGTTAAATCATTTGAAATTAGGCCAACAAAAAATATTTCGCAGCCGTAAACCGACTGCGAATATTAGTATACTGATTAATAATAAAATTGTCAAGAATATATTGTAATATTTAAATCAAATATCATCAATTTCAGGCAACATCAAAAGCGGCCTGTTAGTATTAAGCGCCAGATTCTGCGCAGTACTGCCAAGCGGTAAGCCTTTGACCAGACCCGCACCGGTCTTAGCAATAACGATCATTGATGCATCTATTTCTACGGCAATACGCTGCAATTGTTTGGAAGGAGTGCCCTTAGCAATCCTGGCAACACCGCGCACGCCAAAAATTTTCACTTCATCAGCCAGCTCATTAAGCTTCATTTCCGCCTTCTGCATCTGCTCATTCAAGTCATCAGCATTACGGCTTTTTTCAATGACATGCACAAAAACAACTTCTTCAATATGTTCTCTTAAATTGCGTATCACATTCAAGGCGGCCAAAGATTCCTTTGAAAAATCGGTAGGTACCAGAATGCTCTTTAACAAAGGTTTGTGTTCGTCCTTTTCAGCATATATCTTATCAATGAAAAGCGGATACTTTGCCATTCTTGCCAGATCAAAGGTCGTACTCCCCAGCAGCGTGCTGCGGATAAACCCTTTACCATGCGAAGCCAGAAGGGCCAAATCAACATTCAGCTCTTCAGCAATGTTATTAATTTGTTCAATTGCCTCACCTGCAGGCATCAAAATACTTACCTGTTCATAACCTGCTCTGTGTAAATCCTCTTCGTAGCGCTTAATCTTAGCATGACTCTGTTTGTAGCTACTACTGTGGGGATCAGCGTCTTCGTCATCATCGAGGACATGTACCAGCACTATCTCGGTTCCAGTGTCAGGGCAAAGTTCGAACAAACAGTCCGGCAATTTGCCTGAGGCCGCTGAAAGATCCGTGGCCAGTAAAACTTTGTTAAAATTATTCATATCTTTCCCACTCCCAAAAATATTTTCACGATTTCCTGAGGAATAGTACTCCCAACTAATTTATCATAAGTTCGGCAAGAAATCAAAAACTCCTGCTTTATTTGGTTGACTTTACTACTTAATTGGCTTACAGTTTAATTAAAATTATTCTAACCCAAAGGAGAATACTATGGTTAGGCTGCGAAACATTATCATATTGCCGCTTATTTTGGTATCAGCCTGGTTCCTTGTTACGAAATACGAACTTTTCAGTTCCTATCTTCTGCCTTCTCCTCAAAAAACATTCACTGTTTTCTGGCAGCTTCTCCTTGATGGAACCATCGCCCGCCATTTATCCATAAGCCTGCTGAGAGTACTTGGCGGCTTTTTTTGTTCCTGTCTTGTTGCTCTACCTCTAGGAATTCTTTGCGGCCGCAGCGCACGTTTTCATGACTTTTTCTGGCCTGTTTTAGAATTTTTACGCCATGTACCGCCGCTTGCGGCTATCCCTCTTATCATTTTGTGGTTTGGCATCGATGAAGCCTCTAAGCTCATGGTAATTTTTCTCGCATCTTTTTTCCCACTTTTTCTTAACACTTACGGTGGCATCAGAAATTGTGATAACAAACTGCTTGAGGTAGGCTCATCTTTGCATTTTACAGCTTGGCAGAAAGCCCGTTATATCCAATTACCTGCTGCAGTTCCCTCGATACTTGTCGGCTTGCAGCTCGCGCTGGGCTACAGTTGGCGGGCGCTGATCGGCGCTGAACTAATTGCTGCTTCCTCAGGAATCGGTTACATGATTTTGGATGCCGAACAAATGTCACGTCCCGATATCGTACTGGTTGGTATTTTCTGCATTGGTATTCTGGGAACCTTGATCAACCGCCTCTTTCTGAAACTGACTTTCAGGCTCTTGCCTTGGCAAAGAAAGGCAGGTAATGACTAATGACGATCAAAATAGAAGCTTTGACTAAAATCTACAGTACGGCCGAAGCAAAAGTTAC
>CAZCMY010000095.1:0-5090 GCA_964500055.1 uncultured Acidaminococcales bacterium | reverse complement strand
GCTCATTTGGGCAAGGAACTGTAAGCTGACAAGAGGCTTATCCGTTTGATAAACCAGGAATTTATATAGTGTTTGTTCAAGCTGCATCAGATCTGCACCACGAACTACGAATTTCTCAGGATTTTCAAAATCAAGATGCTGCAATTTTAGCATTAACTCACGTGTGCCGACTGCAAAAGGAAGTTCAGCACCTGTACTGCAATGATCACAGATTACACCGCCCTGTACGGTACTAAAATAGGCATCTCCTTCAATTTTCTCATGGCAGGTAGTACAGGTTTCAAGCTCAGGATTAAAACCGCACAAACTCAACAATTTGCATAAGGAACTAACGACAACAAGCCTTTTATTATGACTACTAAGCAAAACAAGTGCTTGCTGTAAGAGTATGAAAATCTCTTCTTGTGGCGAATAATCCTCCGTAAGGTTTTCCACAGCTTCAGCTATGACGGCCGCATAAGCCAGTGCCATTATATCCATTGTCTTAGGCATAATACTAAGCTCGCACTGCTGCAAAGTATCGAAACGCCTGCCACCGATAAGTCTTGCTGATAGCTGGGTAAACGGTTGGATAAGTCTGCCGCCGTTAGACTTGCCATATCTGGCACCATACGCTATAAACGATATCTTACCATGTTCACGTGAAAAACAGACTGCGTATTTATCCGCAGTCTGCCAATCTTTTACTCTTAAAATTATTATATCGTCCTGATAAGCTTCTTTATTCATTTTCCGTTTTTTTCACACCTTCAGGAGCAAAATGCGTAACTTTTACCCTTTCAACTCTGAATCCGGCTGCGCGTAGAACTTCAAACTTAAATCCTTCGGCTGCGACTATATCGCCAACCTCCGGACGTCTGCCTAAAAGTCCGAAGACAAAACCGCCAATAGTATCCTCTTCAGGCTCGTCAAATTCAATGTTTAGGATCTCACTGACTTCATCCAACAGGACAAGGCCGTCGAACTCATAGGAACCATCAGGCAAACGCGAGATATCTGGTTCCTCCTGGTCATGTTCATCCTGGATATCACCAACAATTTCTTCCAGTAAATCTTCCATTGTAACAAGACCGGCAGTACCGCCATATTCATCAGCTACAACAGCCATCTGAATATGCTTCTTCTGCAAAGTCTGCAGAATTTTTGCTATGGACATGCCCTCAGGGACAACCACTATTTCACGCATAACATTACGCAAATCGTAGTCATCACTTTTTCCATTTAAATCCATCAAATCTCGTATATGGATTATGCCTAGTGTATGATCTTTGTCTTCCAGGCACAAAGGATAGCGTGTGTGACCGGTTTCCTTCACAACTTTCATATTCTCAGACAAACTGTCATCCGCGAACAAACAGACCATATCCTGACGCGGCACCATGACCTCACGTGCAACACGGTCAGCGAAATCAAAAACATTATCAATAAGACGGCTTTCCATATGGTCTAGTACGCCGCCACGCTCACTCGCGCTTACAATCATACGAAGTTCATCTTCAGAATGAGCAATATCTTCCTTTTGGACGGATTCAATACCCAATAACTGCAAAACAGCACGTGAAAATCTGCTGAAAACAACTACAAGCGGAAAGGTTAAAATATAAAATAAACTCAGCGGTCCGGAAACCGCCATGGCAATTTTTTCAACTTTACCCAAAGCAATAGCTCTTGGCACCAATTCACCGAAAACGACGTGAACAAAAACCAGCACAAAGATAGTCAAAAACACCGCTGCCACATGAACAGACCACGGTTCGAAGTATTCCGTGCCAATAAGACTGCCTAATAATTCAACTAAAAAAGGACCACCCAGCCAGCCAAGAGCAAGAGACGCAATTGTTATCCCCATCTGGGTTGCGCTGAGATATGTGTCTAAAGACAGAGTCATTTTCAAAACCGTCTTGGCACTTCCATTACCTTGTTGAATTAATTCTTCCAGTCTGCTTTTTCTGATTCGTACAAGCGAATATTCCGCCATAACAAAAAAGCCGTTTAACAGTGCCATTATAAAAATAAGCACCAATTTCATTGCGTTCGATAACGCAGGATCGCCTTCTATAGGACATCCTCTCCTAACAATTAATATTTTATGAACTACATAAAGAAATCATATCATGATATTTTTACGCGGTCAAACAATCAAATTAGCCTTGATAACCGAACTGACGCAGAATATTTTCCCTGTTTCGCCAATCAGCTTTCACCTTAACCCAAAGATCCAGATAAACCTTGTTACCCAAGAGGTTTTCGATATCCTCACGCGCTTGTCTGCCAATAAGTTTGAGAAGACTGCCTTTTGCGCCGATAACTATACCCTTCTGCGATTCACGTTCTACATAAATAACAGCTCTTATGTAAAGGTCTTCATTAGTTCTGGTCTTCATTTCCTCTATTTCAACTGCAATAGAGTGTGGCACCTCGTCACGTGTCAGTTTCAGTACTTTTTCCCTGATCATTTCAGCAGCAATTACTCGCTCTGGTTGGTCAGTAATCATATCCTCCGGGAAATATTGCGGTCCTTCCGGTAAGTGCTTAACTATTTCGCCAAGCAAAGGTGTGAACTCCTTGTCTACTAAAGCAGAAGTTGGCACAACTGCTGTAAAGTCAAAGCTTTTTGTATATGAAGAAATAATTGGGAAAAGCTGCCCTTTTTCTGCTAACTTGTCAATTTTATTCGCTACCAGAATAACCGGCGTCTTCACTTTTTTCAATTGTTCTATTATATATTCGTCACCGGCGCCCTTCTTCTCATTGACATCAACAACAAAAAGAATGACATCAACCTCATGCAGGGTGCTTTCTGCTGAACGCACCATATATTCGCCCAATTTATGCTGTGGCTTGTGAATGCCCGGGGTATCTAAAAACATAATTTGTGCATTATCAGTATTAAGAATGCACATGATTTTATTTCTTGTAGTTTGAGGCCGATCGGACATTATCGCAATCTTTTCACCAATCAAACTGTTTACTAATGTGGATTTACCAACATTTGGGCGTCCCACTACAGCTACAAAACCTGAATAATGCGTCTTTTGCGTTTCTATGGCAATCACTTCCTTTGATTAATTTATATTTTTTTTAAGTTATCCGAGCTAAAGCTATATGGCAGTAACTCTTCCAACGTCATTCTTATTACTTTCCCGTCACAATTGGCTAAAAACAAATCATTGATGCCAAACTCGCTCATAACCTGTCGGCAGGCACCACATGGCGCAACCGGTTCCGCAGTTGCTGCAACAACGCAAAGAGCCTTAAATTTTTTCTCGCCTGCCGCAATTGCCGCATAAATCGCATTGCGCTCTGCGCAGCAGGTCAACCCGTAAGAAGCATTCTCAACGTTACAGCCCACATAAATATTATTGTCTGCTGTTCTTACAGCAGCTCCTACGCTAAATTTTGAATAAGGCGCATAGGCTTGCTGCCTAACGGCTAAAGCAGCCGCATAAAGTTCTTTGTCCATTACAAACAGCCTCCTAGCGATCAGCCAAAAACTCTTCTGACAACTTTATTTCTCGCAAGGCTTCCTCTTCTTTGGCTCTCATCACAACTTTATCCTCTTCTTGCATATGATCATAGCCCAAAAGATGCAGCAAACCATGCACAGCAAGATAAACTATTTCTCGTTCCAGCCCGTGTCCAAATTCCTCAGCCTGGCGCGCTGCAGTCTCAGCAGAAATAATGATATCACCAAGCAAGTGGACTTCAGGTCCACCCACCAATTCCGGTTCGCCGCCATCTTCATCCAGAGCGAAAGACAAAACATCAGTAGAGCGATCAACGTTGCGATAATCGCGGTTCAAGGCATGAATCTCCTCATCATTTACGATGGTAATATCCACTTCTTCTTTTTCTCCCAGTCCATGAAGTTTCGCTACCGCATTCAGGCCGTCACTAAGTAATTGTTCCAACTTTTCCGGTATTACAATAATATCTTGATCGTTTTCAAGAGAAATAATCATTTTTCTTCCTCCTGCTCTATTACGTTTTTGTTTTTGCGGCTTTCAAACTTCTCATAAGCCCGCACTATCTCAGCTACAAGTTCATGTCTTACCACGTCACCCTCAGTAAAGCGAACTATTCCTATCCCTTTGATGTCATGTAAAACATTTGCAGCCTGGTTAAGTCCTGATGAGCGGCCGGTTGGCAAATCAATCTGGGTTACATCACCAGTGACAACCATCTTTGAGCCAAACCCCAATCTAGTCAGAACCATTTTCATTTGTTCATGCGTCGTGTTCTGTGCCTCATCTAGAATAATAAAAGAATCGTTCAGATTGCGTCCCCGCATATACGCCAAAGGAGCTACCTCTATTACGCCCTTTGCAAGGTATTTTTGGAAGTTTTCCATCCCTAGCATATCGCTCAGCGCATCATAAAGAGGGCGTAAGTAAGGGTCAACTTTTTCCTGCAAATCACCAGGCAAAAAGCCTAGTTTTTCACCAGCTTCCACAGCAGGGCGCGCCAAAATTAAGCGTTCTACTTCTCTTGTTTTAAGCGCTTTGACAGCCATTGCTACTGCAAGGTAAGTTTTGCCAGTGCCGGCCGGTCCTATGCCTATTGTTATCGTATTCTTTCTAATGGTTTCCAGATAATTCCATTGGCCAAGAGTTTTGGCCTTGATTTGCCGCCCACGGTTAGTGACCAAAATAGTTTCCGCAAACATTCTGTGCAGGCTGGCTTGCCGTCCTTCAGCAATCATCCTCACGCTATAGCGTACATCATGAGCGGTTATAGGCAAACCTTGCCGATAAAGGAAAAGTAATTCGGTAAGAAGCTGTTCCGCTAAAGCAACCGACTCCTCCTCGCCGCTTATAACAATAACATTGCCACGCGCAACAAGCGTGCAGGTCATGCCTGCCTGCATAATACGCAAAAACTCGTCATTTCTACCCAAAATACCCAGAAGTTCTTGCTGGTCCCTTATTTCAATCCTCTGCTCCGTTTTTTCTAACGACAAATACATCCCTCCCTTAATTTATGATAAAGGCTTAATTCTCGACGATTGATATTGTTTTTATGATAACATCCTGAACAGGCTTATCATTGCCATCAATCTTTACTTTACCAATTTTTCTCACGACTTCCAT
>CAZCMY010000094.1:2394-5145 GCA_964500055.1 uncultured Acidaminococcales bacterium | reverse complement strand
GTTGCTTACTTTTTGGCCAAACAAGACGGACGTTGGCACACGCATGTAGCTGATATAGGTATTTACGGCGGTTTTGCCGGAATTATCGGCGGACGTCTGTGGGATGTATTCTTTTTTGACTGGGATTATTACAGCCATCATCTTTTGGAGATTCCCTTTGTCTGGCAAGGCGGCATGGCTGTCCAAGGTGGCATGATAGCCGGCGTGTTGGCCGGTTTTGTTTATTGCAAGAAACACAAAATTGATGCTGTCGCACTTTTGGATATCGTTACACCTGCCTTGATTATCGGGCAGTCTATCGGTCGCATGGCCAATCTTTTAAATGGTGATGCCTTCGGCTCTCCAACGGGCGGCAATTTCGGCTTGGTGTATCCTGAAGGTACTCTTGCCTACAGAACTTACGGAAGTGCACCGCTCTGGCCTGCAGAAGTCTGGGAAGGGCAGCTTGATATTGTCATTTTCGCTTTATTGCTGCTTTTCCGAACTACCAATCATGCCCGCGGCCAAGTAGCACTGCTTTATGTGATGTTATATTCCGCAGTACGTTTTGGCTTAGAAATGTTACGTGGTGATTACACTGAGCCTTTCCTTTTTGGGCTGAAATCGGCACAAGCGACAAGCTTAGCTTTCATTATCGTTGCTGCAATCCTCTTTGTGTGGGTTGGACGCAAGAAGCCGGAAGAAGATTCAAAACCCGTTTCTAAGAAAAGAAAATAATTGATTTGCGCGAAAAAACAAGACCGGAGTTCAATTGAACTCCGGTCTTGTTTTATTTTAAGATCAAGCCTACAGGGCAGTGGTCACTGCCCATAATATCCGTATAAATCAAACTATCTGATATCCTGTCAGCAAGACGATTAGAAACTACAAAATAATCAATTCTCCATCCGGCATTCTTTTCTCTAGCTTTAAACATATATGACCACCAAGTATATATTCCTTCCTTATCAGGATATAAATGGCGGAAAGAATCAATGAAGCCTGCTTCTAATAATGCAGTCATTTTGGCTCTTTCTTCATCAGTAAAACCAGCATTCTTATGATTTGTTTTAAAATTTTTCAAATCTATTTCTTTGTGTGCAACGTTGAGATCACCGCAAATAATTACCGGTTTCTTCTCGTCCAATTGTTTGACATAAGACCTGAAAGCATCTTCCCATTGCATGCGGTAGTCGAGCCTGGCAAGTTCACGCTGCGAATTCGGCGTATAAACATTAATAAGATAAAAATCATCAAATTCTGCTGTAATAACCCGGCCTTCCTGGTCGTGTTCAGCAATGCCCATATCATAGCTGACGCTCAGAGGTTTTATTTTAGTAAATATCGCCGTGCCAGAATAACCTTTTTTCTCAGCGCTGTTCCAGTATTCTTCATAACCGGAAAAATCAAATTCTGCCTGTCCCTTTTGCATCTTTGTTTCCTGTACACAAAAAATATCTGCTTCGGAGTTAGCAAGAAAATCTTGAAATCCTTTATTCATACAAGCACGCAGACCATTTACATTCCAAGAAATCAATTTCATTTTTTACTTCTCCTCATTTTTCTTTTCCTGATATTGAACCAAATATTCATTAATAAAATTGCACTGACAAACAATGCTGCCATCTGCCAATTTAAATATTTCATATAATCAAGATCAACAACTATTCCTAAGATAGCCAATAATACTAAAATTAAGCCAAAATTAAAATAGCCTGTTCTCCTCAATAATAGACCTTCTTTTAAGAATATGCCTCCCAAAATAAGATAATAAAAGGCAAACAGAAAAGCTGCATATAAAGGACCGGCAAAAGTATTTACAGCCAAAGCAGATCCTATGAAGACAACTAAAGGCAGATAAAAAAACAGTTTATATGACCGACATCCGAAATCTTCTTTTTCTAAAGAAGCAAATGAATAAAGCCAAGCCAAACCGGCACAAACAAAAAACGCGGTCAAATATGGCCCGTTCTCGAGCCGTGTCGGCCAAAAATAAGGGATCAAAAGATGACTGCCTACTAATAATGAACTTACCTCACCAACAACGGTAAAAACTCTCTGCACTATTGAATCTTCGCCAAATTGTTTGGCCCATATTGAGATAAGTGCCAACCAAACCAATAGCTTTAAACCAGAAAACAAGCAAAAAGGATCCCATGCCACGCCCCGAACCAAAAGAGCAAAGCTTACAATAAGCAATATTCCTATAGTTACAGTAGGTCCTTTATGAGTTCTCATTATTTTCTCAGTCCCGTCACCGCATCCTGTACTTCATCAACTTCCTTAAGACATTCGAGTAAAACTAAAACACTGTCATAATCTCGCTCATCAAGGCATAAATCAATTTTCTGTCTTAAACCCTTCTTTAATGGCAGTAACTTTTCATTAAGATTTTCATAAAACCAATTACCTGCTTCTATTATTTTTTGGTCTTCGTTTTGGTCCATTTCGTTAAGAGCTGCAGCAAATTTTTGCACACAACTATTGATACTTTCTATACCTTTGTCAAATTCACTTTTGTCTACTATCAACCTTGTATGCCTCCCACTAAAATGTATTAAAGCCTTGAACCTTTTATTTCATTATACATTATTTTTACCAATAACCTGTAACATTTTATTATTCAGCATAGTTCACATTTTTTTCATAGATTTGCCCTTTGTTTGTCAAATTTAGGTTCTATACTCTAAACATAGTAAGAGTTACCCCCTCTTGCTATACCCTTCCCATTAAATCATCATAAACAACTTTCCCTTGAAGCAGCCGCTTACG
>CAZCMY010000094.1:0-2294 GCA_964500055.1 uncultured Acidaminococcales bacterium | reverse complement strand
TGTTTCAAAAAAGCTTCAAAGATTGTTCTGTCTACAGCATGATTATCGCCTTCAATGCTACCAGTACCGCAATAAGCTATCGTAAAATCTTTGATAGTTGCTGTTTCCTTATCTAAAAAGAAGAACAGATAAGGAGAGCTATCACAAAAACGCTTTGTAAGCTTTATCAAATTCTCGTTTATGAAAGGTCCTGACTCATAACCTTCGAAACTGACAGACATTTTTCCGGCGAATTTATCGACATATTCCTTTTTCTCTCCAAGAATGGCCAACAAAGCCAAATAACGCTCAATGTCTTCATTTTCTAATTCTTCTTTTTTAATAACAACATTGATATATTTTTCTTGTGCCAAATAATTTTCGATTCGTTCTCTGTATTCTTCCAGCTCCATTATTACTCCTCAGTATCTGCTTATTCTTTTTTCTTAACAATGCACTCGTAGGGAATTATTTCACCTTGTATTTCCGCATACTTGTTTTTAGAGTCGCAGAGTTTAACATTTACTGCCCACATGGAAATATCTAAATCATCTTTGATATGGCGGCACTGGATATTCTTTCTGTCTTGCAGCCAGCATACCAGGTGTTCGTCCTCCAGATACTTGATGAGTTCCTCTTTGTGCAGCTTCCTTATGTTGCGATCAGAAAAATAGATGGTTGCCATTTTTACATCATCAATTGCCCAGCACTCAACACGATAAGGTCTTTCGTCAGAGAACTCGCCTTCCATGTAGCCTAGATCACTATCAACACAGCCCTCTTCATCAATTTCATCTGAATAATTAGCCTGTGGTTTGAAATGCGGATGTGGATATTTGATTATCAGAATGTTATCTTGCTCCATATTTAACCTCACTATTTATAATAATTTAAAATCTTTTTGCAAGTCTTTCCTAATTCTCTTTTTACCCAGGACGGTCCCAAAACTTTCACCTTGGCGCCCAGACTCATCAGCCAGCCAAAAAAGACAGGACTTACTGCAATATCAACACAGATAATAAAATTATTGTCGTCCGCCTTTTTAATTGCGACATCCTTACCGAATCTGTCAATAACAACTCCCGTCAAAGATTTATCAAACTGCATTTCGACAGTTGTCTCTTCGCCGCCATACATACCAAAATGTTTTTGCGCATGGCTGACTAAATCAAATGATTCATTCTCCTCACAGCCTTCACAGGAAGTATCCAGGACAGTGACTTCTGCCATGCGGTCAACGCGGTAATGTAAGTTCTTTTTGTGCTTGCTGTTATAGGTTATCAGGTAATAATTATCATTATCCCAACACAAGGAACAAGGATTTTCAACGTACTTTACGCCGTCTTTGCGGAACTTTTCATCTTTGTCGATCGTCCACTCCATATACTTGAAGCTGATTTGCTTTTTATCCGCTATAGCTTGATGAAGTTTGTCTACGTTGTAGTAAATGCTTTCATGCATATTCTTTATTCTATTTTTGACAATAACTTGCCTGTGGAGAGATCCAGCCTGATATTTGCTGGTACAACCTTCTAATTTCTTGATCAACTCCGTAGTCTTCCTGCCAGTAATAAATTTAGAAGCTTCCACTGCATCAACAAGCAACTTCAACTCCGGCAATTGAAAAGATCGCTCACCAATAAAATAAGAATTGGAACGGCTTCGGTTACAGATAACGTCGAGGCCAAAATTTCTTAAGGTCTCTATATCATCGTATATGCTCTTTCTTTCTGCGTTGATACCGTACCCGGCCAATTTGGTTATGATCTGATTAACAGTCAGCGAATGATTTTCGTCTGTTTCCTCGAGCAAAAACTTTTGTATATACAACAATTTTGCTTTTTGGTTGATTGATTTGGGCATAATACTACCTCCAAAAAATAATCATTGTTTCTATTATAACAAGCTCATATCTTGTCAGAAAGTATATATTAGGCAAAACTTTTAATATACCTGCTTTAAAATGTTAAAAATAAAAAGTTTCTTGGCATATCATCAAAAAAATTGAATCAAATACCAAGAAACTCAAAAGCTTCATTCTAATCCTTAAGTATATAATAGCTGTTTATTTCAGATACCATAGTCCAACGGTCACCGCTATACTTCTTGAAATTGTTATATTCTTTTTTGGGCACAATGACAACTGAATCCCCAGATTTCTGAAAATCCTCCATCACAGCATAAGGCATAATATTTTTACTTGTCCAACTGTAGGCATGAGGCCTGAAACTATCCACTTTATCACTCGGCAGGAGTTTAACAATCTCCTTGTCAGAATAAAAAACAGCGGAGGTTGAATAGTCGCCGTAACTAGC
>CAZCMY010000093.1:1658-5200 GCA_964500055.1 uncultured Acidaminococcales bacterium | reverse complement strand
AAAGAACCAATGGATTTCGCTAATGCTGGAAACATATAACCGCCAAAAACACCTATCGCCATTGCGATAAATATCCACAAAGTCAAAAATCTGTCCAGAAATGGTAGTCTTACTTCATTTTTCATTTGTTTGCGCCCCTTTTAACTGCATTTATTTAATTGGATTTTCTCTTACCCATAACCTCATAGAAATGCTTAAGATTTTCAGGCATTATATATTCCTGTTCAATTTTTTTAGCACTCAGGCCTGCCCCATATACAGCCTTGAGGATACCTTCTATAACCATAGCTTTAGGTGGCACGGTATATTCTTGACCTTGATAAATCCAAACTCTACAGTCAACTTCATCCCCGCATAAATCCCCACAAGATTCGCACAGGCTTTCTTTAAATTCCATTTGAATATCACGACCATTAACGCGAATGGTTGGTGAACTTAGGAATTTATATTCCTCCGCTAACTCTTTCGTGCTTATATTAATTTTATTTACCTTTACTTCTGTACCGGTAGCTTCAAGTACTTTGGAAACTTCCCGTAGAGCCTCATCTAAACTGCTTTCCGCACCCTGACAACGTTCACAAACTGTTAAATCCAGGTACAAAAAATCAATCACGACTTTCTTCTTTTCTTGTTGAGGCTTGCAGCAACTGCTTCCACAGCTGCAACAACTTTTCATAATATTATCAGACATTTTCACACCTCTTTCCTGCTGCAATTGCCAGCACAGTTTTGCGTCTTCCTGCTGAGCCATTTCTTGAGGTTATCTAAATCGGTATTATAAACTTCTAGTTTACGGAGATTATCATAAACCAAACTATCAATGAATTTTAAGCTTTCTTCTTTCGACAAAGAATAATAAGCCCATTGGGCAACTTTGCGGTCTTTCGCAAGGCCTGCATTTTTGAGATAAATTAAATGTCTGGACGCCTTGGCCTGTGAAATCTGCAAAACCTCCATTACGTCACAAACACATAGCTCGCCTTCATATAGCAAGTTAATTATTCTGAGACGGGTCTCATCAGATAATGCTTTTAAAACATCTTTCAAATTCTCCATCATTAATTCTCTCCCTTAAAAATATAAGCGTATAATCGCTTAAACGATTATACGCTTATATTACACCTGATTTAATAAAAAAACAATATCAAACTTTCAGCCTGTGCTTTTTTCTGAAGGCTTGTTATTTCATATTCCTCATATTTTTACCATAAGGCAAGCTGAAAGCTTCTTCCTGTGGCATTTGCAGATAATGATATGCTAGTTTTGCAGTCTCACCAATCATCTTCATGCAATAAATCTTTCTGTCCTTGCCTTCCCAGTCATCATATTTGCTGCTGATGCCTTCGCAGGAAGTGCAGCCATTTTTCTCCACAAACTCGCTGACCAACGCATTATAGCGGCGATAATATTTATCGGCAATTTCCGAGCCTCGTACAGCAGAGTCTACAGCATAAGGATCCTTGCGCCCATAGACAGCACTATTAGCGAGGACTGCCGCTGAAAGCGCTCCGCAGGTAGCTCCATAAAGGCCGATGCCACCGCCAAAACCCGTACACATGCCAACAGTTTCTTTGTTCATAGGCAGGACACCGGCACGAATCAAAGCTTCCAAGACACTTTCCGCACAGTTAAGCCCGCTCTTAAAATTATCTATCGCATACTTGCTGACCAACTCGCTTAAATCATCGTTCACATTGTCCATTACCTTTCCCCCTATTCAAAAATTGACTAAATTTAATAAATAATTACTCTATTCTGTTTTGTGATTACCTTTTCCTGCCCAAATTCATATATTTTATTAAACAAAAATAGCCGTCACGTAAGTGACGGCTAAAACATCTTAGAATTCGGACAATACATATTATTTGAACTTATTCTTCATTTTCATCTTTTTGCTTGTGGCACTCTTCCATTTTTTTCAAAACATTAGCGGCAAATTCTTTCCCGCCCAAGCCAAAAGCAACTGCGAAAGCTATTGATACCGCACCAAGAATGATAATGAAAGCGGCATTGACAATAGCCGGAGCCACACCAAGTTGGCCCAGAGCCATAAAGAAGGCGAATACCATTATCAGCGCTTTTGCCATCAGGCCGCACATTTTACCATGCGGACACTTCGTGCCAATAATCTTTTCCGCCCAATTGCCAAAAAGAAATGCCAAAAAGAGAATGAGCAATGCGCTTATTGCAAGAGGCAAATAACCGATAATCGCTGCACCAACGAACTGCAAAACCTCTAGCTGCAGAACATTTAAGGCCTGCACGATAAACAAAAAGGCAATGATGTATTCTACTGCTGTTCCAATAATTTTTGAGAATGACATGCCTCTCAAGGAAGATTCATCGGTCACGACTAACTTGCGAATCATCGTATTCAAGCCGACTCCTGAAAGCACATTGTCTAGAAGTTTGCCAATAATTTTCGCTATGAAGAGCCCGATGATGACGATGGCAATAGCCACAAAAATATTAGGCAGGAAAATAACCACTTTTTGCAGCATAGCAATCGCCGGGTCGGAAATAGCTGAAACGTTGAGAACTTGTAAGGCCGCTGTGATAACCGGTATAAGGATCAAAACATAAACCAGATAAGTAATGATTGAGGATAAGCTAGTGGTATCAGTGGCTGCTATACCAGCCTTCTCTTGAATTTTATCGATATTAAGTTTTTTCAGCATAGGCGTTAACAACTTGCAAATAATTTTTGCCAGGAAAAAGCCTACAACCAAAATGATTGCTGCCGCTATGACATTAGGAATAAAATCCAGAATTTTTGTGACAAGCGACGCAATAGGTGCGGAAACGTTTTTCATGCCTAACAGGTCAAGAATGCCTGGTATAAAGAGCAAAAATACAACGAGGAACGCCAAATCACCAAAGAAAGACAGCGAGCATCCTGTTTCCTCGTCTGCAATTCCTAACTTGTCGGTATACTTTTCAACCTTAATTTTCTTGAGAATCTTTACAGTCAGGCTTCTGGCCAGACTGGCGATGATCCACGCAAGAAGAAGCAGCAGAAGAGCCATGATTATTGCGGGAACCACCTTGAATAACGGATCACCGAAAATCAAAAAATAATCCATGCTAACCCTCCTTTTTAGGCTAATAGCAATTGCAATACCAGCTAAACCTCAATCCGAAAGCGTGAACGAGCATTACACAAAAGTGTAACCCCCGTTTACACCTAGATTGTAACACTATTTTGCATAGCGGTAAAGCATATACACTCCAACCACTATACATTGCTTTTATCGTTTGTTTGCACAAGACACTAGTACCTTATCATCATATTTCATCTTTGTAAAAATACATTTGTTCACAAACTTTTCTCATTTTGGCAAAACAAAAAGATGGTCCCTCTGCTTGATCGCAAAGAAACCATCTTCATTGTTTTATTAATTATTTTTTCACTATTGGTACTGTCAAACTGCCTGTCGGCATCAGGATAACGTTGTAGTTCTTGCCGACGATTTCTTCAGCTTTGGCAAGCGCTTCCTCAACCGTATCAACAGCTGCTTCAAAAAGCATATCTTTAGCCAGCT
>CAZCMY010000093.1:0-1558 GCA_964500055.1 uncultured Acidaminococcales bacterium | reverse complement strand
AGCGCTTCCTCAACCGTATCAACAGCTGCTTCAAAAAGCATATCTTTAGCCAGCTGTTTATCGAGGGCAGTAACCAGGATATATTTTGCCTTCTTCATCAGACGGGTTACGGCAAAGGCTTTATTAGCACCGATAGCAAAGTTTTGTTCCAGCTGTTCTTTGATAGCATCAGGTGAGCCATACTTGCGGCAAGTCTCTTCCAAAACCTTAGAACCGCTGCCTTCTTCGCATTCTGCCAGTAAAATGACCACGCCGCCTTCGCGGACAGCGCACCAGACATTATCCATCGTTTTCTGCATCTGGTAAACATTGATATCCTTCGGGTAGCCGCCGCAGCTAGCTATTACAACGTCAGCTTCCTCTGGAATCTCGACGCCATAAACTTCATCAACAAATTTGCAGGCTTCAATATGTGCTTTGTCATAGTCACCGGCAAATATTTTCAGGAAGCGGTGCTCATCATCAAGAATGGCATTAAAAAGGAAAATGGAACGGTTCTTGGCAAACAATGCCACGCCTTCCATCTGATCATCATAAACAGGATTGCCATGCAGCTTACCTAACCCGGAATTCGGATCCAGCATAAAGCTATGGTTGACTCTGACGGTTTCCATCGCTGCCACACCAGGCAGAATAGCCTTGCGACCGCCGCCATAACCGGCAAAATAATGGTGAACGATCGTGCCTGTCAGAATAACATGGTCCACGTCACAAATCAGTTTGTTGATCCAGACAGGTGTCCCGAAAGAGGTGTCACCGAAATATTCAAAGTCGTCTTGAGCCTTGGCATCACTGTTATACATTTTGATGCGGCCGGCGACTTCTTCACCAACGCCTTCGACCATTTCTTCATGTGTCATCAGCCTATGCGTGCCAAGCGCAAAAACAATGCGCATATCTTCATCTTTAACGCCATACTTGTTCAGTTCATTGACCAGAATAGGCATGAAATCGAAGCTGTTAGCGACACGTGTCGGGTCGTTACAGATAAAGGCCACTGTCTGGCCTGGCTTTATGATTTCATTAATTGGTTTCGTACCGATAGGATGATAAATGGCATCGAGAACTGAGGCCTTTATATCCTGAAGCGGTTCCATTGCCGCCATCTTGACTTCCTTGATGACACGGTCACTGTCGATTACAAAATCTTTATGTCCATGACCGTAGTGGAAGGAATACTTTTTCATTGCCATTTGTCCATCTCCTCTGCTAATTTACTACCATGCTAATTTTAGCATAAGTTTCCGGCAGAAGTCATTTTTTCCTTTTCAGCCTTTTCCGCAGCAGCTGCCATCATTTCTTTTGCCTTCATCAGGCGTACCAGGCTGGCCCTGTCATTTTCCTCGAGTTTCATCGTAATATATCTGATGCTTTCCTGCATTTCCGGTATCATGACATATTCCAGCGCATTGACGCGTCTGCGGGTTTTTTCAATTTCTTCAGCCAGCAGACTGCAGGTTTTTTCAACCTCTGCCAGCTCAAGCAATTTCGGCAGTAAGTCTGACAACTCAACAACTGCGGCATCAAGCTCATAGGATGTAAAAGTAAAAGCATAAGG
>CAZCMY010000092.1:3970-5214 GCA_964500055.1 uncultured Acidaminococcales bacterium | reverse complement strand
TCCGTCGGTTCAGTTAAAACAACGCCTTCTGGGCGCAGATTGTCTTTTTCAATAATATAACGCCAGCAAAGTCCATCGCAATCTTCTTCCTGCACTGTCCCTGTAAATAAGAGTGTAAATTCACCCGCCAAATTTAAATCCTTAATGATTTTTCCTGCATAAACCATGGCCGCCATACCACCAAGTTGATCGCTGGCACCTCTGCCGACGATTATTTCATTGTCTTCAAATCCCTTGTAAGGATCATAATTCCAAAGCGACAAATCTCCGACTTTTACTGTGTCAATATGCGCATCGAAAGCCAAAAGACGAGGTCCTCTGCCTATCGATCCCAAAATATTGCCAAGCGGATCAATCTTCACATCGTCAAAACCTACTTTTTCCATTTCTTTCTTGATGCGCTCAATAACATTTTCTTCTTGACAACTTTCCCCAGGTATAGCAATCAAATCCCTTAGAAATTTTGACATTTCTGGCTTATATAGTTCAGCAAGCTTAAGAATTTTTTGAAAATCACTTTTCATAAAATATCCTTTCCTTATCCATGTCGATGTAATCTAACATACTTGTGTCCTCAATACTTTTGACAAGAACTCTTGGCATCTGTTTGTTTTCGGTGCGGTAAAAAGCTCTCGTGCACTGCCTTCTTCAACTATATAGCCGCCCTCCATAAAAAGTACCCGGTCAGCAACATCTCTGGCAAAACCCATTTCATGGGTGACAATTACCATGGTCATGCCTTCTTGTGCCAGATCTTTCATTACTTTAAGAACTTCCTCGACCATTTCGGGATCCAAAGCTGATGTCGGTTCATCAAACAACATAATCTTAGGATTCATTTCAAGTGCACGAGCAATCGCCACGCGCTGTTTTTGCCCACCGGATAAGGTCTGAGGATAAACATCCTTTTTGTCTTCCAGTCCAACTTTTTTCAGTAGGGCAATAGCTCGTTCTTCGGCTTCTTTTCTTTTCATCTTTTTCAATTCCAACGGTGCAAGCATCATATTTTCCAAAACTGTGTAATTAGGAAATAGATTGAAAGACTGAAAGACCATACCTATATTTTCTCTCAATCTATTAATATTTTTAGTATTTACTATATCCTCTTCCAGTATAGATATGCTGCCGCATTGAATCTCTTCAAGCCTGTTCAGACATCTAAGAAGTGTGCTTTTGCCAGAACCGGACGGTCCGATGATGCAGAGCACTTCACCTTCTGTTACGTTTAACGAAATATTCTTCAA
>CAZCMY010000092.1:2486-3870 GCA_964500055.1 uncultured Acidaminococcales bacterium | reverse complement strand
AGAGCAATCGAAGATACTGCCATTATTAAAGTAATCTGTAACCCACTTAACAGGCTGGGCAAACAGTCTTGAAATAATTGGAAATAATGTGTCAAGGCAAGATTCCTCCCAGGAAATTAATTACATTAAAATGGCAGAAATCATACAAAATATACCCTGATACAACGGATAATATTTTGTATGGTTTGCTGCAAGTTTGTTAATTAATTTTATTTATTCAAAGGCAAATATTGTCCAACAATTTTATCATATTCGCCGCTTGCTTTGACTTTCTTAAGTCCTTCGTTAAACATAGCCAGAAGTTTTTGATTTTGGCCTTTATTTACGGCAAAAGCATTGTCCGGAGCAGCTTCAATCTCTTTGACGCCAACTCTTAACTTAGAGTTAGGATCCACTTTTATTTGGTAAGAAATAACAGGATAATCTTCTACAAGAAAATCAGCATTGCCATTTTTTACTGCTTGGAACATAGAAGGAGAATCATCATAGTAACTAATTTTCAAGTCATATTTTTTCTGATTTTCTTCAGCAAAAATAGCGCCTGTAGTTCCCTTCTTTACAGCTGCTGTTTTGCCTTTCAAGTCATCCAAAGCGTTGATATCAGTATTGCTGCTGCTTACGACGATAGAAGAACCGGATTTGATATAGCCATCGGAGAAATCAACCGACTCTTTTCTTTTTTCGGTAACATTCATGCCAGCTATAGAGCCATCAATTTGGCCGGCTTTGATTGCCGGAATAATTCCACTGAAATCCATTGGTTTCAATTCATATTTAAAACCTTCTGTTTTGGCAACAGCTGCTAAAAGCTCAACGTCAATTCCTCTGTATTTACCATTTTCTTCAAAAGAGAATGGCGCATATTTTGCATCACAGGCGATAAGATAAACCTTATCTTCCGGAGCTTTAGCCGTTTTAGAAGCATCAGTATCACTCTTGCCACAGCCTGTTAACAAAGTCCCCAACATTGCAATACCAACCAGTACCGATGAAAAAATTTTCTTGTTCATAGTTTGCCTCCCCAATTTTTTTGTTTTTATAAATGAAAGGGCCCCACTCAGCACATGAATAAATCCCTGTATTTTTATGATATCCAATAAAAAAAGCCTTACGAAGATATGCACAAACCGCACTCTTCATAAGACTTCTTTGTCTTTAAACTTAGACATATATTTATTAAATTATCAAAACACAATTGTCGAATGGATAACTTGCTTTCATCTATTATGCGCTCATACTATCTCATTTTAAGACAATTGTCAAATGTTTTTCTTTATTTCAGAACGGATTTGATTATTGCATAATAACCTTCCGCAGCCTTAGTTAGCTGGTCAATTTCAATATATTCGTTGACTGTATGCGCAACATTCTCCTTGGAAGGGCC
>CAZCMY010000092.1:0-2386 GCA_964500055.1 uncultured Acidaminococcales bacterium | reverse complement strand
GTCACAGGCACAGTATCAAGATGTCCATCAAAAAGAATTTTCTTTCCCGGCTTTTTACCTTTGATATGCCCAATAATATTGCCGTACTTATCAGTAATAACTTCAGCAAAACCCAATTTTTTCATCATATTGGTTAAACAAGCTGCTGCCACCGATTCCTCACCCGAATAGCTTTGGCAGCGGATTAATTCCTGACAGCAACTAATAAGTTCTTCTTTTCTCTCTTCAGTAATCATCTGCTTATTTCTCCTTATCAATTTTACTTTGATATTCGCCATTCCAGACAATGCTCCTGTACTTTTCAGGGTCTGTGTCTCCTTCAGTGCTGAATACTAAAATGCGAGAATTTTCGTCAAGGGCCAGAGCTTTGCGAATAGGTAATAACGCCTCACAGGTCATGATCAAACTCGCGCAGCCTGCAGGCAAGGCTCCTGATTCACCTGAAACTACGCGCTCATCACTGCCAAGTGGATTACCTAAAACACGCATACCATGGGCAGCAACCCAATCAGGACAGGATATTGCCATCTCGCTTAAGTTACGCAATATTTCCCAACCAATTGAGTTTGGCTCGCCGCAGGCCAAACCAGCCATAATCGTTTCCATGTCACCACCGACAAATCTGGCCTTACCGTCATCAGCTTCAAATGACTTAAAGATACAATCCGCAGCATTTGGTTCTACAATAATAACCTTAGGTGGTGCCTCATGATACGCATTAGCAAAAAAAGCCTGAACAGCACCAGCTAGTGATCCTACGCCTGCTTGCAAGAATACGTGTGTTGGTTTTTGGCATTGCATTTCCAATAGCTGCTGATAAGCCTCCTTTGCCATAGTAGCATAACCCTGCATTATCCAGAGCGGAATATCCTCATAACCCTCCCAAGCGGTATCTTGCACAACAACCCAGCCATATTTTTTAGCTTGTGACTCAGCCAATCTTACAGCATCATCATAATTCAAATCTGTAATAGAAGCTTCCGCGCCTTCATTTTTAATATTATTAAGCCTATTTTCTGACGAACCTTTGGGCATATAGACAACAGCCTTTTGAGCAAGTCTGGCAGCAACCCATGCTACGCCGCGTCCATGATTGCCATCAGTGGCAGTCACAAAAGTTATTTTCCCTAATTTCTTTTGCACTTCTGCAGAAGTAATTTTATCAAAGGTCAGGTCCGTCATATCCAGGTCCAGCCGTTCTGCTATATATCTACCCATAGCATATGAACCGCCGAGCACCTTAAAGGCATTAAGTCCGAAACGATAAGACTCATCTTTCGCATAAAAAGCAGATACCCCAAGGTGCTCAGCGAGTGAAGTCAGATTTCTCAGTGGAGTTGGCGTGTAACCTGCGAAACTGCTGTGAAACTTCATAACTTTTTCTGTTGCTTCAATGTTAAAAGATTTTGCCGCGCTTGTTAAAATGCCACTTTTTTGTTTATTCATAGTCCATTTTATTTTATTCACTCTGCTATTCACGCCTTTCAAGAATTTAAAAATCTCAGCCTGCCTAGACCAAAATTTGATTTTAACTCACAGTGTTACATAAAAACAAAATGGCTCCGGAAAAAGTTTTTCCAGAGCCGCACTGCTTATAAGCAATATTATCTCATTTTGAGATTTTTGTCTACTATTTTTTTGCTTTTCATTTATTTTTATTCAATTTCATATTCTTTAAGTTTTCTATACAAGGTGGCTCTACTAATGCCAAGCAGTTTAGCTGCCTTATCCTTACTCCCCGTATTGCCCGAAACTTCTTCCAAAGCCTTTATGATAGCCTCTTTCTCCAAAGTTTCAAGATTAAGATCAGAAGAACTTTTATCACTGTCGACGGTTTCATCTGAAAGATTACTAGCTATTAACTCTGCCATCTTAACAAGAAACTGGACAATCCATTCCTTATTATCCATTAATTGCTTAGCCTGGGCTGCATCAAAACCAATTAAGCCAATTACGCCAACAGGTTTATCGCCAAGCAAAATAGGCGCTGCTATCTCACCGCTTTCGCAACAATTGCCAATATGCGGACACGGCTTGCACAATTCATGCGCTCCCGGATTTTCAATAATCACAGTGTTACCCGTATCCAAGACATATTTGTAGACAAACCCTTCCACCATTACATCTCCGCACCGTTCTTTATACATGCCCGTGCCTGCCACTCTTAATAAATTACTGTCAGCAATTTCAACTTCTATTTTCAACGCATCTGCAATTGCTTCAGCTGTCTTTTGCACTGTATGCTTTATTTTTTCCAGAGAACTCATTCATAGCCCACCTTTAGATACTTAATCTAGCTTTTACCAAATCTCTAATAATCTCTATATTATATATTTATACATTATAACAGTTTTGTCAAAAAACTCACAAGAATCTTGATAAAAAA
>CAZCMY010000091.1:2374-5229 GCA_964500055.1 uncultured Acidaminococcales bacterium | reverse complement strand
ACGATTGTAGGTGCTTTTGTTGGTGTTAATTTGGCAATTTCCGGCGCAATTTTGCAGGCAGTAATGCGCAATCCGCTGGCAGATCCGCATATTATAGGCATTTCTTCAGGCGCTGGCTTGGCCGGTGTCACTGTCATGATATTATTTCCCCATATGGATTATTTAATTACGCCTATAGCTTTTTTGGGTGCAATGGCAGCTGCAGTTTGCATATATATCTTAGCTTGGAAAAATGGTATTAAACCTGTCAGAATTATTTTGGCAGGTGTAGCTGTTTCGGCCTTTTTGGGTGCCGGTATTTCCGGACTTATGATTTTTTATAGTGATAGAGTTCACGGCGCCTTGATGTGGATGGTTGGCGGCTTGGCAGCGAGAAGCTGGCCTCATGTCGGGATTATTCTGCCGTACGCAATTATTGGCTTAATTTTGGCTTTAGTCTGTGCTAATTATTTAAACATACTGCAGTTGGGGGATGAGATGGCGCGCGGATTGGGCTTGAATGTTGAAGTTGTTCGCATAGCCATGACCGCTGTTGCAGCACTTTTGGCTGCCAGCGCAGTAAGTGTTGCAGGATTGCTCGGATTTGTTGGCTTAATTGTGCCCCATGCTGCCAGGTTGTTAATTGGTTCCGATTATAGATTTTTGTTACCGGCTTCAGCCCTTTTGGGCATAGGTGTCGTTACTCTTAGTGATACATTGGCGCGTACCATGTTTTCACCTGTGGAATTACCTGTAGGCATAATTATGGCGGCTCTTGGAGCACCATTTTTTCTGTTCCTCCTAAGGAGGGAAATTTGATGGGAGTAATAAATGCAAATAATATTATTGTAAAATTTGCCGACAAAACTATTTTAAAAGGAATTAACTTGCAAATACCGAAAGGTAAGGTCACGGCTATTATCGGCCCTAATGGCTGCGGTAAAAGCACAACCTTAAAGGCTTTGGCCAGAATTATTCCTTGTGTAAGTGGAAATATCACTTATGATGGAAAAGATATAAAAGTTTTCAGCCACAAAGAATTTGCCAAGCGTTTGGCAATATTAACGCAATCGCCTCAATCACCAGCTGATTTGACTGTTAAAGATTTGGTAGAGTTAGGAAGATTCCCACACAGAAGCTGGTGGAAGCGAAATACTGAAGAAGACGAGCAATGTGTTGAATGGGCTTTGAAGCAGGCAAGCATGCGACATATGCGTAACAGGCTTTTAAGTACATTATCAGGCGGAGAAAGACAAAGAGCATGGATTGCGATGGCTTTGGCTCAAAGACCACAAGTATTGCTTCTGGATGAGCCAACTACTTATCTCGATATTTCGCATCAGTTGGAGGTAATGAAGCTTTTAAGCAAGCTTAATAAAGAGCTTGGGCTGACCGTTGTTATGGTACTGCACGATATTAATCATGCTTTGCAGTATTCTGATCATATAGCTGTCATGAAAAAAGGCGAAATTGTTGCAGCAGGAGAGCCTCAAGCGACTATTAGTTCTGACCTTTTGCGTGAAGTTTTCCGTGTAAAAGTAGATACTTTTGTCGGCAGTAATGGTTTACCGGCTTTATTGCCAGTTGATTTAATTTACGAAAATAAATAAAATATTAATAAAGCGTAGTGTATAATGCTTTGGTTGACTAAGAATATCGCATATGTTATTCTTAACGAGTAATTTGAAACTTGCTTCGCTATATTATTGTCTGGTGCCTGCGATAGATGGTAAGGTCTGGGTAGCGGCATTTTTGCTGGGTATTATACTCTTTTTACCTTCAGTAGCGATACTGGAGGTATTTTTACATTTTTATTGTTTGAGTCCTATTACGTGAAACACAGGAGGAAAAATGATAGTTAAAAAGGATTATAGTAAGATTGTTATTATGGTATTGGCAGTCTTGCTTTTTTTTGTTGCTTTCGTTTCACTATTTTTTGGACAAATTGAAATACCTATAAAAAATACTATTTCGATTATAGGATATCAACTTGGATTGCCTTTTTTTGACAAAAGTGATTTTACGCAGGAGCAAATGGCCGTCATTTGGTATATAAGAATGCCGCGTATGCTGGTTGGAATGCTCGTAGGTGCTGCTTTGGGTATAGCAGGCGGTGTTATGCAGGGGATTTTTGGCAATCCACTCGCTGATCCTGGCATTATTGGCGTATCCAGTGGAGCAGCAACAGGCGCAGTCTTTTCCATAGCTTTGGGCTTGACAGCTGAAAGCATGTTTGTTATGCCTGCATTTGCTTTTGCTGGAGCGGTATGCGCAGTTGCTTTTACCGTTTTCTTATCAATGCGCCATGGCAAAATACCAGTAATGACACTATTGCTGGCAGGTGTTGCCGTTAGTATGCTTTTGGGAGCCATAACTTCCGGGTTACTGACTTTTATGAATGAGCAGAAACTCCAGCAGTATCTGTTCTGGATGGTCGGAGGCTTAGATTCGCGCCGCTGGGAACATGTTTATATGGCATTAGGCCCTGTTGTGGTAGGAACAATATTATTACTATTTTTGGCAAGACATTTAAACATCCTGGTTTTGGGGGATACAGAAGCCAAAGCAGTTGGTATGCCAGTTATGTTTTATAGAATGACCTTGCTGTTCATTGCTGCAATGACAACAGCCGCTTCAGTATGTGTGAGTGGTAACATCGGCTTTGTTGGTCTCATAGTTCCGCATATGATGCGTATGTTGGTAGGCCCTGATCACAGGCTTTTGCTGCCTGCAAGCGCTATCGTTGGCGCTATCTTTTTGCTGTTCTGTGATTCGTTGGGGAGAATTATAATTCCACCTGCTGAGATCAGGGTTGGTATTATGACGGCTTTGATTGGTACGCCTTACTTCTTATATCTTTTGAGGAGAATGCAAAA
>CAZCMY010000091.1:0-2274 GCA_964500055.1 uncultured Acidaminococcales bacterium | reverse complement strand
TGGGAGTGCATCTGAAATATTGGCCATATTGGCTTGATTTTTGGCATGGTAATAAACAATGTTTAAAAAAACAGTTTGCTAATGTTGACGAGTTAAAAACATATTTTTTCGGTGCTGCCAATAAAGAAGAATGGATAAATGCCATCAAAGAAAACATAAAAAACGCTTTGTCAGCTAATCCTGAATATCTAGTCTGGCATGTGAGTGACGCCGATACTGAAAATATCTTTACTTTTTCCTTCAACCACACAGATGAAGAAGTTATAACTGCCACAGCGGAAGTCTTTAATGCTGTTAGCGATGTTATTCCTCAAAATGTCATGGTATTATTTGAAAACTTATGGTGGCCGGGATTAAGGCTTACCAATAAGAAAATCGTAGATTCTTTTTTTTCTTTGCTAAAACGTGATAATGTCGGTATCATGCTTGATACAGGGCATCTGATGAATACAAATCCGGCTTTGCATAATGAAGAAGAAGCCGCTGCCTATTTATGTCAAACAATAGAAAACTTAGGAACAGCTAAAGAACTTATTTATGGTATTCACCTCAGTTCATCTATTTCAGGAGAATATGTCGGAAGTTTTGAACGCAGCGTCCCTGAAAGTCTTAATCCTGAAAAAATAATGCAGCATATAGCTCAAATAGACAGACATCAGGCCTGGACAAGCTCGAAAATAAAGGATTTATTTAGTATCGTTGAACCACGTTATGTAGTTCATGAACTTTATTATGATGATTTTGATGATTTAGCCAAGCTAGTTAAAAAACAGCAGTCAGCAATAGGTATTTACTAGTGACAGAAGCTTGCTTTTTTGCGCATAATAAACTTATTTTTTAGCAATCAACAATATATAATAGTTGATTGCTTTTTGTATATTTATTGACAATATATTGCCATTTTGCTACAATCTAATAGCTTTATATCAGAAATATAATTAATTGAATAGTGAAACAACAGGTGCCTGCAAAGGCTTAATAGGGAAGTTTGGTGCAAATCCAGCACGGTCCCGCCGCTGTAATAGGGAGTTGATCCAATATTTGCCACTGGCTTGTCCGGGAAGGCTTGGACCAACGATGAACTTGAGTCAGAAGAACTGCCTGATTGTTTGTTGCCAAATTGACCTACGAGAGATAGGAAGGTAATTAGAACAAAATCATTTTAGTTTTTTCAAACTAGACTTGATATGTTTAATGAAAGTAGCCTTCCTTGTCAAGCAGGGAAGGCTTTTTATGTTACATTGTATTTGATTTAATGGAGGAGAAAGTATGAGAAAATATGTATCCAAGAAAAAAACCGTTATATTGACATTGGCATGTACAGCCGCTATAGGAGGGAGCAGCATCTTTGGTTCAACGGCTCATGCTGAAGAAATGCAGGCTTTTTCTTTGGACACAATGGTAGTTACGGCTAGCAGGGTTGAAACAAGCAAAGCAGATACACCGGCAAATATTACTGTTATCAGCCAGGAAAAACTGGAAGAGTCTAATTACGCTGATGCTGCTGAAGCTCTGGCTGATTTACCGGGGGTAAATATTCTCAGCTCTGGAGCCAAAGGCTCTAACATGGGGCAAGATGTCATTATGCTTAATGGCGATAAAAGGGTACTTGTTTTAATTGATGGCAGACGTGTGGATGTCGCTTCCAGCGGCAATTACAGCGCAGATTGGCTGCCACCGGTAAATGCTATTGAAAAAATAGAAGTGTTAAAGGGAGCAGGCTCTGCTCTTTATGGAACAGACGCAGTTGGCGGCGTTATCAATATTATTACTAAAAAAGGTTCGAAAGTTGGAGACAAGGTTACTGTTAAAGCTGCAACAGGCTCCTGGAATACAGAGCAATATGGCGTTACGGCAAGCGGCAGCAATGATGGTGTAGGAATTTTTGTTAGCGCCAACAAGGAAAAACGCGGCAATTATTCTTACAAGAATAATAAAACCGGTGCTGTCACTGAAATGAATAATTCTGGCTATGACGATACCGGCGCAACAATTAAATTAGATAAAACCATTGGGGATAATAATAGAATTACATTACAAGCAGAGCATTTATTGACTGAAGGAGGAGCACCTTTTTCCGGCAGGCTTAGTGATGCATACCAAAGGTTGAACAATAATGTTTCTTTGCGCTATGATTGGAACGAAAATAAAGATAATTCTGGTTTTGCGCAGATTTATAAAAACTATCATCACTCATATTTTTATAGCACAAAGTATCCTTCTGATTTTACTGAAAACAAGCATGGGGTAGAAGTACAACAAAACTGGAAATTA
>CAZCMY010000090.1:0-5241 GCA_964500055.1 uncultured Acidaminococcales bacterium | reverse complement strand
TCGATCAATGCTCCTGTCTGAGGGAATTTAGCCAGTAGTTCAAGATATTGTTCCCAATCGTACAGCAATGTACCAGTAGTACGCAAACCAACATTTTCAATCAGTACTTTTACATGATGCATTTTTGCCAGAGCCAGAATCTCTTTCAGCCGTTTTTCGACCAACACTGTGACATTATCTCTATCCCCGAACCACTGCTCATTGGTATGCAAAACCACAAAGATAGCCTTTTGTCTTTGCGCATAAGCCAAGGTTCTTCTATAAACTTCCAGATAGTTAAAGTCTTTAGGATCAGCTAAATTAACGGCAACACAAGGCGCATGAATGCTCAACCCAGAGCTTCTCGCTGCCGAAAATTTCTCACAACGTGCATCCCAATAATCATCGGTGCCAAACTCATAAAAAATCTCTATGCCGTATTCTGCCGGCAAGTGTTCCAGGACGCTGTTTTTAAACCCAGCAAACGCTAAATCACTAATTGAAAATTTCATGTATTTTCTCTCCCTCTCTAATAGGATACCCAATATTAACACCGGTTTTGTAATCGAAAATACTTACATCTTCCCACCGGAAGGAAAAACCTTTGGTGTTGTTTGCTGTTTGCGTAAAGTCCTTGGTGCTCACGAAGACATTCTCCTGATTTTTTAAAGTCAACCGCAAAGTACGCTGGCTGCCGAGATTTTCCACATAAGAAACACCTGCCGGTACCATGGGTTTCTCTTCTGCGAGATAACATTTTTCCGGTCTGATGCCCAGTATAATCCTGCTTCTGCCGGAAATCACTTTATCCCAGCTGGCATCCAGCGGCACGCAGGCGTCACCAATAAAAATCCAGTGATCTCTGACATGAGCGCTCAACAGATTCATCGGTGGTGTGCCTATAAAGGAGGCCACAAAAGTATTTGCCGGTCGGTGGTAGATATTTCCCGGCGTATCAATTTGCTGCAGCTCTCCCTTGTTCATGATGGCAATACGTTGAGCAATCGTCATAGCTTCGACCTGATCATGAGTAACATAGATCATCGTCGGTTTATATATCTCATGCAACTTGACTAATTCTGTTCTTGCCTGCTGCCGGAGCTGTGCGTCAAGATTAGAAAGAGGCTCGTCCAGCAAAAAATACGGTGACTGTTTCACAATCGCCCTACATAAGGCGACTCTCTGCTTCTGACCGCCGGACAGTTCTTTAGGTTTACGATTTTCATAGCCGGTAAGATTTAGTATTTCCAAGGCTTCCTTGGCGCGTTTAGCCATTTCCTCTTCCGTAAGTTTTTGGATTTTCAATCCGAATGTAATATTCTCCCAAACGGAGAGATGAGGAAATAATGCATAGTTTTGAAACACCATGGCTATATTTCTTTTTCCAGGAGGCACACTATTGACAACAGTTCCGCCCATCAACAGCTGTCCATCTGATATTTCTTCCAAACCGGCAATCATCCGAAGCGTAGTCGTTTTGCCGCAGCCGGAAGGCCCCAAAAGCACAAGCCTTTCGCCTTCGTTGATGCTGAAATTTAGTTCTTGGATCACCGTTGTTTCATCGTATTTTTTCTTGACTGCTTTAAACTCAATGTTTTTCATAACTTTATCCTTTCACCCCTGATTGCATAAAGGTGCTTAAAATATATTTCTGGCAAAGCAAATACAGTAGTAATGGCAGCAGACTGGTAAGCATGGCGACTGCCATGGCAATACCCCACTCACTGCCGCCTTCGGCGCTGATAAACATTTGCAGAGCCAAAGGTAAAGTATAGTTTTCCTTATCTTGTAAAACCAAGAGCGGCCAAAAATATTCATTCCAGGAATTAATGAAGAAAAAGATAGTAACGGCAATAGCCGAAGGCTTGATCAAAGGCAAAACAACTTTTGTCAGGATGCCAAAGGCACCTGCACCTTCCAAAATGGCCGCTTCTAGCAGTGGTTTCGGGATGCCTCTGATAGTCTGGCGCATCAGGAAGATTCCCATGCCATCGGCAATTTGCGGCAGGATGACGCCCCAGGGAGTATTCAATAAGCCCAGCTTGGACATCAAGAGATAATTAGGCATAATGAGCACTGTGATAGGAATGAAAAACGTCAGAAGCATAAAGTTGAAAATCGTCTCTTTGCCTTTAAATTCATAATAAACAAAGGCAAAGGCAGCCAATACGCTGGTTGCAATTTTACAGACGGTAACCAGCGTGGCAATAAAAAAGGTGTTATAAACATAGGTCAAAAACGGGAATTCTTCTAACACGGCAACGTAATTGTCGAGAGTTGGCGGGAAGGGCAATGGATTCAAGGTAGATGTAAAGATTTGATCCATATTTTTGAAGGAAGTCGAGGCCATGAAAATAATCGGCCAAAGTTGCAGAAATACTGCCAAAATCAGCGGCAGGTGCCAAAGAATGTTTTTATCCAATTTAGTTCTCATAATGTATCCTCTTGTCCAGATATTTATTTTTTAACAGCAAAAATACCCCATAGGCCACCATAGTCATAATGGCAAACGCTGCTGCCTTACCGGTTTGAAAGAAAATGAAACCATATTGGTAGACAATATAGACAAGATTTGAGCTTCCTTGGTCCGGTCCGCCCTGTGTCAGCATATTTACCGGTACCAACACATACTGCAGGCCAAAAACAACCGTGATGGTAAAAACATAAACAGCGGCCGGTGCCGTCATTGGCAAAATTATTTTCTTGAAGATCAGCCAGTCTGATGCGTTTTCCAGTTTGGCTGCTTCAATCATTTCTTTTGGTACGGCAACCATTGCCGCCAGCATCACAATCAGGTTATAGCCAAAAACTTTCCAGCCGATGATTGTGCTAATCGCTATGATTACCAGAATATTTTCCTTGAACCATCTCGGCGACTCCAGGCCAAACCCACTGAGGATTATACTTAAAGGTCCTGCCAGCGGATTATAGATCCACAAAAAGAGAATACTGGCAACGGCCAAAGAAATCGTACTAGGCAAAAATAGTGCTGACCTATAGAAAAAGTTATACTTTTTTACTAAATGTCCCAAAATATAGGAATATAAATAAGGCAGAAGAAAATTCAGGATTAAGAGTACGATAATAAAAAGCAGCGTATTGTCCAAAATCTTCAAGAGTTCTGCACTGCCAAGAACATCAAGATAATTCGTAATACCTACAAATTTCATTTGCGGGCTTACCATATTCCATTGAAAAAAGCTTAAATATAAATTCTGTGCCAAAGGCCAGTAGAAAAATATTAAAAATATTACCGCTGCTGGTAATAAAAAGAACAAAGCAGGCATTCTTGCTTTCTGCACTCGTGATCCCTCGCTTTTTAAAAACAGGATGCTGCACTTTGGCAGCATCCTGTAGCTACTTCTTTTCGTTCTTACAGTAAGCTATTAACTTTCTCCGCAGTTGTATGCAATGCTTCAGCTGCTGTCTGTTTGCCGCTCAGGATGACATCGCGGACATCTATCAGCAATTGTTCAGCCTGCAGTCCATTGGCACCTGGGAAGCTTGCCCATTTAACAAGATTCGGCATCGTGGAAAGAGCTGCCTGGATATTTTTGTTTTCTTCGATCATCTTTTTGAAACCGTTAGGATCTTGCTCTACATCTTTGCGCGGTGGCAAGTAACCGGTACCTGTGCTCCATTTTGCCAGAGCAGCAGGTGACTCTAAGTATTTAATGAATTCCCAGGCAGCTTTTTGTTTAGCATCATCTTTAGAGAATACCATCAGGAAGTTGCCGCCCGCTGGTACTTGCAGCGGTTTACCCTCAAATACCGGGAATGGCGCTACCATTACTTTGAACTTAGCACTTTTTTCAAAGTTTGCTCTTTTACCGATGGTTGTGCAGACCATACCAAGTTTACCGCTCAGATAGGCTTGGAAACCTTCTTCATTGGTTGCATGCAGTCCACTGCCGTCTTTTACCATATCAGCAAGCAGTTGGTAGGCTTCAGCAGCTTCCGGGCTGTCAAAAGCTGCTTTGGTTTTGCCGTTCTCTTTTTTCAGCATTTTGCCGCCATTAGACTCTATCAAAGCCTGTTGGGCCCAGTTATCCGCATATTCCTGCATGAAAAAGCCCATGATACCGGTTTTCTCTTTGATTTGTTTAGCTGCGTTCTGGACCTCAGCCCAGGTTTTTGGAGGGTTGTTCGGATCAAGCCCAGCCTTTTCAAATACTTCCGGATTATAAAATAGGACCGGAACGCTGACAGAATAAGGTATACCTATTTGTTTGCCATCATCAGTCTGTGCGAGAGCCAACACGTTAGGCAGGTAATTTTTCTCTAAGAAATCTTTGTCTGCCGGAACTTTTTCGTTGATCATCTTCGGAATATCGGTGTATTTCAGGTTTTCAGCCGCATAGTTCAGGTAGCTCCAGCCCATCTGGACAACATCCGGGGTTTTACCTGATGCCATGGCTGCCTGCAAATTCTGCGTCAGGCCTTTGTACATATCAGGATTGTACTTTTCTACCACTTCAATGTTCGGATGCGTTTTGTTAAAGTCTGCCACCAGTTCTTTAACTGTCGTACCGCCAAAGCTTTCTGAAGCTACATGCCAATACTCAATCTTAACTTTGCCGCCATCACTGACCTTCTTGGTATTATCGGCACCGCAGCCTGCCAAAGCAAGGGTCATTGCCCCTACGCATATAACCGCCAATGTTTTTTTCCAACTCTTCATTTTTCTCTGCCACCGCCTATTTAGTATTTCTTTCTTGCTGCCATTATAGCAAAGCAGATCAGGCTCGTTGTTAAGGCAGTGTTAAGAACTGTTTAAGATTGTGTTATTTCGGAAATAAAAAGGACCCTCTATACCAAGCAGTAAAAACTGCCTGTGTAAAGGGTCCTGAAATCTAGTATCTTATCCTAAAAGCATTCTATCATTATCAAGTTCATTGCCGCTAGCCTTCTCAAACATCGCAAGCAAGTCAGGAATGGTGAGATTCTCTTTTTCGCGCCCTGCCAAGTCGATAAGTATGCGGCCATTATGCATCATGATCAGACGATTGCCAAAGCGCAATGCGTCACGCATATTATGCGTAATCATGAGCGTTGTTAAATGATAACGGCTGACAATTTTCTGCGTGAGGCCCAAGACCTTTTCAGCGGTCTTAGGATCAAGCGCCGCCGTATGCTCATCCAGCAAAAGAAGCTTCGGCTGATTAAGCGTAGCCATCAAAAGAGTCAAAGCCTGTCTTTGACCGCCAGAAAGCAGCCCGACCTTATCACTCATCCTGTCTTCCAAGCCAAGATCAAGTTCTT
>CAZCMY010000089.1:0-5300 GCA_964500055.1 uncultured Acidaminococcales bacterium | reverse complement strand
CTTATTCTTATGATATGCTGGTTCTTTTTACCTTGGTCGGTCGCAAACTCATTTTGTTTTGCTTTAATTTTAACTACATCTCCATGTCCTTGTTCACGATATTCGAGAAAAGACGAAGTACGAGGTAATTTTGATTGCCAAGTAATAGTCCTTTCGGTCCTATTATCTTTTGTAATATTTTGCATAATGGCAAAAACATCAGCATCACCAACAGCAATAGGTGTCTGTGAACCAACAGATTTAAGAGAACCACCAGATAAAGCAAGATTGGCAGACGGCGATTTTATGGAAAGCGCTGACGGAAATTGCTGTCTTTGTAATAAGCTACAGCCGCCAGTTACAAGCACTATTAAAGCTACTAAAATGATTATTATTTTTTTCATGATTTTTACTCCGCTAAACTGAGATTTTTTAAAATACAATACTACTTGTAAAATCATATCATATTACTATGACGGATGGTCAAGTGACATTTTCGTGTCATCTTTTCGTTAAATAGCATATGCTATTTCTATATATGGTCAACAAATATTACATTTTTAACACAAATATGTAGGCATATATACTTGACACTTATCAATATTTCATTCTATAATTTAGTCACAGAAAGATAAAAGAATATTCTGGTTTCCTTTAGAGGGTCTAAATCCCCCTTCTTTCATGATTTAAATTATTCAATGAGGGGAAGTGCGCAAAATGACATATGCCGACAAACTCTTGAATCAAGCAATTTTAATGGTTTTGGAAAATACCAGTCAAGCTGATTTGGAGAAAGTTTGTCCTATTGATGGTGAAACGCTTGGTTGGTACTTTTGGCTGCCAGGCATTGCCGGACCATATGAACTCGTTTTGCAGAAATGGCAGAAGTGTGCTGATTTAGAAGAAACAACCTTCCTGCTTAAATATTATCCTGCTCCCGGCGAAGAAATTTTTGCCGATTTTTCCTGTGCGGAGCAAATTGTCAGATTAAGTTCTTGTTTTGAAGACCAGCTTCTTGAAGATGAAGTAGCCGAATTACCAACTCCTTTATTCGAAGAAGCTGTTGATTTAAGATATTTAGGCATACCAAGGTTACAAAGCCGCGGTTTTTTTGAAGAGAATCTTTTCCTTGTTGGTACGATAACCATTTTTATGAACCAGGATGAATTAATTAAAAGTGCCCTGGAAACCCAAACCAGCTACCTCCAATACTCTGAGAATGGCTTGCTCGCCGCAAAGGAAAGCGAACTTGTCGAATTAGCAGGCAATGATGATTTTGACCGCAAAGTAAAAGGGCTGGATGTATGCCATCCTTTCTATGATTTTTTGACAAATACCCTTTTTGCTTCTGTATTTTTGAGAGCGGTGAAATCAGAATTCTATTCAACGACTGGTATAATTTCTTACAGAATGGACAAAGAAGGCTATCAAAACGAATATATGAATGAAGTCAGGCAAGTTGAACTCTGCAACTACTATAAAGAAGGCATAAAAGTCTAAAAATAATATATTAAAAAACTCCGGAATATACATTCCGGAGTTTTTTTAGCTTTTACTTTCAGACTCAGGCGGATCCAATTGCAGGATTTTTTCCGCATCAGCAGACGTTATCTGTGTAAGACCGCGCAACTTAAGCTGCATTCTGCGTGTTCGCGTTCCCACAAGTTTATCAAGTTCTTCATGGGCCTGCGTCAGCCTTGTCTGTGTAGCCCTCAGGGCATCAGCAAATTTATCAAACTCGGTTTTTACGGCGCCAAGAACTTTCCAGACTTCACTGCTGCGCTGTTGAATGGCAAATGTCTTGAACCCCATCTGCAGGCTGTTTAAAAGTGCTGCCATCGTGCTTGGCCCCGCTAAGTTTACGTGATAATCACGCTGTAATACTTCAATCATGCCCCTATTAACGACTTCGGCATAAAGACCCTCAAATGGTAAGAACATGATGGCAAAATCTGTTGTATTCGGTGCATCAATATATTTATCTCTAATATCCTTTGCCTCGGCCTTAATTGTGTTGAGCAGCAATTTGACGCAGTTTTGAATTTCCTCGGTATTGCCTCTTTCGTATGCGTCACGTAAATTACCGTAGGTTTCACCCGGAAATTTGGAGTCTATCGGCAAATAGACGAATGAACCATCTTCTGACGGTAGTTTGATGGCGTACTCGACAACCTTGCCGCTGCCTTTTTTGGTTTCAATATTGATAGCATATTGCTCAGAGGACAAAATTTCTTCCAAAATAGCGCCGAGTTGAATCTCACCTAAAATCCCTCGTGTTTTAACATTACTCATAACTTTTTTCAGGTCGCCAACGCCCTGCGCTAAAGACTGCATTTCACCCAGACCTTTATAAACCTGTTCCAGCCGGTCATTAACCAATTTGAAAGATTCCGTCATTCTCTCATTAAGTGTTTTTTGTAGTTTCTCATCAACCAATTGACGCATATCGTCGAGTTTTTTGTTGTTATCTGCCTGTAGATCACCAAGCTTTCGCTCGACACTCAAACGAATATTTTCCAACTTGGCAGTTGATTCTGCAGAGTACGTCTGTAACCGCTTTTCCACCTGCGACAAAGAATCGGACAACATGCGCTGATTTTGTTCTAGTTTCTCCTGCATGTTTTTATCCATATCTTTAACGATACCATTTTGCGTATCGTTGGTGCTACGTAACGTTTTAAGAATAATGCTGCCAAAGTTATTCATCGTTTCCTGCATATTACGATTAAGTTCTGAGCGCAGCGCTTCCTGCTGCCTGTAAACATCATTGCGCAGCTGGTCAAGCTGCAGCTTGATGCCCAACAACTGCTCTGATTGGTTGCCCGAAGCTGTTTTGCGATATACAATAAACAGCAATATCAAAATTAATGCATTAAAAAATAAACTTAAAAAAACAATGTTATCCATCTAAAAGCCTCCCAGAGCATTAAATATCTTTATTTGTTTTCGACAATAAGGCCGACATTCCTTTAATTAGAAATATCTTATTTTTTATATGTCCAATATTACGTTCATCTTTTACGTTTTCTTCTGGTCTGCAAATAAAAATCCCCTTACTTTTTATGGTAAGGGGATTTTTGCGCATATGAATTTATGAATTTGTTTTAAAAACTACACCGCCAGTAGCCTGGTTGGTAGGAGTAACGGTTACTTCACAAATCTGCACATGTTCAGGAGCGCTGGTAGCATAAATAACTATGTCAGCTATATCATCTGCGGTTAATGGTTTAATGCCCGCGTAGACAGCTGCTGCTTTTTTCTCATCACCATGAAATCTGATGTTGCTGAAATTAGTTTCCGTCATACCCGGCTGGATATTAGTAACACGAATTGGTTTATCAACTAAATCCATACGCAAGCCATCGCTCAGGCAATGAACAGCTGCTTTTGTCGCGCAGTATACGGCCCCATTAGGATAGGCAGCAATACCAGCAATAGAACCAATATTAACAACATGCCCTTTCAACTGATATTTCAGCATTAATGGCACTATTTTCCGTGTAAGATAAAGTAAACCCTTGATATTAGTGTCAATCATGGTATCCCAATCGCTAGGATCACCTTCGTGAAGCTTTTCAAGTCCCAGTGCCCCACCGGCATTGTTTACAAGAATATCTATCTTTTTCCAGTCCTCCGGCAAAGTATCAATTGCTTCTTCGACATCTGAGCGGTTCCGCACATCCAGCTTTATCACAATGGTTTCAGTCTCGTATTTTTCCTTTAACTTTTCAGCAAAAGCTGTTATTTTATCTATGCCGCGGGCACAAAGAATCAGGCGCGCACCAGCCATAGCAAACGCTTCAGCACTAGCCTTGCCTATACCGCTGCTAGCTCCGCTGATAAAAACTGTTTTTCCCTTTAATCCAAGCATATATTTAGCCTCCAAAATTTATTTGTGCTATTTCTAACGTATGAAGTTAGTCTGGATTACTGTTTCGTATTCCGGTAATTTAACACCATTCTGCTTGCCCGCTTCAATGCACTTCAAAAGCCAGCTCATATTCTTGGCCAATGTGCGCATAGTCTGCATGCCTTCATAGTCTTTCACAACTTCTTCAGCATTGCTGCCATGGACCTGATTCCAATACTGCGAACTTACGACTGGCATGTTCTTCATCATAAAATAGTGGTTTAGCTGGTCAAAGGAAGCACTTGCGCCGCCACGTCTGCAGCTGACAACTGTTGCCGCAAGCTTATTGGCAAAAATGTCGCGGCCCGCAAAAAACACCCTATCCAGCAGTGACTTTATCTGACCGGAGATGCCTGCGTAGTAAACAGGACTGCCAACAACAATTGCATCAGCTTCTTTGATTTTATCAATAACTGGGTTAACTAAATCATCGTTAAAAACACAATGGCCGTTGTTCAATTTGATACAGGCATAACAAGCTATGCAGCCTTTAACAGGTTTACTGCCGACTTGGATGATTTCTGACTCAATATTTTCTTTTGCCAATTCTTTGGCTATTTCTGCCAAAGCAGTGTATGTACAACCTTTTTCATGTGGACTGCCATTTAGTAATAATACTTTCATCAATTACCCTCCCTTGCCTATTGGCAAAATATCATTTGACTTTTTCTAAATTCTACAAAGTTTATGCTTATCCTGCAAAAACTTAATACTCTTGTTTAACACGAATCCGAGTGTTTTCTTTAATGATCTTATTGGCATCTTTTATCACAAGATCATCTACATCTAAGCCCTCTGTAATTTCAATATTTCTATTATCCATAAGTCCAGTCTTGACACTGACATGTCTTACCTTGTTATCTGCGGTCAGCATTACCTTTTTTTGACCAAATGAGTCGGAAAAAATCGCCTGTCTTGGCAATATTATAACGTTCTCACGGCTGGCAGTTATGACACTTACCCTTATTTCATAACCCGGTTTTAAATTCGCCGTATTATCCAATTTAATAATAACCGGGACTCTCCTCTGCAGAACTCCCAATGTAGACAGTTTTTCCTCCGCATGAGGATATATTTCAGCGATTTCACCGTATAAAGCCTGGTTACCCAGAACTGGTGCTATAACTCGCACTTTCTGTCCTATTGCTACATCTCCCAAATCATCACCTAATAAATCAGCCTTGATCTCAAGATTATCTGCTATGCCTAATGATGCCAGCAGTGTTCCCGTCGTCACCACATTTCCTACTTCTACCGGCAGCTTTAGAATTATGCCATCAAGCGGGCTTCTTATGATGAGTTTTTCTTCTCTCTTGATGGAAGTATTATATAAGTCGCGATAATTACCGGCTTGTTCATTTGCCAGTTCTGCGTTATAAATTAATTCGTCAACATTCTCTCTTGCTTTGTT
>CAZCMY010000088.1:0-5431 GCA_964500055.1 uncultured Acidaminococcales bacterium | reverse complement strand
ACTAGCGCAGGAAATAAAAAGTATTCATACGACTGAAAAGGCATTGAACTACAGCTTTGCGGGTGTTGCCAATGAGGCAGCACTCGATGCTGTTTTGAATACCCTGGATATACTTCACGGCAAAGCAACTTTCTTTGTTACAGAAAAAGACATCAAAAAATATCCTGGTGCTATCAGCAAAATTATTAATTCAGGAAATGAAATAGGCATCGGTATCGGTTTGGATGAGGGTGATAATTTCTACACGGAAGCAGCAGAAATTCTCCGCTGTGATGAATTGCTGCAGGCTAAGTTCGGTATTAGTACCGACATCGTGAAGCAATTATGGGGTGTAGTACCGCAGGAAACTATGGAAGCAGCTTCTGCTACCGGCAAATATCTGGTGGGACAGGTTTATACCATTGCCAAGAAACAACACAAGGATTACACTTCCGCGCAGGCGATCAGGGAAGAGCTTTTCCCGAAAGGAATTACTTCTTTTGGCATTGGCCAGCAGATTTTCTTCCGGCTGGATTTGTATGCTGATCCTTTAATGTGCAGCAAGCTGCTAGTTGAATTCCAGAAAACTATGATAGATAATATCGCGTATGTTACGTTAAATGATAATCCGGCAATCAATCCGCAGAATGACTCTAGCTATAGTCTGAAAACCGTTGGTGAGTTATTGCATAATGAGCGGTATATCTATGAATATCCTGTGGCGGAGGAAAAAGTTCCGGAGTATTTAAGGAGCGATTTCAGGAAGCTGAACGTTAATAAGGATAACTTTATCGAAATGGTCAATAGCCGCTATATCGGAACAGGCTGGGTCAATGATGTAAATAAGGCACTCGGTTTTTCCAGGCAGGAAATGAAAAGGCTGGATACCAGCGGTGTCATTCATACTAATGATAACGTAGTATTTCTTACCTTTGACGACTGGGGCGGAGATGCGCCAATCAACAATATTTTGTATGTCTTAAAGAAGCACAATGTGCCGGCTACTTTCTTTATCAGGACCAATAAGGTGCAGACACACCCCAACCTTTTGCGCGCTATCGCGGTCAGCGGACACGAAATTGGTTCCCATACAGACCAACACCAGCTGATGGCTTTGTATGATAAAAATACTAAAAAATACGTTCCGACTCAAAGCAGAGAAGAATACCTGCAGGATTTAAAGACCTGCTATGGCAAATTGCTAAGCATCGTCGGTGATGTACAGGTTGATGGACATTATGCTTTGACGAGATATTTCCGCCCACCTGCTTTAGCGGTTAGCAAAATGGGGCTGGAATGTGTTTTTGCCAATGGTTACGAGTATATTGTCTCCGGTTACAGCCCTGGAGATTATCAGGCAAATGGTCCTATGCAGGTGAGATATGCAATAGAGGAAGATCTCTATACTGCTGATGGCCAAGTTAACAAGGGTGCCATCTTCGTCCTGCATATGGGTGATAAGAATGGCAAGTTCACGGCAGAAGCTCTTGATGTCTTGCTGACAAAAAATGAACAGAAAAGCGATAATGACCCCAGCAAGTTTAAGGTTGGCAGACTATCCGACTATCTGCATGACGGCTATGACCAGGGAAATCCGAAAAAGAGTCTGAGACTGGAAGCAGATAGGAAAGTGGCACAGCAAAATAGATAAGTATGGCAGGTAAACTATGAAAAATATGTTCAATAATAAAAAAATTAAAGATGTTTTGCTGGCTATAAAGCCTGATCGTCGGCTGCTGTCCAAAGTGCCTGATGCTGAAGGGCTGCGTGTCAATAAAGAAAGACGCGGCTTTGATACGGATAACAGCGAGTATGACATTAAGACACTGATGGATCAGGAACACAGCGGAACTCGTTATCTGGTTGCTTATGACGTGACTGTCGGATATTGCGGCGAAGACAAGAAGAAAAGTCATTGTAAGGCTGTAGGTAGGGATATATCTTCGACTGGTATGCTGCTGGAACTCGCGGCGGCAGATGCCGATGCTCTGGAACACGCCAAATCAATAGAACTTTCTTTCGAGATCATTGAAGGCTCGATGCCGGAAGGCTATGAAATGTCAGTGCGGCGTATAGGCGCAGAAATCGTCAGACAGCAGGTAGGCGAAGACGGCAAAATATTATGCGGTGTCCATTTTCAGGAAACTTTGGCGCAGTATGCAGGTAAAAAGAAAGGCCGGTATATTTCCGCAGTTTCTTTTGCACTGCTGCTGGTGATTGCGGCTTTTATCATCCTGATGCGCAGTGAAAGCGTCATTTATTTCAAATTCAATAAGGGATTATATATGTACAGCATCATAGCCGCGGCTTTCTTGTTGACACGGTATCTTTTTGGTGCTCTTTACAAGACTGTGCCGATTCGGGAAGACTTCACCCCCGGCGTCTCGATTATCATTCCGTGTTTTAATGAAGAAGAATGGATCAATAGGACCATTCTGAGTTGTATCAACCAATCTTATCCGGCTGAAAAGCTGGAAGTTATCATCGTCGATGATGGGTCAACTGACCAATCCGTAACGAAAATTAAGGAGACGATTGACAGCGTTGCTGCTATTGTCGGGGAAAGTGTACGGAAGCGTTTGTTTTATCTGGTGCAGGAGCAGAATGGCGGCAAGAGGGAAGCTTTGGTAAGAGGGGCTATGGCGGCCAAACATGAATTGGTTGTCTTCGTCGACTCCGACAGCTTCGTTGATCCTTTCGCCATCTATAATCTCGTGCAGCCTTTCCAGGATGCCCGCATGGGCGGTGTATCCGGCAGAACGGATGTTGCCAATACGTATACTAATGTACTGACTAAAATGCAGGCAGTTCGCTATTATATCGCCTTTCGCATCATGAAGGCAGCAGAAGGGTATTTCGATGCCGTGACCTGTTTGTCAGGACCTCTTTCTTGTTACCGCAAGGAACTTGTCTTGCAGCACAAGGATGCCTGGCTGAACCAGAAATTCCTCGGTCAGAAGGCGACCTTTGGTGACGACCGCAGCTTGACCAATTTTATCTTGCGTGAACATAGGACCGGCTATCAGGATACAGCTGTCTGCTCGACGATAGTTCCTAATACTTACAGCATGTTTCTCAAACAGCAGATGCGCTGGAAGCGTTCCTGGCTGCGTGAATCCCTGATCGCTGCCAAGTTCATGTGGAAAAAAGAACCCTTTATGGCACTTTCGTTTTATATGGGCCTCTTGGTACCGGTAGCTGCACCTATCGTTGTCTTGTATAATCTGGTCTACGTGCCCGCGGTCTACAGAGTTTTTCCAACGACGTTCTTAGTCGGCTTGTTGATGATGGCACTGATGATGAGTATGGCTCAGTTGTTCCTGCGTAAGAGTTCTACCTGGATTTTTGGCATGTGGTTCTGTCTTTATTATGAAGCGGTATTGTTGTGGCAAATGCCGGTTGCCTGGTTTACTTTCTGGAAATCAGAATGGGGAACACGAATGACACCGGCTGACAGTGCAGCACTAGAAAAGAAGAAAAGTGGGAAATAACGTTTATGATTAGTGCAGATGAAGAATACACAGCAAAAAAGAATAGAAAAAAGAAAAAGCGTGTTATCCTGCAGCTGGTAATATTGGCTGTCATTGCTACCGTCTTTTATCTTGCTTTGTTTACTGTCGGCAAGTACAAACCCTATGAACCGACAGCAATTAATATGGCGCAGGACAAGGGTTTTATTGCTTTGTCCTATTTCGGCGTTGACCGTGTTGGTCAGCAGCCTCTGATTAGTGAAGACCGTCTGGCGGAGCATTTGGCGGCATTGAGCAAACAAGGCTATGTGACGATTACGCAAAAAGATATTAAAGATTTTTACGAAGGCGGCAAACCTTTGCCTGCCAGAGCTTTATTCCTGATGTTTGAAGATGGACGTCGTGACACGGCAATCTTTTCTACTTCACAAATCGAGAAATACAATTATAAAGCTACGATGGCAACTTATCCGGAAAACTTTGCCAAGAGGGATACCAAATTTTTGAAACCGCGGGAACTGAAAAGTCTCGTCGATACGAGTTTCTGGGAGCTGGGCACCAACGGTTACCGTCTTTCCTTTATCAATGTTTTTGACCGCTACAACAATTATCTTGGTGAATTGACGCCGCTGGAATATGCGATGATTTCACCATATCTGGGTCGGCGGTACAATCATTATCTGATGGATTATATCCGTGATGAGTATGGTGTCCCGAAGGAATCCTACGAGATGATGAAAGGTCGTATTGATTACGATTACCAGAAGCTTCGCGATGATTATCGGGAAGGGCTGGGCACCGTGCCGCAGCTGTATGTCCTGATGCATGCGAATACGGGCAGCTTTGGCAACAATGACAGGGTCAGTGCGATTAATGAAAAATGGATCAAAGAACTTTTCAGCATGAACTTCAACCGGGAAGGTTATGCACTGAATGACCGCAAAAGCAGCATTTATGATTTGACGCGGATGCAGCCGCAGGCCTACTGGTATCCGAATCATTTACTGATGCGCATCAAATATGATATTAATGAAGATATTGTTTTTAATCGCGGCGATGAAGCACGTTACAGCCTCTGGAATATTGAAGAAGGTGCCGCCGAATTCCAACCGGAAAAGATCATTCTGACTTCGCTGCCTGAAAAAAGGGGTCAGATACAGCTTAAAAATAGTGAGGAATTTAAGGATCTGAATCTTTCAGTGCTCCTGACAGGCAACAAGCTGGGTTCACAAAAAATCTATCTGCGCGCAGACCAGAAGCTGAACAGGTTTATTTCCGTAAGTGTCACTAATAATGTACTACTTGTCAGTGAAAACAACGGCAGCGGCGCAAAGGATCTTCTGTCGCTTGATCTTGACCGCTTCGACGGCAAGGAACGGCTGTCAGTAGCTGAAGATAAGCAAAAAGCCGAAGTGCGGGAACTGGAAGCTTTTGCCAAATATGCCGACTCGACGGAAATGGCCAAACAGTATTTCGCGCAAAGCAAGGAAAAGGGATCTGAAACCGCAGCTACTATCGAGCAGGGTGAAAAAGAGTACACTCCTAACATCAGCGTGCATGAAAAAGGCAAACGTCAGGTTACCATCGAACTCAAGGATAACAACCTGCAGGTCATTGTTGATGGGCGGGAAGCTTTTAACGGTACAGTTACTGACCTTGCAGCCGGCAGTGTTGCGCTCGAAAGTGCTTGGGGCGGTTATGGCTGGAGCCAAAGAAACCTCGCCGATGATGTTTATGATGGGGTTTTCGAAAGTCTTGTCATTAAAGAAATACCGGCCGAAGGCCAGGGAAAAATATTGTACAGTGATAAATTGAGCGGCTTTGAAGCTTTCAGGTATCAGGTGAAAAAAACCTGGAATGCGGTTATCAACTGGTTTATAGTGCATCTGTAAAAATGAGAGGTAGAGCGGCGTGAATAAGGTGCTGAAAAATAGTTTTAGAATAATTCTGCTGTCTTTGGTGTTATTTCTGATCGCCGGCTG
>CAZCMY010000087.1:0-5457 GCA_964500055.1 uncultured Acidaminococcales bacterium | reverse complement strand
CTTCGCCACGCTTCATTTCTTTGCCGTCCTCATCCTGAATCATAACTGTAACACCCGGCAAAGCTGGTCCAATAGAGCCCACTTTTACCTTGGAAGCCGGATTAACACTTACAACCGGCGAAGCCTCGGACAAACCATACCCTTCCAGCACAGGCTTGCCGAATTTTTTCCTGAAGCCTTCAGCCAATACCTGCGGCAACGGTGCACCGCCACTGATAAAGCATCTGATATTAGCCAACTCATAGGATTCCGCGTTCTTGAAAAACAATTGAATCATGGTCGGTACCCCGGCAAAGAAATTAACATTATTCTTAGCAATCAAACCCATTGTATCCTTGAAAATATAAGTTTCCTGGATTACTATGCAGGCACCATAGAACAAAGGCCCACTGACAGAAACCGTCCAGGCAAAGCAGTGATACATCGGTAACACGCATAACCCGATATCCTCAGCGCTCATAATAATGACAGCGGTAAATTCTCTGGTGTTAGCTACAAGGTTTTTGTGGCTGAGCATTGCTCCTTTGGGTTTACCGGTCGTTCCCGAAGTATAAATGATAGTACAGTTATCATCTTCATGCATTTCATAATCTATGAACTCATGCTCTACCCGTTCTTCCATTTCGACAAAGTCAAATTGGACAAGGCCAACATAATCAATTTCCTGCAAAGCCTCTGTCAGGTCTATTTTTTGCCGCGCAATCATTAATTTAAGGCTGGCATCTTTTACTATATAGGCAATTTCACGAGGAGCCAGCTGAAAGTTGAACGGCACCACAACGCCGCCTGCCCTGATTACCGCAAAATAGGAAATGACAAAGTCTGCGCAATTCTTACTTAATAAACCGACCCTGTCACCTTTCTGCAATCCCTTGGCCTGCAAAAAATTGGCTCTGCGTTCAATGTTTTCCCTCAACTGTCCGTAGGTCATTTTCTGTTCTTTGAAAATTAGTGCCGTCTGCATCTCCGGATGACCGGCCAAAATTTCATAGTATAACATAAATGTTTTTCTCCCTCTCAAAATAAATTCGTAAATATGTTCTTTAAATATTATACAAGATTCTCTTTTTTAATGTACTTTTTTCTCTCAATCTTTGTAACCCCTTGCACTATAATTAATTTTTCTGTAAGATGAAAACAAAAACACATACAAAGGAGCAGCAAACTTATGAAAGAACTACAAACAGGTCTTACCGCAACAGTCAGTGAGACTGTGCTCTACACCAATACAGCCTCCGCTTTGGGCAGCGGTCTCTTAGATGTTTATGCGACACCTGCGATGGTCGCGTTGATGGAAAAAGCCGCCGTAACCGCGATTGAGCCTTTTCTCGATGAAACGGAAGGCAGTGTCGGTATCAAAATGAATATTTCCCATGACAGCGCAACCTTGCCGGGCAAACTTGTCAGCGCCACTGCCGAGCTGACTGCCGTTGATGGCAGGCGACTGGTATTCAGTGTCAGTGCCAGAGACGAATATGGTCCTATCGGTCAAGGAGTTCATGAAAGATTTATCATTAACAACGAAAAGTTCCTCGCCAAACTTAAAAGCAAATAGCAAAAACGGTGTTGCCGCTTAGGCAACACCGTTTTCTTATTTTTATCTTAAGATACTTTTTAAAAAAGCTTTTAAGCGTTCGTTCTTAGGATTACCAAAAAGCTCTTCCGGCGTTCCCTGTTCCTGCACAATGCCATCTGCCATAAATATGACTTTAGTAGCGACTTCGCGGGCAAAACCCATTTCATGAGTCACAACGATCATCGTCATATTCTCTTCAGCTAGATTGCGCATCGTCTTCAAAACTTCTCCAGTCAGTTCCGGATCCAGAGAAGAAGTCGGTTCGTCAAAGAGCATGATATCAGGATTCATGGCAAGCGCTCTGGCAATCGCCACCCTTTGCTGCTGACCGCCGGACAATCTCGTCGGATAAACATCTTTTTTCTCCGCCAGACCAACCTTAGCCAATAATTCTTCAGCAACAGGCAAAATTTCTTCACGCTTCATTTTTTTCACAATCAGCGGTGCTTCCAGCAAATTTTCCAGAACGGTCATATGCGGGAACAGATTAAACTGTTGAAAAACCATGCCCATCTTGCCGCAAATACTTCTGGCTGTGGCATCATCCACATACTTGCCATTCTTTACCAGATACTCATCTTCAATGGCGATGGACCCGCCATCAACCGTTTCGAGACGATTCAGGCAACGCAGCAAAGTACTCTTACCGGAACCGGAAGGGCCAATAATAGCGACTACTTCGCCCTGCTTCAGTTCAAGGCTGATATCCTTCAACACCTGCAGATCGCCAAAGTTTTTTTGGACATTTTCCATTTTTACCATTGTTTCGCTCATCACTGCACCTCCTATTCCTCATACCTGGCGTAATGTTTTTCCAGCCAGTTGAAAACTCTTGTTACCACAAAAGTCATGACCAGATAAAATACACCGGCAATTACAAAAGGTGTCATATCGAATTCGCGCTGCACAATGGTACGCGCTGCTCGCAAAAGGTCGTTCATCGCCAAAACATATACTAAAGAAGTATCCTTGACCAAAGTTATTGTTTCGTTTCCGACTGGCGGCAAAACACGTTTTACCATCTGCGGCACGATGATTCTCCGCATGGTCTGCACATAAGTAAAACCCAGCGCTCTGGCGGCTTCGTACTGCCCTTTTGGTATTGATTGGATACCTGCCCGGAAGATTTCCGCAAAATAAGCTGCATAATTCAAAACAAAGGCCAGAACAGCCGCGGCAACATCAGGCAGCAAGATGCCAAAAGTCGGTAAAGCAAAATAGACAAACAATAACTGCAGCATCAGCGGTGTACCGCGCATGATCCAATTATATACTTCAACAAATTTGCCTAAAGGCTTAATTTTTGAAAGACGCGCCAATGCCAATAACAAACCCAAAGGCAATGACAGTAACAGCGTAATGGCAAACAGTTGAATGGTAACAATACTGCCTTCCGCCAATGGGTATATCATTGTAAGTATCTTTTCCATATAGTTCACACCTATCCGATTTTTTCACACACGCGTATATTATATGCGAAAAATAAGGCCAATGGCAAGCCATTGGCCTCCTCAACTAATTTATTTAACGATATCTGCTCCAAACCATTGTTTGGAAATTTTAGCACTGGTGCCATCTTTTTTCATTTCATCCAAAACTTTTTGGATGTCGCCTTGCAATGCTTTGTCATCCAGGCGGAAACCAATACCGAAGTTACCGATAGGTCCTACTGGTTTTTCCAGAGCCACGAATTTACCTGGTTTCTTTTCCATGTAGTAACGGCCAACGATTTCATCAGTAATGATAGCATCTACACGACCGGCTTCCATATCCATCATAGCAGCGATACAATCAGGATATTTTTTTACTTCTTTCAAAGTGCCTGCAAAAGCTTTATCATTTTCCAGATTCTGTTCCGCAGTACTTGCGCTTTGGATACCAATTACTTTACCAGCCAAATCTGCTTGCCCTTTGACAGGAGAGCCTGCAGGTATGAAAATCAATTGTTTAGCTTCCATGTAAGGATTGCTGAACAACATGTTCTTTTTGCGTTCTTCAGTAATATTGAGGCCGTTCCAGATGACATCAATACGACCGCTTTTGAGTTCAGCTTCTTTACTGGACCAATCAATTGCTTTAAATTCTACAGGGCGACCAAGTCTTTTAGCGGCTTCCTTAGCCATGTCGATATCAAAACCGACAATTTCATTTTTCTCATTTTTGAAGCCCATCGGTGGGAAGTTATCATCCAGACCTACGACAATTTTCTTGCCAGCTTCTTTTTTAGTTGCTGCTTTATCGCCGCCGCAGCCAGCAACAAAAGCAGACGCCACTACGAAAGTTAACATCAATGCCAAAAACTTTTTCATTCAGGAAAAACCCCTCTCTCTTTGTATTGAGCTTATTATACTTTAGCACGTTAAATTTGTAAATAGGAAAAATGTTGATTTTTTACAAACATTTTGCAGGATTTTTTTAACACTTTACGAATAGTATAAAAGCATATTCCTCAACAACAGCTAAATTCCTTATTTTAAGGAATAATTGAAAGGACTGATCATATGCCAATTTTCAAAGAAAAAAACACAATGGTCACTGAGAACAGGTTCGGTGGTAACGGCAGTGTTGTGACAACTCATGTTCTGGACGAAGAATTATACAATGGCCAAATTAAGCTTTATAGCATGACAACCTTAAAACCTGGCTGTTCCATCGGTTTTCACAAACATGAAGGCAATACTGAAACCTATTTTATCCTGACTGGCAAAGGTGAATACAATGACAACGGTACGATTACCGAAGTAACGGCCAATGACACAACCTTTACCGCTGACGGCGAGGGCCACGGCCTTGCTAACATCGGTACGGAAGACTTGGTCTTCATGGCCTTGATTGTCAATAATCCAAAATAATAAAAGAGTAAAAAAACAGGACCTCTGAAAAGGCCCTGTTTTTTTGTTTCTATACGTTCAGATTAAACCCTAATTCATGCAGCATGGCAATATCTTCTTTGATGTTGGAACCTGACGTGGTCAGCATGTTGCCGGTAATTGTTGCGCTGGCTCCGCCGCAAAACGCCTCTCTGCCATTTTGTGGCAGCATCTTTCTGCCGGCGGCCAGACGAATATTAGCCGCAGGATTCAGATAACGGAAAAAAGCAACGGTACGCAAAATATCTTCCGGTGCTAATCCCGGCAAATGACCAAGCGGCGTACCTGGAATCGGCATCAAGGCATTAATAGGTATTGATTCAATGCCTAACTCAGCCAAGGTCAAAGCCATGTCCAATCTGTCTTCCCAGGTTTCACCCATCCCGATGATGCCGCCGGAGCAAACACAGAAGCCTTCTTCTTTAGCGATTCTCATCGTTTCCAGCTTATCTTCAAACTTGTGCGTTGTGCAGATGTTGGGGAAATTTCTTCTCGAAGTTTCAATATTTTCGTGATAACTTTCGACGCCCGCTTCACGCAAGCGTTTAAATTGTTCCCTTCTAAGCAGGCCATGCCCTGCGCACAAAGAAATGCTGCAGTTTGCTTTCATTTTTTTATAGGCCTCAATCGCATGTTCAAAATCTTCGCCATCTAACCTGCGTCCCGAGGTAACCAGGCCAAAACGGTCAGCACCTTCAGCTTGGTTAGCCAACGCCGTCTCCATGATTTCATCCATTCCCACAAAACCATATTCATCAACGCCGGTATGGTGATGAGCAGATTGAGCACAGAATTTGCAGTTTTCTGAGCAACGGCCGCTGCGCGCGTTCATGATCGTGCAAAGATCTACTTTTTTCCCGCAAAAATAATCTTGCAGCAAAGCTGCCCCTTTGCGCAATTCCTCCAAATCAGCTGTAAAGAAAAAATTTAAATCATCCTCTCTCTTCAGCCTTTTACCAGCTATAATATCTTCTGCAAGTTTAATTAAATCCATTGTCTGCACCCTCTCTT
>CAZCMY010000086.1:0-5463 GCA_964500055.1 uncultured Acidaminococcales bacterium | reverse complement strand
ACTTGCGAGTAAAAGGTTGTCGTTGTATACTAAAGAGAAAAAACTTTAATCTGTAAAGAATTAAACATTGGAGGTATTTTGTAATGTTGGAAGACAACGCCAAAGCGTTAAGGATTTTTTCAGGGAATGCCAATCCGGATTTAGCGCGTGAAATTGCGGCTTACTTGGGAACAAGCGTTGGTGACGCTGCTATAAACCGTTTTAATAATGGTGAAGTCCAGGTTATGATAAATGAGAGCGTACGCGGAAAAGATATTTTTATCGTGCAGCCTACCTGCGGACCGATAGTAAATGACAATGTCATGGAACTCTTGATCATGGCTGATGCCTTCAAGCGTGCATCTGCAAAGCATATTACGGCCGTTGTACCTTATTACGGTTATGCCCGTCAGGACCGCAAAGCTCGTGGCCGTGAACCTATTACTGCCAAGCTGATGGCAGATCTTCTGACTACCGCCGGTGTTACCCGTGTTGTGACTATTGATTTGCACGCAGCACAAATTCAGGGTTTCTTTAACATTCCGGTTGACCATATGCCAGGCGGACCTATTCTGGCTGACTACATTAAAGAAAAAAATCTGGAAAATCCTGTCGTTGTCTCCCCTGACCTTGGCGGAGTAAGCCGTGCAAGACTTATAGCGACTAAACTGAACTGCAGTATTGCCATTATTGACAAGCGCCGCCCGGAACCGGGTGTTGCTGAGGTAATGAATCTGATTGGTTCCGTTGAAGGCAAAACAGCTATTATGGTTGATGATATGGTTGATACAGCCGGTTCTTTGACTGAAGGCGCACGTGCCTTGATGAAGTTTGGTGCTAAAGCAGTCTATGCCTGTTGCACACATCCGGTTCTTACTGATCCGGCAATTGCAAGAATTGAAGAATCCAACATAACGGAACTCATTGTTACTAATACAATTCCATTGCCTCCTGAAAAAAGGCATCCGAAAATCAAAGTATTGTCTGTAGCACCTATTTTGGCTGAAACAATTTTACGTATCTATAATGAGCTGTCTGTAAGTCAGCTGTTTGAAGATTAGAATCAGAAAATGCTTATCCTTTTTTGGATAAGCATTTTGGTATTTTTGCTTAACGAAGGAGAAAAAGTGTGAAAGTTGCCTGGTTATTGGGGATGGTAGCAGTCTTCTGCCTGCTTTTATTGGGGTTGGGCTATCACGGCAAAATTAAAAAGCGGTTGGCGTTGCTGGGATCTTGTTTTGGTATTATTATGGGATCCGGGCTGCTTTTGCTCGCTGTTTTGCCGGGTGACAGTTTCTACGGACCAGTGCTGGCAGCAGGTCACACTAACCAAAAAGTAGTGGCGTTGACTTTTGACGATGGCCCTTATTCGCCTTATACGGAAAAAGTTCTTGCGATCTTGAAGGAAAAGAATGTGCATGCGACTTTTTTCATTGTCGGTGAAAATGCGCTTGCTCAGCCTGAGCTTGTTCGTCAGATCAAGGCTGATGGTCATTTGATTGGTACGCATACGCAGCATCATAAAGATCTGTTGAGATTGGATAAACAGGAAGTTCGCGCAGAAATGACCATGGGTGTTGAGAGCATTCGCCAAATAACAGGCGAGGCTCCTAAATTCATCAGACCACCGCATGGTTTTAAAGATTACGAAGTAATAGAACAGGCCGAACGCTTAGGTCTTAAGGTGGTTAACTGGGATATCATACCAAGAGATTGGACCAATCCTGGAACTGAAAAAATCGTTAGCAGGGTTATTGAAAATGTTAAACCAGGCTCTGTAATACTGCTGCATGATGGAGACAGTCCGGCAAATAAAGGGTCACGTGAACAGACTGTACAAGCTTTGCCTGAGATTATTGACCACTTGCGTGGTGAGGGCTACAGCTTTGTAACAGTTGAAGAACTCCAGGCAAAATAGAGCAGGAAGGAATAAGCAATGAAATTAATTGTAGGACTTGGCAATGTCGGGAAAGAATACGAAAATACCCGTCATAATATAGGCTTTATGGTTGCCGATGAATTAGCAAGGCGCTGGGGTGAAACGAAATGGAAGGATGCAGATAACGCTACTTACATCGAACACCGCATACCTGAAAAGATTTTTCTCATTAAACCTACTACCTATATGAACCTTAGCGGTTTTGCGGTAGCTGATTTCGCCAATTTTTACCATATTGCACCAGATGATGTGGCAGTAATTCAGGATGATCTTGATTTGCCCTGCGGCCAATTGCGTATCAGACGCAAAGGGTCTGCCGGCGGTCATAACGGTATCAAATCGATTCAGGAACATCTCGGTACATCGGAATTTCCACGTTTTAAAGTCGGGATCGGTCATCCTTCAGGTGAAAGAAAAGATGTCATCAAGCATGTTTTGCAGAAGTTTTACGCTGATGAGGCAGAAGCTGTAGCTGAAGCAGTGAAAAGGACAGCTGATGCTGTTGAATGTTGGCTGAAGCAAGACATGGATACGGTAATGCAGGAATACAACAAGAAAAAATAAAAAATGCTACTCCTTAGCTTCTGTGCAATGTCTATGTACAAAAATGCTTTCAATATGATAAAATATTCTCGTGCTGATTATATATTAGGGAGTGCATCTATGCTGCGCAAAATGTTGATCAGGTTAAGACAACAAAAGTTATTAATTATAACGTTGTTTTCTTGCCTGTTTTTCATTTTGGGCGGCTTTTCTTTTGCCTACGCCGCCGAGCAGGGTCAGAAGCAAAGCGTCAAGGTTGGCTATTATGGTTATGACAGTTTTCTGAGTGTTGATGGCAATGGTGGTTATTCCGGTTATAGTTACGAGTTCTTAAAGGATATAGCGGAATATACGGGTTGGAAATATGAATTTGTTTATGGTACTCTTGAGGAATGCCTGACAAGACTGGAAACCGGTGAAATTGACCTGATGACCAGCTTGCAGAAGACTCCTGAAAGACTCGATAAATTCGCTTATTCACAAAATTATGTAGGCATGATTTATTCGGTACTTTGCGTCGACCAAAACCGTGAAGATGTTTATTATGAAGATTTTTCCAAGTTTGACGGTATGACTGTCGGGGTATTAAGGGGAAGCAAGATTGGAAGAAATCTTGATGAATATGCCATGTCTAATAATTTTCATGTAAAGAAGAAACATTTCGATGATCTACATGACATGTTTATTGCTTTGCATAAAGGAGAAGTTGATGGCGTTGCTGCAAGTACTTTCGCCAGCATTGGTCAAGGCAGGGTTGTTGCTCGTTTTCAGCCGCAGCCAGGATTTTTTCTTGCTCGTAAAGAGAATAAAGGCATAATTACTAGCATTGATAACGCTTGCAATAAAATTTTTGCAGATAATCCGCAATATAGAGAAGATCTGCAGGATAAATACTATGGTGACAGTCCCGTTTTCCAAATTTCTTTCACACGTGAGGAAGTTGAGTTTTTAAAAAAGCAGCCGGAATTAAAGGTTGCCTATGACCCAAACTGGCAGCCAGTTGCTTATTATGATAAGGAAGACAGAACGGTTAAAGGAATTGCTGTTGATTTTTTGCAGATTGTTTCTGAGAAAACCGGACTGAAAATTAATTTCAGTGAGGCCGATAACTATAAGGATTTTTCAAAAACAATGATCAATGGAGAAACCGACATTATCTGCGGATTTGACAAAGCTACAGGTGACGGGAGTTTTTATAAGCTTGGTTTAAGTAAGCCTTATCTGGAGTTGCCGCTTTCTTTTATTAGCCTGAAAGGGCATGTGCCGGAAGGTTCGTTTTCCGTTGGTATTGCCGACGGCAGAGTTGGTATCAGGCACAGTTTGGAAAAGAATTATTCGAAAGCGCTTATAACCAATTATCAGTCGCTGGAGGCAGCAATGGAGGCCATGCATGATGGCGAAGTGGATTTTGTTGTCGATAACAGTTATATCCTGCAGAAATATCTGCAAGAACCAGGCAACGAAAATCTACAGCTTTTGCCTTATGGGCACGATGGGCAGATACTCTGTTTTGGCCTTTCCTATAGCCGAGATCAGAAGCTTTTGAACATTATCAATAAAGTAATCGCCAATATGAGGCCGGAAGAGCGGAATAGAATAATTGCGTCCAATATTGCACAGGTGCCTTATCATCTGACCTTAAATATTTTGGTTAAGAAGTATTTTTACCAGACTATGGCTTCGCTTATTTTGTTGTTTCTGGCAGGGTTTGGCTATTTCTATCTGCTGGAGAAGCGGAAGGAAAAAGAGCTGGAAAAGATTGCTTTTTATGATAGGCTGACCGGCATGAGAAATTTCGAGAAATTTAAAATTGACGCTGAGGAATTGGTGAGAGACGGTGGCTATGTCATTGTCATGTTTGATATTAACCATTTCCGTGCTGTTACGACAGGCTTTGGGCCGAAGGAAGGGCAGCGGCTTTTACGTTTGCTTTGCCGAAAGATGACAGGTGCTATTCATGGCAGCGAGATTTTGGCCCATGGCAGCAATGATTTGTTCATCCTTCTTTTGCAGGACACAGGTGATGCCGCTATAAGGCAAAGATTATTTGATATGCAGGAAAGTATCAAGTCCGAGATAGCCGCAGGTGCTGCCTTATATAATATTTCGTTAGCTTTCGGCGTTTACCGGCCAACAAAAAATGAACAAGACCTGGAAAAAATGATGGAGTTTGTTGATATGGCGCGCCTGGAGGCCAAAAATGGTTATAAAGGCGGAATTGTTTTCTACGAAGCTGATTTGGGAGAAAAAACCATACGCGAGGCGGAAATTGAAAACAAAATGGATCAAGCTCTGCAGAATAGAGAGTTCATTGTTCACTACCAGCCAAAATTTGATTTACATACAGAGAAAGTGGCGGGCGCTGAGGCGCTTGTGCGCTGGGTTTCGGATAAAGGCTTAATCATGCCGGGAGAATTCATAGATCTTTTTGAAAGAAATGGTTTTGTGCTCAAACTTGATCTTTATGTTTTTGAGCAGGTTTGCGCTGATATTCGCAAATGGCTGGACGAAGGACGCAAAGTTTTGCCAATATCAGTAAATGTTTCCAGGCTGCACTTGCTTGATCCCGATTTTGTGAACGATTATGGCGCTCTTATCGGTAAATATAGAGTACCGACTGAACTTCTGGAACTGGAACTTACTGAGCATATGCCTATGGCTTCTGATGATTTTCTGGTTGAAGTATTTAATAATATTGCCAGGTTGGGTGTAAGTCTGGCCATTGATGATTTTGGCAGCGGTTATTCTTCCCTGAATATCCTGCATACCATGCCTTTTGATACCCTTAAAATAGACCAGCTATTCTTCCGTGATAAAACCAGCAGCGAAAGAGGCAGGCGTATTATTGAAACAGTAGTTTTCATGGCTCAGAAATTAGGCATGATGGTTGTTGCCGAAGGCGTTGAGACTAAGGAAGAAGTAGCCTTTTTAAAAGCTATCGGGTGCAATTGGGTACAAGGCTATTATTTTGCTAAGCCGATGCCTTCGTCAGAATTCGAAAA
>CAZCMY010000085.1:3544-5551 GCA_964500055.1 uncultured Acidaminococcales bacterium | reverse complement strand
CCCACACCTTAGGCCCTACAAAGTAAGCAAGGATTATAGAACCAATAGCCGAGCAGCCAATCCACCACCAACTTGAAACGCCATACTTAAAAGCAAGACCGGTAACACCTACAGTTGATCCTGCCCCTATATTGGCCGCAATTAAGGTAGTAAACAATAGCTGCCAACTGAATTTTCTATTACCAACAAAGAAGTCTGAAGCTTCCTTGACATGTTTACCTATAAACCAGCCTATCCCTATCAGCAAAACTGCATAGCCCAAGATGCTTATTAAATATATATTCATTTATTCACCCCTATTATACTTTTCAAGTGCTAGTTCTGACAATAAAACTAAAAAAATTTTACTTCATTTGCGTTAGATTGTAAAGTCTTAAAAGCTCTTGTGCAGTAGCTTTAGCAGTATATTTCGTTTATAATATCAGGTAGTAAAGATGCTTGAGGGAGTTGATTTGAAATGAAAAAGTTCCATTATGTCCACCACGCATGTTTTATACTTGAAAATGAAAACGACGCAATTATTTTTGACCCGTTCCTTGACGGAAATCCCAGCGGCGTTAAGCCTGCTGATATCAAGGTGTCTCATATTTTGGTATCCCATGCACATGCTGATCATTTAGGCAGTGCTATTGAAATCGCACAAAAGAACAAAGCAATGATAATTTCAACAGCCGAGATTGCAAATATGGTCGCTGAAAAAGGTTGTGCGGCACATGGCATGCATATTGGCGGCACTCATGTCTTTCCCTTCGGTAAAGTGAGAATTACGCCTGCCTTCCACGGTGCCGGTATAGCTGGTGGCCATGCCTGTGGCTTTATTGTAGATTTCTACGGCACAACAATATATTTTGCCGGTGATACAAGTCTTTTCGGTGACATGAAGCTTTTAGGCGAGCTTGAGAATATTGACTATGCCGTACTGCCTATTGGTGATAATTATACAATGGGGCCCGCCGATGCCGTCAAAGCAGTTGAACTGCTGCAAGCAAAAGAGGTTATTCCCGTACATTACAACACGTGGCCAGTAATTGCTCAAGATCCGGAAAAATTCAAAAAAGAAGTTGAACAAAAAACGTCCGCCAAAGTTCTGATTGTGAAACCTGGTAATTCAATCGAACTCAGTTAGTTATTTTTGCGGGCATAAATAAGCATAACTACAGAATGTGCATTTTTCGGGCAGGACTGCAAAGTCCTGCTCTTCTTTTTTATTGCAGATGTCTGTGCACTTTTTGATTATTTGATTAAAAGCGACTTCTCTATTAATCGGTAGTTCCCATTTGCTATTGTTTTGCAAGAAATGAAGAGCTGCCGTTCTGACTGGCTTTTTATACAAACGTTCAGCAGCCAACACATATAACGCCAATTGCTCTGCGTAGCCTTTTAAATCATCGTCCTTTAACGGCGGCTTACCAGTTTTATAATCAATAATACCAAAATCACCTTCAGGATAAGTGTACAAACAATCAATACTGCCCGTAAACCAGAATTCTTTGCCATGATCTTCAAACAATGGCAGGTAAAAATTATCTTCAGCTTTTTTCTCCAACGAACTTATTCCCCTGTATAGTTCGCTGTCAAGATATGCAGAAAGCATATTGCCCGCATCTTCCCTAACCTTGTGCTGCATAAAAATCGGAACATGTTTCTCTATTGCGTAATCAAGAGCCTCATCCATACCGTAATGCTCGATGTTTTCCATTGCGCTATGAATAACAAGGCCAAAAATATTAGCTGGTAAACTGCTTTTACAAATCTCAACATCTTTTTCGCAAAAAACATCTTCGCTGCCGGGCAACTGAGCTATGTAGTGATAGAAAAAACTGCGAGGGCACGTTTCATATTCAAACAACGAAGTTGAAGAAAAAATCAAATGCCGTACACCACATCCAGGTAGCGGTTGAATTTGTTTGTAAACTCGTTCATCAAAAGACATCGTTTTAGCTTCGGCTAACGCTGTTTCTTGCATTTTTACAGAATTTTCTTCAATAATTTCTATATCAACAAGAG
>CAZCMY010000085.1:0-3444 GCA_964500055.1 uncultured Acidaminococcales bacterium | reverse complement strand
GCTGTTTCTTGCATTTTTACAGAATTTTCTTCAATAATTTCTATATCAACAAGAGGCTTACCTTGTTTTTCCTTAAGTAAGATGCGCTTCAAAGAACTCAGCCATTCCTCTCGCTCTTTTTGCTCTTTGTCGCCTTCATCTACTGCAACACCGGATAAAATTAAACGCTTTTCGGCACGTGTCATCGCGACATACAATTGTCTTTTCTTCTCCGCAGCTTCCATATCGCTGTTGTATTGTTTAATTTTTTTGAAAGCAGAACTTTCCACAAGCACACCGTCTTCATTACGGATTTTGATACCCAAACCAAAATCCGGCAAAAAGCTTATGCTGCTTGAATCGTACCTTCCTCTTGCATGCAATGCCGGCAGAAAAACGACAGGAAATTCCAGTCCTTTCGATTTATGGATAGTCATGATAGTAACAGCATTTTGCTCAAAACTGCCATTAGAAACTTCTATACGTGTCTCAGTTTCACGCATCTTCCCCACTCTTTGTAAAAAGGTATGCAGGGTTCCTCCTTGTTTCATGCAAAAATCTGTAGCCATCTGCTGCAGCTTCTTAACATTAGCTAATTTCTCCTTGCCAAATTCCTGTCCAATCAACAAGGGGGCAATTTGCAGATCATCAAAAATTCTAATTAATAAATCAGGCAAAGGCAAGGTTTGGGCATTAGCGTGTAATTTCTTCAGTTTCTCACCAGCACTGTGCAGTAAATTTTGTTGTTCAGGCGACAAATCAAATGTTATCTTCCCATCAGTTAAAACCTGCCATAAGCTATTATTTTCCATAACTAAACATAGCTCAGTTATAGTTTCATCACTTAAACCAAAATAGGGTGACCTTAAAATGCCAATCAATTCAAGGTCTCTTCTGCTATTATCCAAAACCAGCAGCAAATTTACTAAATCAATTATTTCCTGTTTTTCAAAAAAGCCCTTGCCGTCAATTATATGAAAAGGGATACCAACTGCACGTAAAGCAGCAGCAAAACCTTGTGCCCTGTTTATACTTGCCAGTAATATCGCCATATCTGCAAATTTAAAATTGTCTTTGTCTGCCAGCTCTTTGATATTTTCGGCAACCACATAAGCTTCGGCTTTATTGGCATCTTTTCTTTTATCTTTTTCTGCAGCAATAATAAGCAATTTAGGCTTTGCTTGTGCTTCTTTATTAGGCTTAAGTTCTTCAAAGACGATATCGTTAAGCTCGTCATATCCCATTAAATCCTTAAAAACTTCATTGCAAACTTCTAATATTTCCGGGGATGAGCGGAAATTATCCGCAAGCGTAACATTTTTGCCGCCATTTTTTTCTATATCTTTGCATACGTCAGCAAAAACACTTACTTCAGCGCCGCGAAAGCGATAAATAGATTGTTTGGCATCGCCTACGACAAAAAGTCTGTTACTAAGCAATTTTTCGCTATCACCGCCAGCCAGAAGATATACCAATTTCTTTTGCTGCAGATTTGTATCCTGGAACTCATCAACCATGACATATTTGTAGCGATTTCTGCATTTATCAAGAATATCTTTGTTGTTGAGCAGCAGTTGCAAAGCTTTTTCTTCAACATCGGCAAAACTCAATATTTTTCGTTCCACTTTCTTTGCGCGAAAATGCTCATCAAGACCGCGCAAAAAAATCTGCCAGCTCTCAATCAGGTCAGCAGCACGTTTGTCTATCGGCATCATCAGCAGTCTGCCTGTTAAGTCTCTTATCTCTTTTACTAAGTCAGCATCAGCCTTATTACGAGCGGACAAACTCATTAAGTACTTATTTAATACTTCAACATTACATTCCTCAACTGCTTCTTTCACTGTCTTGAGATTAGCGGAAATTGCATCTAATTCCTCGCGGTGTTTACCCTTGATAGTTTCACGCGCAGACATTAAAAATTCAATGTTAAGCAAGACCTGTTTTTGAACATCAGCAATTTCTTGCCCCAGAGCGTCTGTATACAGCTTAGATAAATCATTTTTTTCAATCAGCAAATGGAGGTTTTCGATAAGCGAATTCACCATTTCCTGCAGCTTTGACCGACCATATTCATTTAATAACTTTTGCAAGTCAGAATCTTTATTCTGCAAAAGCTTTTTCATGTATGCCAAAGATTCTTCATAATAAAAATCATTTAAATCAAATTCTTCTGTTGTGACAAAGGCTGGGTCAATCTGAGCTTCCACAGGGTTATCACGCAAAAGGCGACTGCAAAAACTATCAATAGTACTTATCTGGGCACGTTCTAACAGTATTAGCTGCTTCTGCCAAAAAAGCCTGTCACTCATTGTGTCCTTAATCAAAACATTCAGTTTTGCTCTGACTCTTTCACGCATTTCCTTTGCGGCCTTACGCGTAAAGGTGATTGCCAGTATCCCATCCGCAGCAGCCTTTTCCTTAGCAATGATGTTAACAAAACGTTCTACCAGGACGCGCGTTTTACCTGAACCAGCGCCGGCTGAAACTGATATATTGTTCTCAATTGTCTCTATTGCACATTCCTGCGCAGGGGTAAAATCAGTCATCAGTTTCACTTCCTTCTTCCTGTAGCTCGCTTACCAGAGCATAGCGGCAAATATCTATACCTGGGCAATAAGACGGACATTGCATTTTAGGTTCTGTGTAGTAGTTGGCAGCTCTTATGCCCTGAACGCAGCTAGTCAGACTATTCTCAGCCTTTTCCAGAAATGCCTGCCAATCGTCATTCCCGCGTTTTAGCCATGGCAAAAATTCCGCTTCTTTACGCCAGTAACCGTTCTTTCTTTGGGCAGTTTCAATCAAGAAGTAGCCGCCACCTAAAAGCGTTCTTGTATCATTTGCAAAAAACTCTTCAGCTGCCAAGACATAAAGTGGCATTTGCATATCAAGACCAGCCTCAAAATCTTTTTTAGCAGGCCCGTTTGTTCTTTTATAATCTGTGATGAACAAATTCTCATCGTCGGTATCTATCCTGTCTATGCGGCCGGTGAAATATGCTCTTTCACCATCAATCTCACGGCAAAAAACATGCCCCGTTTGATTGGTGCCAAATCCCCATTCCACAAAAGCAGGCAGCAAGTTTCGTTTGCTGGCGTAAAGGTCTTTCTGATAAGCGATCTCTGCAGACAAAACTCTTAGCAATTTTGTCCATATATGTTGCAGCTCGGTATCCAGAAAATCGGTTTTTTTGAGCTTGCCTAAAAGCAAAAACTCTTCACATACAGAATGAAAAATTTCTCGCATATCATTTTCCAGTGTCTTGGCGTCTTCACAACTGATATTTTTGCCAATATATCTGGCGAAAAACTTTGCTAAAACAACATGGTATAAATCACCCTGGTCTACAGCTTCTGTTTCATCGCTTACTTCCTGCCAAGTATCAGTTTGCCATACCTTGCTCACCAGAAACTTAAATGGGCAAAAAGCATACACTTCAAGAGCTGATGGGCTATAATATTCACCCAT
>CAZCMY010000084.1:4317-5571 GCA_964500055.1 uncultured Acidaminococcales bacterium | reverse complement strand
ACAACACATTCTGCTGGCAGTTTCAGATCTTTGATAAAGCAATTGAGCCAGCGGTTATTTTCATTAATCGTAACTTCAATAAGGACCATCGCGCCACGATCAAAGGTTTGCACAATTTTGCAGATGTCACGGTCAAATTCGTATTCAATCAGATTAGCGATTACTTCGGTGCTGCAGACAGTCTGGTCAACGCCTAGTGCATTAAACATAGCAATATTTTTAGGATTGTTGACTCTGGCGATTGATTTTTTAATTTGAAATTCCATTTTAGCTATCTGGCAGATGACAAGATTTTCTTCATCTTTGCCCGTCACGGCAGCCAATAAGTCAGCATTCCTGATACCTGCGTCATGCAGCACATCCAAATCAGTGCCGTCACCGCAGATAATATCGGCTTCAATATCATTAGCTATCTTGCGGCAAATTTCTTCATTTTTTTCAATCAGCGTGACATCATAGCCGCGTTCTTTCAATGTCTTAAGCAGATTGGAACCAATTTTGCCACCGCCGATAATGATTGATTTCATTTGAGCTTTTCCTCGATTCTTGTTTTCAGTATGTAGGCGCTTAACTCTGTAGGGTTGATTGTCTCAATTGCCAGACCATCATAAACACGCTTTTTTTGAGGGTCGTTGATTTTGGCGATAATGCGCGGAACGCTGAATATCTTTTTGGCGACCAATGCTACTGTGATATTGATGTTGTCAAAAGGAGTAACCGCAATTAGACAGTCAGCGTGTTTGATACCCGCATCAATAAGGACATCATTATCAAATTCTACGCCTTTGACGCGTAGTCCATTAAAACCACTGCCAAGCGTCTCCAGACTTTTGGCATTTCTGTCAATAATAGCAATGTCATGCCCGTTATTGGCTAAATCTTCTGCCAGCATGCTGCCAAGTCTGCCGCAGCCAACGATAGTGATATACATAATTATTCTCCTTTAAGCAGGTAACCAGGCAAGTTGTGCCCTTATTTTTCTCGTTCATCACCAAAATAAAATTCGTAAGAATTGAAGTTTTCAAAAGAACAGATGCGTTCAATATTTTTGCAGGCTGGTTGAAAAGTTGGGTCAAGGGAATAAGCAGCTCTATAGTGGCGGCGAGCCATGACTCCATCACCTTTCAATTCAAACCAGATGCCGAGTAAATTGTGTGGTTGAGGCGCATCGGGGTATATGTGCATTGCTTCCACAATCTGTTCATATGCTGGTTTTAAATTCTTACAGCGAAGTTCAGCAATTGCTGAGCTTAT
>CAZCMY010000084.1:0-4217 GCA_964500055.1 uncultured Acidaminococcales bacterium | reverse complement strand
GCGGTTCGGCAGGATCTTCTTTTAATTTTCGTCTGAGATTGCCCATGCATACCCTCAAGGATTGGGTATCATCGTCAAGCATACCACCCCAGATGTTTTCAATGATGAACTTATGAGTGAGTACTTTGCCCTGATGTTTTATTAAAAGAGCCAGGACCTTATACTCATTTGGTGTGAGATGGATTTCATCGTCATTTAACCAGACACGTCTTTTGTTGTCATCAACAAGCAGGTTGCCAATTTTGAATTCAGACTTATTTTGTTCGAGTGCCGCGGGGTCAGATGAATGCCGTCTCAGGATAACACGGATACGTGCCAGCAGTTCAGGCACACTGAAGGGCTTAGTCAGATAATCATCTGCGCCGGCATCAAGAGCCTCGACCTTTTCACGATCATGTCCGCGAGCAGAAACTATAATGATAGGCAGTCGGGATATGGCACGGAGTTTCTTTATGACTTCGACACCATCTATGTCCGGTAAACCCAAATCAAGAATAAGGATGTCAGGATTATGTGATGCGGCAAGCATAAGTGTGTTGGCACCGCAATCGGCTTCCAGACATTTATATCCTTGGGTTTCAAGTGATACTTTTAGAAAGTTACGGATAGATTTTTCATCATCTGCTATCAGAATTAAGGGTTGCATCGATATGTACCTCCTTGGCAGGAATCCAGAATTGCACAGTAGTGCCATGTGGCTTATTATTACTGAGCGTTATTTGCCCACCGTGGGCTTCGACAATTGACTTGCATAAGGAAAGACCAAGACCGGTGCCGCGGCGGCCACCATAAGTTTTGGCAGGATGAGAATAAAACCGTTCAAATATATGCGGCAAATTCTCTTCCGGAATTCCTGGCCCGTTGTCGCTTACTTCGAATAAAACGTTTTCATTTTTTTTACTAAGGGACACCGAGATTGCACTGCCTTCAGGAGTGTAATTCACAGCATTTTCCAAAAGGTTCACTAATACCCTGGTCAGTAAAACACCGTCTGCCTTTAAGAGAATGAGGCTGGTGGGGATATTCGTAGTGATTTGGTGATTGTGTGCGTGCTTCTTTACACGGCCGATTGCCTCGGCAATGATTTCTTCAGCTGCCTCTTCTTCAATGTTTAATTTGACGCGGCCCTCGTCAAAACGTGTGATATGCAATATATTTTCTACCATTTCATTCAACCAGCAAGCATCATCATAGATATTACGCAAAAAGTCTTTTTTAATTTCATCGCTGATATTGGCATAATTATCGATAACCGTATTGGCTGAACCAATAATGCTGGTAAGCGGTGTGCGCAGATCATGCGAAATAGTTCTGAACATATCTGCCCGCAAGCGTTCACGCTGTACTTGTATTTGGGTTTCGGCCTGTTTTTCATAAAGCTTTTCGCGTTCTAAGACGGCAGCAATTTGGGAAGCTATAGTTTCAAGAAACCCCGTCTGCAGATTAGTAGGCAGCAGTGCCGGTGAAAAAACAACGCCAATAATACCGAGAACCCCGCTTTGCCCAATAATGGGCAGATAATAACCATGAGTTTTAGGAAAAAGCTTTGTGCCAAAACCGCAGGGAATGCCAGATTGGCAAGCTTCTAAACATGCAACACGTTCTTTATCATCAACAAACAGATCATTGCCTGCAACATATCTGTTGCGAATATCGTTATTTTCATTAAAAAATTGAATCAGGACATCAGCGGAGAACTGCTTGGCAATTTCCTGCGCTGATATTTCTGCCAGATGAGCACTGTTTTTTACACTTAGGAGTTTTCTGCCGATGGCGTATAGCGCTTTGATGCGCTGCTCCCGTTCTTCGGCCAGAAAAGTTTCCCATTTGATTTTCATGGTCAGGGTACTGGTGAAAAAACCTACTATGAACATGATCAGAAAGGTTATCAGGTAGTCGTGCCTGTAGACCTCAAGCGTGTAATAAGGCTCAGTAAAGAAAAAATTATATAAGAGAACACCGGAAAGTGAAGCTAAAAAATTGTAGACATAGCCACTGGCAAGATAAGAAAAGATAATAACACCGAGCAAATAAACCATTACGACATTGGACTCTATATTATCGATACTTTTTAAAAACATGGAGAGCAAAGTACAGACAAGCATGATGAAGGCAAGTAAGGAGATATTTCTCAAGAACTGTGGTTTAGTATTTTGCATGTAATGTTTTTGAAAAGCAAGCGCTTCATTTTCGTTGGGAAAATCATTGTCAGTTGTCTGCCACAATTTGTTCATCTGCTTTCTTTGGTTGATTGTTAACAATCAAATTAATTCGACAATTATTAAGGCTTTCCTGCACTAACGAATGGCGGTAAATAAATGTAGAAAGAAGCAAAGGGCAATTTTTGCTAAATTTGTTTGCATATAGTATAATAATAGCCATCAAATATGACTTGAAAATTTAATACGATGAAAACAGGTGACCTTTGGTCTTAATAGATAAGCCGGTGTAAGCCCGGCACGGTCCCGCCACTGTAATGAGGAGCGACCCCATGTATGCCACTAAGAGAATTCTTGGGAAGGTTTGGGTGAGCGATGATCCAGAGTCAGGAGAACTGCCTGTTTTGCAATCACCGTTAAACCTACGAGCGATGGGGAGGGTGGCACAAACGTGAACATATATCACCTTTGTCTTTATTCTTCCCTGCAAATATTGCAGGGATTTTTTATTTCTCTGATTTGGCAGGCTGGTGGATATAATGAAAGAAATAAGGTGTGAAAATGGCTGATTATCCAATAAACTTACGCATTGCCGGCAAAAAATGCGCCGTTGTTGGCGGCGGGGCTGTTGCCTGCCGCAAAGTTAAGTCGCTGCTCGCTGCGGGGGCAGAGGTTACTGTATTTAGCCCGGAACTAACACTTGAGCTCGCTGAAATGGTGAAGAAAAAGCAATTTAATTACATTGCAAGGCCCTACCGGGAAGGCGATTTGAAAGGATTTTTCCTTGTCATTTGCGCGACAGATGATTCTTTTGTCAATGAGGCAGTTGCTAAAGAAGCTGAAGAGGCAGGCATTTTAGCCAATGTTGTTGATGTACCGGAACTCGGCAATTTCTCGGTGCCTGCGCAGGTTAAGCGCGGAGATTTGCTGCTGACGGTTTCTACCGGCGGCAAAAGTCCGGCCATGGCAAAAAAACTCAGGCAGGAATTGGCTAAGCAGTATGGCGAGGAATACGGTGAGTATCTTGATATGCTGGACAAGGTACGTCGGGAACTTAAGCAAAGACTGGCAACGTCAAAACAGCGCGAGCTTTTTTGGCGCGAAACAATAGATGAGAATGTGCTTGCCTTGTTAAGGCAGGGGCGAATTGAAGAGGCGGAGGCAGTGATTTGTCATGCAGTTAGTAGTATTGGGATTGAATCATAAAACCGCGCCGGTTGAAGTGCGGGAATGCTTTTCTTTTTCTGAAGAGCAAGTCAAACAAGCATTGAAATATTTTCGCGGCTGTGAGGAGTTCAGCGAGTGCGTCCTGCTGTCCACCTGTAATCGTACTGAATTGTACGCTGTTGTGGAAGATGCTGAAGAGGCCTTGCCGATCATGCGTCAATTTTTGCAGCGTATGGCAGTGAATCCGCCGGATGCCAGGAAATATTTATTCTTCTTTACGGATGAGGATTGTATTAATCATCTATTTCGAGTGGCCTCCAGTCTGGACTCCCTCATCATAGGTGAGGGGCAAATTCTCAGTCAGGTAAAAAGAGCCTATTCACTGGCACGTGATGCAGATAGTACCAGTACCGTACTGAATACTTTGTTTCATAGAGCTATTGCGGTCGGTAAAAAAGTGCGTACAGTGACCCATATTGCCTACAGCGCGGTATCCGTAAGTTTCGCAGCCGTAGAAATGGCGAAGAAAGCTTTTGGGGATTTGACGGCGTCGAATGTTTTGCTGGTCGGTGCCGGACAGATGAGTGAGTTAACAGCGAGGCATCTTGTTGCTAACGGTGTAAAAACGGTTTTTGTGTCCAACCGTAATTACAGCAGGGCCGTTGATTTGGCAGAAAAGTTTCAAGGTGTGGCGGTTAAATTCGAAAACTATATAGAGGCTGCGAACAAAGCCGATATAGTGATTACGTCTACAGGTGCTCCGCATTATATGATTCGCACCAGGGATGTTGCCCGGCTGATGCCGCAAAGAGAAGGCAGACCGCTAATTTTTATCGATATTGCCGTACCGAGGGATGTAGAACCTGAGGTTGGTGAAATCAAGGGTGTTAC
>CAZCMY010000083.1:3221-5575 GCA_964500055.1 uncultured Acidaminococcales bacterium | reverse complement strand
TAATGCCATTGGTTGTTAATGAAATAGAGAAATTAGTTACACGTATGATGAGTAAATCTAATGACTAGAACGTAAACTGCTAACATTAAAGTGACTGGCTAAATGCCAGTCACTTTTTTTATGTAACCAAATTCTATTCTTGTATGGAATAAATAAAGAGCACATATGCACTTTGTGATAAATTTGTTTTTCCTATAAATACAAAAAAATAGTTTCGTTTTAAAGTTTCTTTAAAACATGTAAAAAAGATTACAGTTATTAACCAAAAGAAGCCATACGTACTTTCTATAGGCACACTAACAACTTATGTACACCAAAAATACACAAGTATACGTTAAAATAAATACAAAATTCAAGGCGAAGCTAAAAAATACTTGATTTTACAATAAAAATGTAATATACTTTTCACATAGCAACGAAATTGCTTTATTTTTTTTGCTCTTGGTGGTTTAAAAAAGAAGGGGGATTCTATTAAAATGAAAAATGGTTTCTTAAAGGCGGCCGCAGCTTCGCTGATGACCGTAATTTTAGCGGCATCTGTTGCCGGTTGCGGTAGCTCATCCAGTAAAGAAATTAAAATCGGCTTGCTGAATGAGATGACAGGCGGTAACGCGACTATTGGTACCGCGGCAGCAAATGGTGCTAAACTTGCAATCAAAGAAATTAATGCTAATGGTGGTTTACTAGGCAAACAAATCAAGGCTGTTGTAGCAGATAACAAAAGTGAGCCTTCAGAAGCTGCAAATGCTATGACTAAGCTTTTAACTCAAGATAGAGTAGTTGCTGTGACAGGAACTTTTTCCAGTTCTAATGCAATTGCAGCTGCAAGTGTAGCTGAAGCCAACAAGAGCCCTTATCTGGTTGCTGGCGCTACTAATCCTAAAGTTACTGTTGACGAAAAAACTAAAAACGTAAAGAAATATATCTATCGTGTTTGCTTTATTGATCCGTTCCAAGGAACGGTAGCAGCTAATTTTGCTGCTAAGGACCTTAAAGTCAAGAAAGCAGCTATGCTTGTTGATAATAGCAGTGATTACAGTAAAGGTTTGGCAGAATTCTTTGAAGCTGCGTTGAAAAAAGAAGGCGGCGAGATAGTTGCTAATGAAGCTTACCTGCAAAAAGATACTGATTTTAAAGCAACCTTAACAAAAATTAAAAGCAAAGGTGCAGAAGTACTCTATGTACCTGGTTATTACGAAGAAGTTGGCAAAATTGTAAAACAAGCGCGTGAGATGGGTATAACTATTCCTATCATCGGTGCTGATGGCTGGGATTCTCCAAAACTGGTGGAAATTGCATCTGCGACTGCTTTAAACAACACATATTTCACCAACCATTATTCTGTTGAAGACACGTCACCAAAAGCACAAGCCTTTGTAGACGCATATACAAAGGAATATGGACAGAAACCAGAAGCTTTGGCTGTTCTTGGCTATGATGCAGTTTATGTCCTTGCTGATGCGATTAAACGTGCTGACAGCACTGATTCTGCGAAGATTATTGAAGCACTTGCGGCTACTAAAGATTTCCCTGCAATCAGTGGTGTAACGACAATCAACAAAACACATGACGCTGACAAGAATGCTGTAGTCATCGAAATGAAAGACGGCAAACAAGTATTCAAAACATCCATTAAACCTTGATGATTGTTTATGTATCACCATTACCTGTTTACAGGTAATGGTGATTTTTGTTTAGAAATGTTGACAAATGATTCAATGAAATATATAATCGTAAACATAAACAAAAAAATATTGATTCATCCCATAAAGACAATGAAGGGAATAAGATACAATTAACCTGTTTAAGAGAGCTGACGTGTGGTGCGAGTCAGTAACGGCAATTGTATGAATAGCTCATCCCTGAGTCGCTTGCTCGATATGTAGAGTAAGACGTGTAGCCCCGTTAGCGGCTAAGGCCTTGTTAGAGGCCGAAAGGGTTGCCGGTTTCACTGGCAGCTGAATTAGGGTGGTACCGCGTGGATTATTGATTCCTCGCCCCTATGTATTTTATAGGAGCGGGGATTTTTATTTTCGCTCTGAAACTTTACATGTAGAGGAGATTATTTTTATGAAACAGCCTAGCAAACAGTACATTCCATTTCAGCCTGTAAGTTTACCAAATCGTACCTGGCCGGATAAGGTTATCGCTAAAGCCCCAATCTGGTGCAGTGTTGATCTGCGTGACGGTAACCAGGCACTTGTAACACCTATGCAGCTGGAAGAGAAGTTAAGAATGTTTAAGATGTTACTGGCTATAGGATTTAAAGAAATTGAGGTTGGTTTTCCATCGGCTTCAGAAACTGAATATGAAATACTGCGTACATTGATAGAGGACAATTATATTCCTGATGA
>CAZCMY010000083.1:0-3121 GCA_964500055.1 uncultured Acidaminococcales bacterium | reverse complement strand
CTTACTGGGAAGTTCCTTACCTGCCGATTAATCCGGCAGATCTTAATCGTGAATATGAACCTGTTATCAGAATCAACAGCCAGTCTGGCAAAGGTGGAGCAGCTTTTGTACTGCAGCAAACAGTTGGCTATGAGCTGCCGAAAAATATGCATCCGGAATTTGGCGATATTGTGAAGGCCGCCGCAGATGCCTCAGGAGCAGAGCTTAATCCGGCACAGATTGTTGATCTCTTTAATGAGGAGTATATTGCCTTTGGGGGAAAATACAAGCTTCTCAAACACAGGTTTTTGGAAGAGCACGAAGAAGATGAGAATCACAGCACAAGATTCGAAGGTATCGTCAGCGTCGACGGTGAGGAAAAAGCAGTCACCGGCATAGGCAACGGACCTATTGATGCCTTCTTCCAGGCTTTAGCAGGTATTGGTGTTGTAGGTTATGAGTTTATTTCCTATCAGGAACATGCTATTTCCAAAGGATCAGATGCTAAAGCAATATCTTATATTGAACTAAAGGTACCGGGCAATGGACATATTTTTGGCGTTGGTATCCACAGCAATATTAACGTTGCTTCTCTGCTAGGCATTATTTGCGCAATTAACCGCTCGCTTAAACACAAAAAAGCATAATGAGGCTTTCGGCACAACGCTCCAAGTTTTTTATTGTGTAATAAAAAATGCTTATAAAACAACTCGCTTACTGCGAGTTGTTTTTTATTGCTGAAAGGAATTCAGCTTATTTTCACCGGGAATAGAAATCTGTAGTAATATTTTGTTAAAAATGTACAATTATTGGTATTGTGTTTTTTGTGCTGTAAATGTAAAATAGGAATAACATTTGGCCTGGTATGGCCTTTTTGTTCTTTTATATCATAATTAGTCAGGGGGATTACTAATGTCACAAATCAGACCGTTCAGGGGATTACGTCCTTTGCCGGAATTGGCTGCTCAAATAGCGTCTTTACCTTATGATGTCATGGACACAGAAGAAGCACGGGCTATTCTAAGGGATAATCCGCTCAGTTTTCTGAGCGTTACAAAATCTGAAGCAACTATGCCGCCAGGTATCGATGCGCATAGCAGCGAAGTTTATCAAAAAGCAAAAGAGAATCTGAAAAAGTATATATCTTCCGGACAAATGAAAATTGATGAAAAACCTTGCTATTATCTTTATAGACAGGAAATGAACGGGCATGTGCAGGTTGGTCTTGTGGCCTGTGCTTCCGTACAGGAATACAGGGATAATGTTATTAAGAAACATGAGTTGACTCGTCATGATAAGGAACAGGACAGGGTCGACCATATCACAGTGACAGAGGCCCAGAGCGGTTCTGTTTTCTTGACTTGCAGAAACAAGAAAGAAATTGATGATTTTACAACAGCTGTGCTACTGAAACAAAGACCGGAATATGACTTTGTTGCCGAAGATGGTATCAGGCATACGCTTTATGTGATTTCTGACGATGCTGCCATTGCGGAAGTTACACGTTTATTTTCTGAAGTTCCTGTTCTTTATATTGCTGACGGGCATCATCGTTCAGCTGCCGCCATGCGTGTTGCTGATGCTATGAAAGAACGCCCTGGTCATACTGGCGAAGAAGAATATAATTATTTTCTTGCCGTAATTTTCCCGGATAATATGATGTGTATTCTTGACTACAACCGCGTTGTTAAAGATTTATGCGGTATGTCTGAAGCAGAATTCCTCGAAAAGGTACAAGAAAAATTTATTGTCGAGGAAAACACAGGTGAACAAAAAAAGCCTGCAAAACTGCACCAATTTGGCATGTATCTTGCGGGCAAATGGTATACATTGACAGCTAAACCGGAAACTTATGATGATAATGATCCTGTTGGCTGCCTGGATGTAACAGTTCTGCAGGAAAACGTGCTTGCTCCTTTGCTTGGAATTAAAGATCCACGTACTGATGAAAGGATTTCTTTTATTGGCGGAATCCGAGGCCTTGGTGAGTTGGAGAAAAAGGTTAACAGTGGCGAATATAAGGTAGCTTTTGCAATGTATCCAACATCGATGAATCAATTAATGGAAATTGCTGATTCGGGCATGATTATGCCGCCGAAATCGACGTGGTTCGAACCAAAACTCAGAGATGCCATGGTTGTACATTTGATTGGAGATGATATCTGATGGGTAGAATATATAATTTTAGTGCCGGTCCGGCAGTGCTGCCTCTGGAAGTATTAAAAGAAGTTCAGGAGGAGCTTCTTGATTATCAAGAAACAGGAATGTCAATTTTGGAAATGAGCCACAGGTCACCGGCTTATGAAAAAGTAAACGCTGATGCTGAGGCAGATATAAAAGAATTACTTGGACTTGGTGATGATTACTGTGTTTTGTTTCTTGGCGGCGGTGGAAGCCTGCAATTTTCTATGGTTGCGATGAATTTCCTCACTCCTGGTAAAAAAGGCGGTTATGTTATAACCAGTACTTTTTCTGACAAGGCAATGAAAGAAGCACAAAAAGTCGGTGAAACCAGTATATTGTTCAGCAGCAAGGAGAACAAATACAATCGTGTACCTCGTCCGGAGGAACTTTCGTATTCAGATGATCTCGCTTATGTACATATTACTGGCAACAATACCATAGAAGGTACTGAATTCATGGATTACCCTGAAACAGGGGAGATTCCTTTAATTGCAGACTTATCTTCAGACATTTTAAGCCGTCCGATTGATGCGTCTAAATTCGCTTTAATCTATGCCGGAGCACAAAAGAACATAGGGCCTGGCGGTGTTGTTGTAGTAATTGCCCGCAGAAGTTATCTTGCAGGTCGTGACGAAACATTACCAACCATGTTGAACTATGAAGTTCATATGGAAAACAACTCATTGTATAATACGCCGCCTGTATTTGGCGTATATATTGTCGGTAAGGTTGCCAAATGGCTGAAGGCACAAGGTGGCCTGGAAGTCATGGCCAAACGTAATGAAGAGAAGGCTAAGCTAGTTTATGATGTAATAGATGCTCACCCAGACTTTTTCCGCGGCTATGCTGACAAGGACTGCCGTTCCTTGATGAATGTCACCTTTGGCTTGCCAACGAAGGAACTGGAAGCAAAATTTGATACTGAAGCAAAAGCAATTGGGCTTGATGGGCTAAAGGG
>CAZCMY010000082.1:0-5594 GCA_964500055.1 uncultured Acidaminococcales bacterium | reverse complement strand
AATTTCTCGTTATGTCCGGCCGCAGTCTTCCGCATGCTGTCATGATGATGATTCCGGAACCTTGGAGTAAAAATCCTCATATAGATCCAGACTTGAAAGCTTTCTTCGAATATCACAATTCTTTGATTGAAGCATGGGACGGCCCGGCAGCTATGGCCTTTACTGACGGTCGTACAGTTTGTGCTGCTCTTGACCGTAACGGTTTGCGCCCATCACGCTACTATATTACTAAAGACGATACAATCGTGCTGGCATCCGAAGTCGGCGTTCTGGAATTCGAACCAAATACAGTGGTCAAAAAAGATCGCCTCCGTCCAGGCCGTATGCTTGTTATCGATACTGTTGAAGGCCGTATTATCAGCAATGATGAAATTAAGCATAAAATTGCTACAGAACATCCTTACCGTAAGTGGTTGGATGAAAATCTCATTAAGCTGAAAAATATCGAACTTAATACAGAATTGCCAAAACCAGATTTTGAAACCTTGATGAGGCGTCAACTAGCATTTGGCTACACACTCGAAGAATTTACGAAATTTTTGAAACCAATGGCTACCAGCGCGCTTGATCCAGTTGGTGCTATGGGTAATGATGCTCCTTTAGCTGTGTTGTCTGAAAAACCGCAACTCTTATACAACTATTTCAAACAATTATTTGCTCAGGTTACAAATCCACCTATCGATGCTATCAGAGAAGAAGTGTTCACTGACACAACAAGTGGTGTCGGTCCGGAGAAAAACCTCATTGATCCACAGCCAGATAGTTGTCGTCAGATATCCGCGGAGTCGCCGGTACTTAGCAATATTGAACTTGCCAAGCTGAAGAATATCCAACAGCCGAAATTCGAAGCAGCCACAATACCAATGCTGTTCCCTGTCGACAAAGACGGGTCTGGTCTAAAAAAAGCTCTTACTAATCTTTGCCGTGAGGCAGACAGACTGATTGCTGAAGACAAGTGCATACTTATTCTTTCTGACCGTGGCGTTAATAAGGAAATGGCAGCTATCCCTTCGCTGCTGGCCTGTGCCTGCCTTCACCATCACTTGATTCGCAATGGCACTCGTTTGAAAGCCAGTATCATATTGGAATCCGGCGAGCCGCGCGAAGTGCATCATTTTGCCTTGCTTTTAAGCTATGGTGCGAGCGGAATCAATCCTTACCTGGCTTTTGAAACCATTGATGATATGTGCACCAACGGTATGATATCCAATATTAGTTTTGAAGCAGCTACAAATAATTATATTGACTCCTGTACCCATGGTATTGCCAAAGTTCTTTCAAAAATGGGTATTTCCACTGTACAAAGTTACCGTGGAGCACAAATATTTGAAGCAATCGGCATCAGCAATGAAGTTGTCGATGAATACTTCACCGGCACCCCTTCACGTATCGGCGGTATCGGTCTTGAAGAAATTGCCAAAGAAGTAAAAATGCGTCATGATCCTGCCTTTACTGATGATACGCTTGATCCTTGCAGCTATCCATCAGGTTCTGCTTATCAATATCGTGACAAAGGCGAAAAACACATTTACAATCCACAAACAATTTTCACTTTGCAGCATGCCTGCAAAGAAAACAACTATGACCTGTTTAAAAAATTCTCTACCGAATTAGGCGGCAAGGAACACGAAGGTCAGAATCTCCGCAGTTTACTCTCCTTCTCACCGCAACGCCTGCCAATTTCCATTGATGAAGTCGAACCTATTGAGAGCATCTGCAAGCGTTTCAAAACCGGTGCAATGTCGTACGGCTCTATCAGCAAAGAAGTACATGAATGCCTTGCCATTGCCATGAACCTTATAGGTGGCAAGAGCAATACCGGTGAAGGCGGTGAAGATCCTTCACGCTTCAGGACTATGGCCAACGGCTACAGCAAACGCAGCGCTATCAAACAGGTAGCTTCCGGACGTTTCGGCGTAACAAGCAACTATCTGGTCAATGCTGACGAAATTCAGATCAAACTGTCCCAAGGTGCAAAACCAGGTGAAGGTGGACAGTTGCCAGGCAGTAAAGTTTATCCTTGGATTGCCGAATGCCGCGGCACTACTGCCGGTATCCAGCTTATCTCACCTCCTCCGCATCACGACATTTACTCCATCGAGGATTTAGCTGAGCTTATTCACGACCTGAAAAATGCTAATCCTCATGCCCGTATAAGTGTTAAACTCGTTTCCGAAGTAGGTGTTGGTACTATTGCAGCCGGCGTTGTTAAAGCCTGCGCAGACGTAGTACTCATCAGTGGCTATGACGGCGGTACAGGAGCTTCTCCACGTACAAGCATCAATCATGCCGGTCTTCCTTGGGAACTTGGTCTTGTAGAAACACACCAAACTCTTATTTTAAACAACCTCCGTAACAGAGTTACTCTTGAGACAGACGGCAAATTGATGACCGGCCGCGATGTTATCATGGCTGCACTGTTCGGTGCGGAAGAATACGGATTTGCAACCGCTCCGCTTATCGCACTTGGCTGCGTAATGATGCGTGTCTGCAACCTCAATACCTGTCCGATGGGCATTGCTACCCAGGATCCGAAACTGCGTAAAAACTTCCAGGGCAAACCGGATTATGTCGTTAATTACATGCGCTTCGTAGCACGTGAAGTACGCGAATACATGGCAGAACTCGGTTTCAAGACAATTAATGAAATGATTGGGCGTACGGAAGTGCTCGTACCAAAACCGGAAAGAAACTGGAAGAGCAAAAGCATTGATTTGTCCGCCCTTCTACACAAACCGGAAGTTGAGCCAGGCACTGAACAATACTGTACTCAATTGCAAAACCATCAATTGGAAAAATCTCTGGACTGCAGAGAATTATTGGCAATTTGCAAAACTGCCATCGAAGAAAAGAAAGCTATCGACATCACATTGCCAATAAAAAATACGGACCGCGTTGTCGGTACGATCCTTGGCAGCGAAATAACCCGCCGCTATGGTCTATCCGGTCTTCCCAAAGATACCATCAAGCTTGGTTTCAAAGGTTCTGCCGGTCAAAGTTTCGGTGCATTTCTGCCAAAAGGCGTTACCCTGACACTGGAAGGTGATGCCAATGACCATGTAGGAAAAGGTCTCTCCGGTGGCCGACTCATTATTAAGCCACCTGCTGACATTGCCTTCAACCCGCATGAAAACATTATCATCGGTAACGTAGCTTTCTACGGCGCAACTAGTGGTGAAGCCTATATTCGCGGCATCGCCGGCGAGCGCTTCTGCATCAGAAACAGCGGTGTACATGCCGTTGTCGAAGGCGTCGGTGACCACGGCTGTGAGTATATGACTGGCGGTACCGTCGTCATTCTCGGTAAAACTGGTCGCAACTTCGCAGCTGGTATGTCAGGCGGTGTAGCCTACGTTCTTGATCAGGAAGGTGATTTTGCCTCCTACTGTAACAGAGAAATCATTCTTTTAGAATCACTCACTGCAATTAATGATAAACTCGAAGTTCAGAAGATGATTCTCACTCATGCCAAATTAACCGGCAGTAAAACCGCCGAAGAAATTCTGAAAAACTGGGACGCATATGTCAACAAATTTGTGAAAGTCATTCCAAAAGACTATAAACGCGTCACTGAAAAAATTGCTGATTATATGCAAGACGGCTGCAGTAAAGAGGAAGCTGCCATCCGTGTTTTCGAGGAGGGAAAAGCATAATGGGAAAACCAACAGGATTTATGGATTATACTAGAAAAGAACTTTCTATGCGCCCTGCCAAGGAACGCCTGCAAGACTGGGACGAAATTAAAACCAGCAGTCTTCCCCACAAAAAAGAGTTGCAGACTCAGGCTGCCCGTTGTATGGATTGTTCCATACCCTTTTGTCACAGCGGCATTATGCTGAACGGTGCTTTGTCAGGCTGCCCTTTGCACAATCTGATGCCGGAATTCAATGACTTCGTTTACCAAGGTCTCGACCACTTCGCTTATGTTCGCTTAAACAAAACTAATAATTTTCCGGAATTCACTTCACATGTCTGTCCTGCTCCCTGTGAAGGTGCTTGTAGTGCAGGTCTTGTCAACGACCCTGTTTCTATTAAAAACCTTGAGCAATATGTCATTGAACAGGCTTTTGCCAATAAGCTTGTAAAGCCGAATAAACCGGCACACAGGACTGGCAAAAAAGTTGCTGTCATCGGTTCCGGACCTGCCGGTCTTGCTTGTGCAGACGAATTAAATAAGGCTGGTCATTCTGTTACCGTATTCGAAAGAGCAGATAGACCAGGTGGCCTTCTGATGTATGGCATTCCAAACATGAAACTGGATAAAAAGCTTATTGACCGCCGCGTTAAATTGCTGAAAGATGGCGGTGTTGAGTTCTCCCTGAACACTGAAGTCGGTCACAGCATTTCCTCTGAAATGCTTACCAAACAGTTTGATGCCGTCGTCCTCTGCACTGGCAGCACAATACCGCGTGACTTACCAGTGCCCGGCCGTGATCTGAAAGGTATCTATTTTGCCAAAGATTACCTGCATGCTGCTACAAAAAGCTTGCTTGATTCCAATATGGCTGATGGTAAAGCAATCTCTGCCAAAGATAAAGATGTAGTCGTCATCGGCGGCGGCGATACCGGAACAGACTGCGTTGCAACAGCCCTCCGCCAGGGCTGTAAAAGCGTGCGGCAGATTGAAATCATGCCCTGTTTGCCACACTCCCGCACAGCCAACAATCCTTGGCCGGAGTTCCCGCGTGTATTCAAAACTGACTATGGTCAGGAAGAAGCCATCGAAGTATACGGCAAAGATCCCCGTCAATACTGCATCCAGACTAAAGAGTTTATCGGTAAAAATGGCAATGTCGACAAGCTCAGGATTTGTCAAATTGAATGGAAAACCATTAATTGCATGCTGACTCCTGTTGAAATACCAGGAACTGAAGAAACAGTATCAGCACAATTGGTGTTGCTCGCCTTGGGTTTTGTTGGCACTGAGCAAACAATCTTTGATGAATTTAAAGTACAAAAAACGCCGCAAAACAACATCGCGGCTAACGAGCAAAATTATGCGACTTCCGTTGAAGGCATTTTTACGGCCGGTGACGCTCGTCGCGGTCAAAGCCTTGTTGTCTGGGCAATTGCCGAAGGCAGAAACGCTGCCGCTGCAGTCAACAAATACCTCTCAAAAAAATAATATGACATAAAAACGACCTCGAAGTAGAAAATTCGAGGTCGTTTTTTTAGTTGCTTTATTTATTTGAAGATTTTTAGTCTGTCTTCAATCTTGCCAAACTCTTTTTCACCGGCAGGAGCCAAAATTTTTCCAAAAGGCATCTGCGCGATCAATTGCCAACTCTCCGGTATGTTCCAGTTCTTGCGGACTTCTTCATCAATCAACGGGTTATAGTGCTGCAAAGATGCCCCAAGGCCTTCAGCCTCCAAAGCCGTCCAAATTACAAATTGATGCATGGCATTCGTATGCTGTGACCAATGTGGAAAACGATCAGCATAGGAAGGAAAACCACTGCAAAGATTGTCTACTATTTCCTTTTCCTCAAAAAAGAGCACCGTACCATAACCATAAGCGAAACTACCATTTATCTTGTTAGCTGTTTGCTCAAATTGCTCCGGTGAAACCTTTTTCTTTAACTCATCAAGCGTTA
>CAZCMY010000081.1:0-5601 GCA_964500055.1 uncultured Acidaminococcales bacterium | reverse complement strand
CACCGACTATCACCATCGTCGCCATTACCTCGGCAATCAATTCTCCACCGCTCAATACTTCACCGCGGATAACCATATATTCGCCATCGTCACTGATAATTTTCGCGTGTGCCCTTGCATAACTTCCTTCATGCAAACCTTTAATGAAAGAAACTTGCAAGGAAGACGTAACAACCCTCTTGGAAACAGTAGCCGCCGAGACACCGAGAGCCGTATCAGCTAAAGCAGCAATCGCACCACCATGTGCATTATGACTGTGATTTGTATGCTTTTCGCCATCAATGGACAATCCCAGCACGACACTACCATACCCAATATCCTCTATTTCCATTTCACACAAATTGAAAAACGGGTTTGTGGCATAGATGTCTTTTATTTTTTTTATTACGATTTCTTTATCACCGGAAATAACAATCACTTCCTGTCAAACTGCAAATTAACAATACTACTATATTATCAATCTGCCAGTAAGACTTGTCAACTTTCTTGCTAGGGAAAATAAAAGGCCCGCTGCTAAGCAGCGGGCCTAAACATTATTAATATATTATTTACCGATCAAGCGGCGAATAACTTCCTGGTAAGCTTCTTCAACATTACCCATATCTCTGCGGAAGCGATCTTTGTCAAGTTTTTCCTTAGTATCAGCATCCCAAAGACGTGAGGTATCAGGAGTAATTTCGTCTGCCAAAATTACTTTGCCTTCTGCGTCAACACCAAACTCCAGTTTGAAGTCAACCAATTCAATTTTTCTTTCCAATAAGAAAGCTTTTAGCACTTCATTGATTTTGAGAGCATATTCTTTCATTTGCGCAATTTGTGCATCAGTACCGAAGCCAAAGGATTCAGCATAATCGGCATTGATCATTGGATCGCCAAGATCATCGTTCTTGTAGTAGAATTCAACAAGCGGTCTTTTCAAAACCATGCCTTCTTCGACGCCCATCTTTTTAGCCAGGCTGCCAGCTGCGATGTTACGGGTAACAACTTCCACAGGAATAATTGTCACTTTTTTGCAAAGAGCTTCGCGGTCACTTAATTTTTTGATTTGATGATGAGGAATACCATTTTTGCCCAACAAATCAAAGAAGAAAGTTGTAATTGTATTGTTCATGACGCCCTTATCAATAATGGTTCCTTTTTTCAAACCGTTAAGAGCAGTTGCATCGTCCTTATAATAAACGACGATTTCATTAGGATTTTCTGTAGTGAAAATCTTTTTTGCTTTGCCTTCATACAACATGGTTGCCATAAATTCTACCCCTGCTTTCCTTTTCGTATTTATATAATTTGCATATAAACTTAAACTACGGTTTTTTTCTTAAGCAACGCCTTGTTTGCGTTATTAGTTTAGCTCATATGTAGTGCCATGTCAATATTTTTCCGAATGTTTTTCCTATATTTAGTAAAAAAAGTCATATTTAGGGCATTTTCCCGAACGTTATCTTTGTTACAAAAAATATTATTTTGTTTTATGCCAAAAAAAGTATTTACAAATTCCAAATTTTGTATTATACTCCCTTTATAAGCAACAGTGTTGTTGCGGGCTAAGGCCCGGACCAACGCTGTTGCTTTTTTATTTGTAAATTATGCAATTATTTCTAAGGGGGAAAGGTTATGAGTAACGTTCCAAAACTTTTTGGTGATCTTGTTTTCAATGAAACCGTAATGAAGGAGAAGCTACCGACCGCCACCTACAAGGCGTATAAAGCAGCTCTCTTGACCGGCAAGAATCTGGATCTGCCAATTGCCAACGTCATTGCTAATGCCATGAAAGATTGGGCATTAGAGAAAGGTGCAACACATTTTACCCATTGGTTCCAACCAATGACCGGCATCACTGCTGAAAAACATGAAAGTTTTATTACTCCTACAGCAGACGGCCGCATTATCATGGACTTCTCCGGCAAAGAATTGATTCAAGGCGAACCTGACGCTTCCAGCTTCCCTTCCGGCGGCTTGCGCGCTACTTTCGAAGCTCGTGGTTATACTGCCTGGGATCCTACTTCTTATGCCTTCATTAAAGACAATACCCTTTGCATCCCAACAGCCTTCTGCTCTTACACCGGCGAAGTTTTGGATAAGAAAACTCCTCTGCTCCGTTCCATGTCGGCAATTGATGTCGCTGCCAAAAAAATCCTTGATCTGTTTGGTACTCCAACTGAAAAAGTTACCACTACTGTTGGTCCTGAGCAAGAATACTTCCTGGTTGACAAAGCAATGTGGGAAAAAAGACGTGACCTCGTATATACCGGTCGTACTCTTTTTGGCGCAATGCCTCCTAAAGGTCAAGAAATGGAAGATCACTACTTCGGTATTATTAAACCGCGCGTAATGGCTTTCATGCAAGAGTTGGATGAAGAACTCTGGAAACTTGGCGTACTTGCCAAAACTGAGCATAACGAAGTTGCTCCTGCGCAACACGAGTTAGCCCCAATTTTCACTTCTACCAATATCGCTACTGATCACAACCACTTAACGATGGAATTCATGAAACGTATCGCTGCTAAACACAATTTGGTCTGCCTGCTGCATGAAAAACCATTTGCTGGCGTTAACGGCAGCGGTAAACACAATAACTGGTCCATCGGCACTGCCGAAGGTGACAATCTTTTGAACCCTGGTGCCGAACCACATAAAAATACCCGGTTCCTGCTCTTTCTGGCGGCCATTCTTAAAGCTGTTGATGAATACCAGGATCTGCTCCGCGTATCAGTTGCGAGTGCAGGCAATGACCACCGTCTCGGTGCCAATGAGGCTCCACCGGCCATTGTTTCTGCCTTCCTTGGCTCTGAGCTGACCGCAATCCTGGAAGCCATCGAAAAAGGCGAAGAATACAATTCCGATGGTGAAAAATTAATGCAAATCGGCGGCAACGTTATCCCACTCTTCGCTCAGGACACCACCGACAGGAACCGTACTTCCCCCTTTGCCTTCACTGGCAATAAATTCGAATTCCGCATGTTAGGTTCGGCCTTCTCAATCTCCGGTCCTAATATTGTTCTCAACACAATTGTTGCTGAAGAACTTGAACAATTTGCAGATATTATAGAAAAAGCGGCCGATAAAGATGCTGCTATCAAAGCTTTGATCAAAGAAACCATCACCGCTCACAAACGCATCATATTCAATGGTGACGGTTACACAGACGCATGGGTAGAAGAGGCCAAAATGAGGGGACTTCTTAACCTTAAATCAACTCCGGAAGCAATTCCTTGCATGCTCGCTAAGAAAAACATCGACCTGTTCACTAAGCACAACATCTTCACCGAAGCAGAAATTCATGCTCGTGCTGAAATCCTGTTGGAAAACTATGCTAAGACCATCAGAATTGAAGGCCTCTGCTTAGCTGAAATGATTGCCAAAGATCTGTTGCCATCAGCCTCCGCTGCAGCTAGTGATCTGGCAGCTACAATCGCTAACAAGAAAATGGCTGGTCTTGATGTTGAAGGTACTTATGAACTTGAAACAATCAAAAAGATTACTGCTCTTTCCACCGCACTTTGCCAAAAAGTTGCCGGTTTAGAAAAAGCTTTAGCAGAAGCTGCTACTGTTAGCGGCGGCGAAGAGATTGCGAACTACTACCACGAAAACGTTTTCGTTCCAATGCTTGATATCCGCGCTGCAGCTGATGAACTTGAGCCGATGATCAGTGAGAAATATCTCACTTACCCGACATATGGTCCATTATTGTTCGGCGTAAACTAAGCACAACAAAGAAGATAGTCACACCAACATATAATAAAAAGGCTTCTCGTTTTTAAACGAGAAGCCTTTTTTCTTAATCTTTACAGTTCTATCAATTCATAGTTCCTGCTGCCCATGCCGATTTTTTCGGCATAAGCCAAAGCCTTTGTACCATCAACATAATCATGCATATGCATAAATTTATCAGTACCAGATGGCAAAGCTTTGCCTAGTGCTGAGTTCGCCAAGCCTTCTGCAGCCTTGACCAAGTCATAAGCTGCCTGGTCGATAGCTACCGGATCAGTTGAAGACAAGAAACCGATATCCGGCACAATTGGTGCATCACTCCAAGGCACACAATCGCATAAAGGCGTAACATTCACGACCAATGTAATATAGCCGACTTTGTTCTTCTTATTGACTGTAGCACCATAAGCATATTCAACCATGCGCTCCAGGAAAGGATCGATTTCCGTTGCCCAATCAATCTCGATTGTCTTTTTTGGACAAACCGTCAGACATTCACCACAGCCAATACACAAGCTGGCATCAATCTCAGCTTTACGATCAGCGTCAAGACTTATCGCATGTTGCGGGCAGACCAACGTACAGGCCCTGCAACTGATGCAGCCTTCTTTCTTTACCTTGAAACAAAGGGCATGCTGCTCCTTTTTGCCAATAGCAGGGGCACAACCCATAGCCAAATTTTTCAAGGCGCCGCCGAAGCCAGCCATCTCGTGCCCTTTGAAATGCGAAACAACGATCATACTGCCTGCATCAACAATATCACCGGCAATATGCACCTTGTCAAAATGCGTAAGACCTACGTTTACTTCTTTGCAGTTGCCGCCGTGAAGGCCGTCTGCGATGATGAAAGGTGCGCCCGTGACTTCCATGCCGAAACCATGTGCCAAAGCCGTTTCTAAGTGGCTTACGGCGTCATGGCGACTGCCTGAATATAAAGTGTTGGTATCAGTCAGATACGGTCGTCCACCGGCTTGTTTGATCCGGTCAACAATTTGCCGTACCAGTACAGGCGGAACATAAGCGTCATTACCGGCCTCACCCACATGCAGTTTTACTGCCGTCAATTCATTCTGAGCAATAAAATCAGCAAAACCGGCTATATCAAAAAGCCCGCGAATCTTTGCGCCCTTATTTGTTCTCGGCCCCTTACTGCGCAAGTAAGAGATATAAACTTTACTTTTTTCAGTCATAAAAAAACCCTCCTTGTGCACTACTCCTAAATAGTATTCGCACAAAAAGGGTATTTCCCTGCCCTATAACAGCCCTGGTAAATTTAAATTTTTTGTGAAGATTTCCGGATTCCCAATAATCCGTGACTTAACAAAGTCACCATGACAATCGCTGCCGCCACTGATCAAGAGATTATTTTGCTGACAGTGCTCCAATAGTTTTTTAGTATCCTCCTCATTGTGTCTGGAGTGATAACATTCAAAACCATCAAACTTTTCCAAAGCCATTTCAGCCATTGTCCCGGCAAGACCAGGTCCATGCATTTCGCTGGCCGCGTGAGCTAGTATTGCCACTCCGCCGGCGTTATGGATAACATCAATGGTTTCCGTAATAGAAGGGAAAACCGGAAAACCAAGTTTATTTTCTTTCGTAAATATACGGTTGAAAAAATCCATAATATCCGCGCATAAACCCTTATCCTGCAAATAACACAAAGCTTTCCAGCCGCCGCGGCACCTGTCATATTCGTAGCCGTGGAACTCCTTCAGAGAAACAGGCCAGCCTTTTTCTGCTAAAATGCGAATGCTGTCCTCGTCTTTTTTTGCCAAAAGGTACTCGTTGTGGCCTAATAGTTCCAACAAGCGTTTGTCAGCAATGTCTATACCATAACCAAGCACATGAAAGCTGGTTTCACCCTTGGTTGTTGAAATTTCGACACCG
>CAZCMY010000080.1:1587-5611 GCA_964500055.1 uncultured Acidaminococcales bacterium | reverse complement strand
CTGCCACAACTTTTTCTTTCTTCGGCAAAACAATCTTCAGGACACCATCTTTAAATTCCGCATTAATGGCCTCATCATCAACGTCTTCGACATAAAAACGTCTCATTACTTCACCACAACTACGTTCCTGACGAATATAATTTTCCTTTTCTTCTTTTACTTCTTCAGCGCGTTTAGCTTTAATAGTCAGGTAATTGTCTTTGTAAGAAACATTAACATCCTCTTTCTTAAAGCCTGGCAAGTCAGCGTCTACTGTGAAATTCTTGTCGGTTTCGCGCACGTCCACCTTGAAAGAAGAACCAAAAACACCGGCTGGACTGAAATCTTCATCAAAAATATTGTCAAAAAAATTGGTGAAGAAATCTTTTTTGGACAGATGACCCTTTCTGAATGGTTGAAGTTCAAACATACAAATACCTCCTTTATTAATTTCCCAGAGTAATTTTACGGGAAATGGATTCAAGACTTTCTGGTTTCTTTTTTTTCATAAGGTAAAGGGATATACTGAACGGACGGCATACGTTGTACCGGCTGCGGATAAAGTTCCATGAGATCATAAATTAAATCTGGGACATTGACATCCACTGCCAGCCCCATCTTTTTCAATTCATCACATGATATAGGATAATCGTGGGTCCACTTCCAGGAACTTAGAGTATGTGCAAGATTTGCAACTTGTTCCGGCGGGAATTTACCTGAAAGCAACATATTAACAGACTCCTCGACCTGTTTAATTGCCTTTTCCGCGATGTCAGCCATTATTAATGTGCTGTCATCTAATCTGTTTACGTTCTTTTTCCCCACCGCGCTAAGGATTGAAACTGCGGGAAACTGCCCAATCTGTGGGTCGACAGAACCAAGTACCGCATTTTCGTCCATGACTATTTCATCAGCTGCCAACGCTATCATTGTACCGCCACTCATAGCATAATGAGGGACAAAAACAGTAACCTTGGCCGGATGCCGCATCAAAGCTAACGCAATCTGCTCTGTAGCCAGAAGCAGCCCTCCAGGTGTATGCAGAATGATGTCTATAGGCATATCGTCAGGAGTAAAACGAATCGCACGCAAAACCTGCTCTGAATCTTCAATATCTATGTATCTGCTAATTGGCAGTCCAAAGATACTCATTGCCTCCTGTCGATGAATCAATGTTATGCAACGCGTGCCGCGAACTTTTTCCAGTTTCTGCATGAAACTGTATCTGGAACGTTCCAGTGCTTTCTTTTTCATCATCGGCCAAACTGTCATCATAATAAATATAACAAAAATTAATTGACCAAAATCAAATGCCATAAACATACGCCCCCTTTTACAATACTATACAGAAATCTTCAAGTTCTCGCGCTTCCGGCTTTTTTATATTTTATCAACTTGCTGACAATGCGCAGAAAATTGTTCACCATTATAGTTACCTTTATTAATTTCGACATATATCCCTTCAATCCTTTATATTATACAGAAAATTCACATTATTTTAAAGATACTTTTCCAGCGCCTTTTCTTTTATCTCTCAGAAAGATATATGCCATTCTAATGGTGTTTATGAAACCATCAGAAGGCTTTTTGTTTTTGGATATTTTGCCGAAGATTAATTCTTGCCGGCTTACTTTAGCCTTTTTACAATAACTATAAATGCGCAAATAAGAGTAATCAGGCCAGCGCCTAATATCAGCAGCGTTCTTCCCGTAGAAGCTTGCAATCCTTTGATTGATTTTTCTTCAAAGACAATGTTGTCTATAATGCTCTTAAAGCTGTCCGTATTTTCCTTGGTAAGTTCTTTCCCATCAAGCCTCGTAAAAGAGATCACTATCATTTTGCCATTCTTAACTGTGTTGTAGTTCCTCGTATATAAATTGGTACCCTTTTCATCTTTACCCCAGTAATCAAAAACGATGTATTTTGCTTTATTTATTGTATAAATATAATTGTTAATTGGAGTTTTCCCGGCTTGCCTCATAGCATCCATCAGTTCCGGCATCTTTTTTTCTATTTGTACGTTCTCAAAAATGTTCAGGTCCTGTATTGTCTTTGCCAGTTTGTCATTACTCTTATCCGTTGCTACGTTGACTTCATGTGTTCTGTTTGAATCCAAGGCAATGAGATATACTTCCTTTGCTGTCATCATAAATTCAAATTCTTTTTTATCAATTTTCAATGCCTTCATGGCTTCCGAGCTATCTGGCATGTCCCTCGTTAAAATAGTGTAATCAGGAGGCATAATTATATCCATATCCAGCTCATTAATTTTAACAATAGAATTAGCCATTACATTATTAGTCATAACAAAAAATAAAGTCAAAAATACTAATATCATTTTTTTCATAAAATTACACACCTTTTTTGTTTTTTAATAATGTCCAGCTAAGAATATCTCTTCCTCCCTATAATTCTGTAAGCAGCTCTGTTCTCCTGCCTGTTCCTAACCCTTGGGAAAATTAGTCACTAAAAGGTCGCTTCTTACAAATCCAGTCATAAGTGACATCTATGAGAAATAAATCTAATTGATGCCAAAGCACAAAAAGCTCAATACCCAAGGTAACATAAAAAGCCGCACCCTTCTTGGTACGGCTCTACTTATTTGCGTATCTATTCCCGCTTGGAAAATAATGCTTTGACTACGTCTACAACAAGCTGTGCGTAAAGGGTCACTACCTCAATGTTTTCACGTAAATCGTCCACCGTGTTAACTATTTCTGGTGGTAATGCACGCACAGGTTTGTTCATTTGATTAGTTACCTCTTTTAAACTATTGCTAAGCCCATTAACATTTGCAAGAGTTTCTTGTAAAAGGAAAAATGTTTTGCTAATGTCACCACGATGTCCCGCCAAAATTTCTTGAACCAGTCCCAGCGTGCATAATACCTTTCGTAGGACTACGATTATATAAACGCCCATGACGACAAACACTGCAAACATTATAAGAATTCCCAGATCATACAACGATATATACACAGCCATCCCTTCCCTCAATTCAATTCATTAACGATTGGACCTACATTGCTGCTTGATCCTATTATCGTTACTGTGAAACTATATTGACGGAAATTACTTATCGCCGGCGGTGTTCTCTGGCGTTACATTTTTTGCTTCCTCGATTTTCTTCTCACCTTTTTCAGTATCGCTATTCTTCACTTCTTCAGCTTTTTCAGAAACATTCTTCTTTACTTCTTCGATCTTTTCTTTAACAGTTTCGATGCCTTCTTTTGCTTTATCCGGCAGTTCCTTTACCGCCTTAACAACATCTTCCCGCGTCTCTTTGCCGGACTTAGGTGCCAACAACACTCCAGCAACCGCACCTACAGTAACACCAACAGCGGCACCCAATGCCACATTTTGCAAAAATTGCTTCCTTTCCTTTTGTCTGCGAGCTTTTTTGCCACTTTCAATTAATTCCATGATTGACATACGTATCACCTCCGATAATTATTTCTTAACAAAACCTTTTAGCAAGCATAAGCTAAATAGACTGAATTTTCGCTCTTTTTATTTTAACATATATTTCACTATTTAGGAATAGCAATTTTATCTACGTTAACAAAAAATCAGGTGGCAATAACAAAAGAGGAACATCGCTAACATTACAGACAATAGCATAGAAGCACTCTTCTTTCTCCTCAGCATTCACAATTAAAATTCGAAGCTGCATTATTTCTTCATAAGCGCCCCTTTGAAATATTAGTCTAAAGAGATCAAAGACTATAATAGTTTTTTCATCAAAAGTTAATAACTCTCAAATTTATAATTCTTGTTTTAAAACAGGATGCATGCTAAAATAAATAAACAGAATATTCATATTATTTGCGGAGTGGTTTATCACAAAAGATAAGACAAAGGAGTGATGATTGATAATGAACGAAGATATTATTAAAGGAAAATGGGCTGAAATAAAAGGTGCCATCAAGGAACAGTGGGGTGACCTGACTGACGATGATTTAGTTGAAATCGAAGGCAAAACAGAAAAATTGGCCGGAATCTTGCAAACAAAATATGGATATACAAAGGAAAAAGCAGAACAGGCTTA
>CAZCMY010000080.1:0-1487 GCA_964500055.1 uncultured Acidaminococcales bacterium | reverse complement strand
CCGGAATCTTGCAAACAAAATATGGATATACAAAGGAAAAAGCAGAACAGGCTTATAAAGAAGTAATGGAAAAACACATAGTTAAATAGTAAAAAAGTTCAATAGAAGTAATTCCAACCCACTCCGTTTCATAAAATAGGAAAGGGATAATCAACATGCGTAAATCGATAGCAACGATTTTATTTTTCGCCTGCCTTATTGTTGTCACTGGATGCGCCGGTCTTTTTAGTAGCTTGATTAAAGAATTTGATATCGAAAAGGTGAAAACAGGTGAAACGGCTTATAGTGCAGAACCTTTGTCTTCAGCTAAAATAGAAATCACGAAGCTGGAAGGAATGGGCTTTACACTAGCCGGGGCGCATGCTTTTAGCGGAGATATTATTCTATTTGCAAAAAAAGTTGATGGCATCGATGAGAGCATTCGGATAAGTATTGATGCCGACAAAACCAGCGTCAGTGGAAAAACTGTCACAATTCTTTCTTCACCCAATAAAATTGCGCCGCAATCAATTCCCTTGAAGGACACTTTCAATGAACGGTATCGTCGAGAAGAGCCTATTGTTCTAACTTTGAAGAACAATACTCTAGTTGTCGAAATGGATGGTAAAAAACAAACTTTAGATAACATCAAGGCCTTTACCGGTGTTCTTCACAGCGAAAATGAAGTAACGGCACACGTAAAAGTTTTCAAAAACTGAGCAAAACATTTTTAAATGGAAGGTGATTTATATGTTACAGACCTTAGCATTGATTATGATTGTTTTATGGCTGTTTGGGATGATTACCTCCTATACAATGGGAGGATTTATACATATCCTTCTCGTAATTGCAGTCATTATGTTCTTGCTAAGAGTGATCGGTGGAAGACGATAATTTTGGCTAAATATAATTTTACGGTCAGAATGAGCGTAAAATTATACTCCAAAATATCTTTAACAAAAACAACAACGCACTCCTTAAAGCAAGGAGTGCGTTGTTGTTTTTACAATTTTATTCTTCTTTATTAAAAAATACCATTGTGTCTTGCCCCATACTCACTAAAGGCTGCAGAGAACTAAGAAAGCTGATTGTAGAAAATCCGTTTATTAGAAGAGGTGTCAACTTTTTTCATTAATCCAATTTATATGTTCAGCAGAAACAATATCTTCAACACGTTCAGCCAATAATACAAGGCCTTTGTTCTCGCCTAAATCCTTATAGGGTCCTGCAGCTGATAGAAAAAGAAACTTCTCCCGTTTCAGTCTCTCTGCCGTTGAACGCCGTGTAACCCATCGAACCTCATATTGATTCATATACTGTATGCTTTCAAATATGGCTATCAAGGCGCCAGAGATTGAAATAATCCACTTTGTAAACTCTCTCTCTAAATGGCTTATAACTGGAATCATAATGGCCAAAATAATTTGAAAAAGTTTAAGAGTCTTATACCATTTCTTGCTAGAACCGCTCTTATCAACGTACCAATCAATTAAATATTCTAACCTCAC
>CAZCMY010000079.1:2465-5899 GCA_964500055.1 uncultured Acidaminococcales bacterium | reverse complement strand
CCTTCGCTTCATTCAAAGTTGTAAGGTCTGCACCCAAACCAACTTCGACTACATCTTTTATACCAAGTGCACGAATACCATCAAAAACCTGCTCTGGCGTCGTCAGCGCACCAAATTGTCCTACAAAAGAAGGCGCAATAATGGCATATACTTCCTTACCGCTGGTTATAGCCTTAATTAGCTGAAATATCTCAGATTTATCGGAAATCGCACCAAACGGACATTCCTGGATGCAATTGCCACAAGCCACGCATTTGCTGTCATCAATTTCTGCCCGGCCAAGATAATCCGATTTTATCGCATTCACACCGCAGCTTGCAGCGCAAGGACGATCATACTCCACAATGGCATGGTAGGGACATTCAGTCTTGCAGCGGCCACATTTTATACACTTAGCCTGATCAATAACAGCACCGCTGGTTTCAATGGTAATCGCATTTTTGGGACAAACATTCTTACAAGGATGCGCAAGACATTTGCGGCAATTATTAGTGACAAAAACAGTTTTTTCCGGACACGCTTCGCAGGCAATCTTAATGACGGATACAAGCGGTGGTGTATAAACCCTTGTATCTACATCTACATTCTCTATACCTTCTGAAATTGGTCCCGTTTCAGCAGCTGTTCTGGCATCAAGACCTAAAGCAAGCCTGAGACGCTCTCCAATAACAGCTCTTTCTCGAAAAACGTTTTCTCTGTAATGAGCTTTCTCTCCTGGTATTAAGCGGTATGTCTCATCGCCAAGCTTCTTCAGATCCTCGTCTTCATAGGCAATTCTGGCAATAGCCGCAAACACCATCCTTCGTATATTGATGATGTCGTTATAAAATTCTCTCACAATCTTATCTCCTTGTGCTTATAGCTTTTGCGTTTATCGTACCCTTCACTACTTAGTCAGAATATCGTCAAAGGCCGCATCTAATACTACTGACATAATCTCCTCACGGGAGGCATTATGATAGATAACGCCATCTACTACGACAACCGGAGAAACTGCTTTCTTTATCTTACACTCTCCCAGACATCTTGCTATCTCAATATCGAGATCAAAAACAGGGTTAACGCCTTCTTTCTTAAGAATAGTCTCTTTAAGATTCTCGAGACTGGCTATAATACTGTCGGCTCCCATCATTGTACAGTTTGATCCAACGCAGACTACTATTTTCATATCTTATTCCTTTCGCTGATCCAACTAATTGTTACCATTTTCTAAGCTATATTTTCATTTTATCATATTATTAAGCATAATAGTTATCATCTTTTATTTCATGAAAACGCCGCCGTTAATATCCAAAGTTGTACCAGTAATATAACGGGCACGTTCAGAAGCCAAAAACGTAATACCGTCTGCCACATCTTGCGGTTTTCCTACACACCCAAGTGGAATTACATTCATCGGAATGCTCATTTCCTTAGTCATTTCTGTGGCAATAAACCCTGGTGCCACGGCATTGACATTCACATTGTACTGTCCCAAATAACGAGCAAGTGATTTAGTTAGTCCAATAACTGCAGCTTTACTCGCCACATAATCTGCTGATGTTGCAATTCCTCCAACTTCACCGGCCAGCGAAGCCACATTAATGATTTTGCCGCTATTTTGTTTTTTTAATATTGGTATGACAGTCTTAACACAGTTCAAAATTCCTTTGAGGTTCACATCCATAACCTGATCCCATTTATCCTCGTCTATGTTTTCAAAAGGTTGAGACAAATTGCATATTCCTGCATTATTGACCAATATATCAAGGTGACCGAATTCCTGATAAACTCTTTCAAAAGCTGTTTTTACAGATACTTTACTCGTAACATCGAGCTCTTCAGCGCTTGCCTTGCCCGGGTATAAGCCATTTATATTATTCACTGCTTCCCTGTTAATTTTCGCATTCCTGGCCATAATTACTACGTTTGCACCTGCTGCCGCCAAGCTTACAGCCGTCGCGTAGCCTATACCCTGATTGCCACCTGTTACAATTGCCACTTTGTTTTCCAGATTCATTGTTTATCACTCCTGAATTTTTATTCTCCAGCTGCTGTGCATTGTATAATTACAAAAATAGTTATTGCACGTACTCTATATACAAATACTTCGTTGACTGGGGTTGATATTGAATTTTAAGTCATTATAGTAAAAAGAAAATTTTAAGTCAATAAAATATATTTACTAAATAGCTTGACTCTTGGATAAGAAAAAATTATAATAGCACTAATTTATTATTAAATATTTTTCAAGCGATGAAGCTTAAAGGTCCTCTGCCTTTAAGCTTTTTCTTTTTACCAACAACAAATTACAAAGATAAAGCAATGGCGCTTATTGGTTAATTACTAACCTCTAAGCGCCATTTTTTATGAAACTTTTTTAAGATATTACGAAAGGAGTGAGCTCTATCAATGCCTATTTGAAAAAATACATCCCGCTCGTTGATTTTTTGGCTGAAGTATTCGGTGATGATGCCGAAGTCGTTCTACAAGATGTTTCGGATTTTAATAACTCCGTAATATCTATTCGCAATAATCATATAAGCGGGCGCAAATTAGGTGCTCCGGCAACTAATCTCGTGCTAAAAGTTATGAATGGGAATTTTACAGACAAAAACTATGTAACAAATTACCGTGGTGTTTCTGCGGTTGGCAAAGTAGTGCGTTCTTCTACTTACTTTATCAAAGATGACAAAAATGTAGTCGTCGGCATGCTTTGCATTAATATTGACATCGACAAATTCGTACAGCTAAAAAATCATCTTGATGGCATATTGAAGCTGCCAGAGGAAATTTTTGAAAAAACAACTGAAAGATTCAGCGTCTCAGCTGAGGGTTTGGCTTCGGACAGTATTGAAACAATACTGGAAGAAAGCGGCATATCTCCCGAACGTATGTCACAAGAAGAAAAAATGGAAGTTGTTAACAAGCTCGACAAAAACGGCGTTTTTCTGGTTAAAGGTTCTATTTGCAAAGTTGCTTCCGTTCTAAACGTTTCCAATGCAACCATTTATAGATATTTAAGTAAAATCAGAAGGGAGGTCTAATAGCACTTCATAGTTTAGTTTCTGCAACGCACCAAAAATAAAAGTTTTTTGCCTTAAAGGGAGGACATTACATGAAAAAGAAAATGAGTTTATTACTTACGTTGATGCTTATTATGGGTCTCTTAAGCGGCTGTGGCAACAGCGGCTCACAAAGCAAGGAAATTTCTCTCGGGTTGACAGCACCTATGACCGGCGACTATGCAGAATACGGCAATGCCTTTAAAAACGCTATTGAGTTAGCTATTGAAAAAGCAAATGCTGAAGGCGGTATCAACGGCAAAAACCTTAAATTAGTTGTCGGTGACAGTAAAGCCGATCCTAAAGAAGCTGCCAATATTGCTCAAAAATTTGCTGCTGACAGTTCAATACAAGCTGTTATTGGTGATTTTACCAGTACCGCAGCTTTTG
>CAZCMY010000079.1:0-2365 GCA_964500055.1 uncultured Acidaminococcales bacterium | reverse complement strand
ACCCAAGCAGATGAGGGCCCAATCGTGGCCAAATATGCTGTAAACGATTTGCATAAAAAGAAAATTGCTGTAATTTACATTAACAACGACTGGGGCGTTGTTGCCAAAGACAATTTCGTCAAAGGCGTTCAGGACGCTGGCGGCGAGATTGTAGATGTTGAAGCTTATCTACCTGAGCAAGGAAAGGACTTCAGCGCTATTATCACCAAAATTCGTGACAAAAATCCTGATATGCTCTATTTAGGCTGTATGTATACAGACGGTGCCTTGATTGCCCAACAAACACGTAAGATGAATTTCAACATCGACTTAATAGGCACAGCCTCTTTGTACTCTGATGAGTTGTTAAAATTAGGCGGTTCAGCCGTTGAAGGATTCCATATGACCTGTTCTTTCTTCCCTGGCGATCAACGCCCCGAAGTTCAGGATTTTGTAAAAAGATACAACGAGAAATATGGCAAAAATCCTACAATGTTCGCTGCACAAGCTTATGACGCTGCCAATATGATTATTAAAGCTTTGAAAGAAGGTGCTACCGATCGTAAATCTCTAAGAGATAAATTAGCTGGCATTAAAGATTTCCCTGGAGTTACCGGAGTTACCTCTTTCGATGAAAATCGCAATGTTAAAAAAGAAATATCCAAATTGGTTATTAAAGACGGAAAATACACTCCATTCACTAACTGAGTACAAGAATCCGAACGGGTATAGCACTGAAAGTTGTACCCGTTCATAAAAAAAGGTGGTGTTTTGATTGCTGCTTCAACAAATAATAAATGGCTTAGCACAAGGAAGTATCTACGCTTTGGTGGGAATCGGCTTTGCACTTATTTTTGGTGTGCTTGGACTTGTTCACTTTGCTCATGGCGAAGTATACATGCTGGGAGCATTCTTTGGTTTCGCGCTCATCAGTGTTTTCCATTTAGATGTCGTTTCCTCCCTACTAATTGCTATTATTGCTTCTGCCATTGTCGGCATCCTGGTAGAAAGACTAGTTTTCAAACCGCTTCGTAAAGCGCCGGATGTTGCACCGATGGTATGCACCTTAGGCTTATCAGTAGTATTGCAAAACGTTGCAATGTTAGTCTGGGGCAGTGATACAAAATCCGTGCCTGACGTGATCAGCGGTACTGTTATACCTTTTTTCTCCGCTCACATTTCCACTTCTCAAATATTGATTTTTGCCATATCACTTGTCCTTATGCTTATCTTGCAATATATCCTATACCGTTCCAAATTAGGGCGGGCCATCAGAGCCACTGCGCAGAATAAGGACGCTGCTGCTTTGATGGGTGTTAATATCAACAAAGTAATATCTGCCACTTTTGCTTTAGGCTCAGGATTAGGGGGCGCCGCTGGCGTTCTTGTAGGTCTCTACTATAATGCCTTTTATCCAACAATGGGCTTTATGGCTGGGCTTAAGGCCTTCGTTGCTACTGTTCTTGGCGGTTTGACCAGCGTACCTGGCGCGGTATTAGGAGGTCTGGTTCTCGGTGTAGCAGAAAATCTGGGAGCTGCTTATATTTCTTCAGGCTACCGCGACCTTATTGCCTTCGTTATCTTGATACTGGTTCTCTTGATTAAACCGTCCGGCTTCTTCGGACGCAGTCTGCAAGGAAAGGTATAGGTGATGCCTTGTGAATGATATTTTAAAAAATAAGTATCTTTTAGGTGTGCTTCTTGCCGGGTTGCTTTTACTGCCCTTTATTGCCGGCGACTACCTTTTACGAGTAATCATTGTAGCCGGCATCTACGTTATTTTGACTCTAAGTTTAAATCTTGTTACAGGTTATACTGGGCAATTCTGCCTTGGTTGGGCTGCTTTTTATGGAATTGGCGCTTACACTTCGGCACTCCTTGCCATCAACCTCAAACTGAGTTTCTGGATTGGCCTTCCTGTTGCCGGAATTATGGCAGCCTTGTTCGGCATAGCTCTTGGAATTCCAACCATGCGTCTCAAGGATATTTATCTAGCTATCACGACGCTTGGTTTCGGCGAAATTATTCGTTTACTTCTTTTAAATTGGTCTGATCTGACACGTGGTTCGATGGGGCTTCCAGGCATACCAGCTCCATCAATTTTCGGAATCTCCCTTGATAACAACTATTTTTATTACTATTTTATGCTGGTTTTGGTGTGTATAGTAATCCTTGCCATGGAACGTATCATTGACTCCCGCCTTGGGCGCGCTTTAAGCGCTATCCGCGAAGATGAATTGGCAGCAAAAAGTATGGGCATTAACACTACTCGTTACAAAATAATTGCCTTTGCCGTCGGTGCTTTTTTCGCAGGTATTGCCGGTAGTTTCCATGCTCATTACTCCTCGTTTATAGATCCGCAAAGCTTTTCCTTCAGTGAATCAAC
>CAZCMY010000078.1:0-5905 GCA_964500055.1 uncultured Acidaminococcales bacterium | reverse complement strand
CAACCAACGGTTTTGGAGACCGCTACTCTACCAATTGAGCTATACCCCTATGGAGCGGAAAACGAGATTCGAACTCGCGACCCCCGCCTTGGCAAGGCGGTGCTCTACCGCTGAGCTATTTCCGCATAATGGCGACCCGGATCGGACTCGAACCGACGACCTCCGCCGTGACAGGGCGGCATTCTAACCGACTAAACTACCGGGCCATTTCGTCAACCATCTGACAGATACATATGTTACCATAAAACAATGTCTCATGCAAGTACATTTTCTTTTTTAAAAACCTGTAACAGGATTTTTTTAAAATATGTCGTATAATAGATGAGTATCGATAATATTTCTGAGGAGGATTCTCATGCTCGCAACACCAGTTTGGTCTCTCGGTGACAAATTTTTACTTGAAAATGCTCCCGAGTTGAAACCTTTAATTGAAAAATTTGCACCCTGCACAATGCAACCGGAAAATGAAGCTCGCTACTTTGAAACTCTTGTGCGCGGACTTATTTCGCAGCAGTTGCCGCCGGATGTTGTTAAGGATATCTGTCAGAAAATGCACAATCATTTCGACAGTATAACACCGGAAAAAATTTTAGAAGCCTCTGACGCTGAGTTAGCTGCCCAAGGCCTTGTTCAACAGAAAATTGTCTATCTCAAGAATTTTGCACACATGGTTTTGGAAAATAAAGTTACCTTAAACAAATTTCAGGAAATGACTGATGCACAAATAACAAAACAGCTGCTTGATGTCAAGGGGTTAGGCCAATGGACAATAGAGATGTTTCTGCTTCTTGCCCTTTGCAGAACCGATATCGTGCCTACAGCTGACCATGTATTCAAAAAATCTTTGAAAAACTTACTCAACCTTCCCGAGATTCCCAAACGCGGAGAAATTAATAAAATTACCGAAAAATGGCGTCCTTGGCGTTCCCTGGCTGTTTGGTACCTCTGGCGTTATGCTGATGAATAATCGTGAAATACCATGCAATTAAATAACTAAATTATGCTTTTATTTAAAGATGACTTGACATCAAGATAGTTTTAACTTATACTTTAGCAGTAACGTTTCAGATGTTACGCAATTCATAGGACTCCGTAGCTCAGCTGGATAGAGCGTTTGACTACGAATCAAAAGGTCGCGTGTTCGAATCACGCCGGGGCCACCAAAGGAAATTACAGCATGCTTAATTAGCATGCTGTTTTTTTATGCCTTGATTAACTTTTGTATTTCTTCTTCAGAATACCCGCATTCTTCTAAAAGTTCGACCGTATTTTCACCAAGTTGAGGCGCACGGTTTCTTAAGGTACCAGGTGTTCCTGACATTTTAATCGGGAATCCCATCTGTTTGTAGCACCCTACCTCAGGGTCATCAATAGTTAAAACCATATCATTAGCCAGCGTCTGCTCTGCGGACATCGCTTCCTTGAAATTAAGAACCGGTGTTGTACAGGTATCTTTACCAGTAAGCAGCTTTTCCCACTCTGCCAGTGTCTTTTTCTCAAACTCATTACTTAACTCACTTTTCACTTCTTCATGGTTATTTTCGTTATCGAGCATATCAATCATATCTGTCCGTGCCAGAACAGTGCACAGATTAGCCCAGAATTTTTTCTCCAAAGCTCCGACTGCCAGATAACGATGATCTTTGGTTTCATAAATATTATAGTTAGCGTAAGCGCCGGACAGCCAATTATTGCCTCGTTCAGCCACAAAACCACTGCCAAAATATAGGCTCGCAGCGCCTGGCATCAGACTAAGGGCACTATTATAAAGCGCAACTTCTATTTCCTGTCCTTCACCCGTCTTCTCTGCATGACGCAAAGCAATTAAAATGCTGACAGCTGCTAAGGAAGCAGCATTCATATCTGCCATCAAAACCCCTGGGATAGCAGGTCTGCCGTTTTGCTCGCCACTCATCGCTGTTATACCAGCCAAACTCACATAGTTAATATCGTGATCTGCTTCGTTTACTCTTGGTCCTTTCTTACCATAACCACTAAGTGAACAATATACGATTTTCGGATTTATTGTTCTGGCTGTTTCGTAGTCAATTCCCAAACGTTTCAAAACTCCAGGGCGATAACTCTCCATTACCACATCTGCCTTGTTAAGCAACCTGAAGAAAACTTCTTTACCTTCCTTGGTCTTTAGATCAATCGCCAGACTTTTCTTATTCCGGTTAAGCTGCAAATGCCAAAAGCCAAACCCATTCTGGGCAGGAGGAAACTCCCTGGCATAATCGCCTTTCAACGGTTCTTCAATTTTGATGACTTCCGCCCCGAAGTCTGCCAACATCATACTGCAGTATGGGCCTGGCAACAGTCTTGTCAAATCCAGTATTCTGATCCCCTTCAACGCTTCCACCTTGTCACCGACTTTCCCTTATCTTATCTAATTATAATTATATTATTATCACTTACAGCGCGCAAACCTCTCAGAACAATTCTCAAATAAAATATATTTTTCCAGACGAAAGCCTAAATTTGACAACGCTACATGTGCACATTACAATTAAGCTAGGTTTACAATTATATGAAACTCTCAGGAGGTGTCCAAGTCTTGAACAAAACATTTTTAGCCGTTTTAGGTGTCATTTTATTCATTGCCGTAATTCTATTCAGTGGCTATAATAGCCTCGTAACAATGAATGAAAGTGTGAATGGCAAATGGAGTCAGGTAGACAATCAGCTCCAACGCCGCAATGATTTAATTCCAAACCTCGTAGCAACTGTACAAGGCATGGCCAAACAAGAGAAAGATGTTATTCAGTCAGTTACTGACGCCCGCGCCAAACTTTCCGGTGCTCAAAGCGTTGCTCAGAAGGCCGAAGCAAATAATGAACTAACAGGTGCCCTCTCTCGCTTATTAGTTGTTGTCGAAAACTATCCAACAATTAAATCCGACGCCAGTTTCCGTCAACTCGCCGATGAACTGGCAGGTACCGAGAATCGCATAGCAGTAGCCCGCAAAGACTATAATGACTCTGTGCAAGGCTATAACTCAATTATAAAATCCTTCCCGACGTTCATCTACGCGGGTGCTTTTGGTTTCCATGAAAGAGAGTACTTCAAGGTTGAAGAAAGTGCAAAAGCCGTTCCAAAGGTTACCTTCTAAACCTTCTCTAATTTAAAGAAATGGGAGGATAACCATGAAACGCTGGCTAGCATTACTCCTGCTGACCTGCCAGTTTCTTTTCTCTTCTCTGGCAGATGCAGAGTCAAAAATTCCACCAAAGCCAACTTCTGGCAGTATTTATGTTCAGGATTACGCCAACCTGCTTTCGTCGCAAACAAAATCGACGATAAATGCTGTCAGCAAAGATCTTGAAACCAAGACCAAAGCTCAGGTGGTAGTCGTAACTGTACCTTCTCTCGATGGTCAGCCTATTGAAGATTATTCCCTGGAGCTTTTCCGTGCTTGGGGTATAGGAGATAAAGAAAAAAACAATGGAGTTTTACTTTTAGTAGCATCAAAAGACCGTCAATCGCGTATTGAAGTTGGTTACGGTCTTGAAGGTGCGCTTCCTGATGGTTTGACTGGACGCATTCAGGATCAGGCCATGATTCCTTATTTTAGCTCCGGTAATTATGATAAAGGCATCATGCAGGGCTATGCCAATATTGTCAGCATCGTAGCCAAAGAATATAACGTCAAGCTTGAAAGTAAAATTCAAGATGCTTCTCAAAAAGATGTTTCTGCGCAAACAACTGAAATTCCCCTTTGGCAAAAACTTATTTTTGTTGTTGGTATTGCCGGGCTGTTGTTAATTGACCAATTATTTTTTGGCGGCGCAATTTTGAATTTCTTACTAATCATGTTTCTGCGCGGCGGCGGTGGCGGCCGAGGCGGTGGCGGAGGTTATGGCGGCGGCAGCGGCGGTGGTGGCGGTTCCAGCCGCAGATGGTAAACAAAAAACGTAAATCAAGATTCGTGTCTTGATTTACGTTTTATTTTTTTGCTCACTATTATTTTTGCTCATAAAGTTTGGCAATGCATGCTTCCGCTAACGCTTCCAGACTCGAAACTGACTTTTCCTTTGACAGCCCCGAAGCATCATACCCTAACGGTATTTCTGTACACGCTGTCATAACAGGCAAATCTTTCTCCTGCCACAGCTCCAGCACTACTTTTCTTACTATTTCCCCTGCTTGTGCAAAATTATTAGCTTTGACTTCCACTATGCTTTTCTGAATTTCTTCCCTTTGCTTTTCATTAGGAATATATATATCAAAGCCAAATTTATCTGCATATGCTTGATAAAGACCACTTTGCATGGTGCCAACAGTTGAAAGCATCCAAGCCCCATCTGGATTAAGGCGTTTTGCCGCAAGAACTGTTTCTTCAACAATATGAACCAAAGGTTTAGGCAAAGGTTTTTCAAACCTATCGATAAAATAGTGTGCAGTATTGCAGGGCACAGCAAAGATATCAGCGCCCAATGCGGCAAGTTTGTCAAAGTCATTTCTTAACTGCGCCGAAGGGTCAGTACCTTTACCTAAAATGGCACTGCTGCGATCCGGAAGTTCCGTATCAGCAATCATATAAACAACAGCATGTTCCTGATCTGTCTCAGCCGGCGATTTTTTAGTTAAGATATGCAAAAATTCCGCTGAAGCAGCTGGTCCCATACCACCAATAACACCTAGTTTTTTCCCTGTCTTAATAAAACCATCCTTCATTGTATCTCTCCCAACGAATATTATTCTATCAAAGCCTGGTGGTTAGCAAATGCACTGTCACTCAAGTTAACCACAATAGGCTCCAAGCCTTTTAAACGCACATGGTCTTCCCCTAATGCAGTTGTTATAATTCTTCCTCCTACACCGCAAACGTAGCCTTTATGCATAATAAGCCTGCCGTTCACTATCGTCATAAGAGCTTCTCGTTTTTCCATATCAATAACTGTGATATCAGCATCTTTGCCTTCAGATACAGCTCCTTTATTCACAAGTCCAAGCATTTGTGCAGGATTATAGCTGGTTTTTTGTACAAATTCTTTCAAACTTATCGCGCCAAGAGCCACGAGGGCAAGCCCCATTGGTATTATGACATTGCGCGGTATTCCACCGCCGTCAGTGCTTATACAATCTACAACAAATTTTCCATTTTGTCTTTTGGCCGAAGCTAATCTTACTCTGGGTTCTGCAGGATTAACCGCAAAACTTACGGAAACATCGGTACCTCGTTGCCGCCAATAATCGCGCGCCTCTTCTCCTGTTACCAAGATTGTTTCACCTGCATATGGATAGTTGATCTGAGCCCAGCCAGCCAAAATAGCTTCCTCCATCCCCTTATCGGACACCGGAAAACCACCGGTCTGAAGGCAGCGGCAAGTCACAAGGCTGCCAGGTACTCCGTCTACAATTTCGGCGCTTGTTCCGTTGAGGGGTGACAAATATGCTTCAGAAATAATATTAGGATGCGTTGATAAAGCCTTTATAGCCATTTCAGTTTCTTCCATATATGGTTTTACCGTTCCACGGCAATATGCATTAACGTGAGCAAGGTGCAGAGGATTGTTACCTGCTAAATCAACAGCCTCCAAAAGACCGTTAATATTCGAGCCAGTGTTGGAAGTACCCGCATGAAAAGCAACATAAGAATTTTTCTTAGCAGCTAAGTTGATACATCTTTCGGTTGCTTCAGGTTTAAGCGGATAATGTCCACCGAGAAGCTTAATACCAAGTGATCCATGTTCCATAACCTTGTCAATCAGCGCCCCTATTTCTGCTTCGCCTGGATTTTCATTGCCAACCGTATGATGCGGACGCACATATTCTATGGTAGCCAGATTTACACCAACGCCATATGTTTTTGCAAGCGAAAATACGCTTTCCCCTGGTCCCGACATATCTAATGCACTCGTAACACCGGCTCTGGCCAGCATTTTATGCCCAGCACCACCGC
>CAZCMY010000077.1:3481-5915 GCA_964500055.1 uncultured Acidaminococcales bacterium | reverse complement strand
TTTAAAGATGGTGTCCTGAAGATTGTTTTGCCGAAGAAAGAAAAAGTTGTGGCAGAGAAAAAGGTCATCGACATTAAATAGTACAAGGTTCAAAAAACGCAGGCATTTCACATATCTTTGTGAAGTGCCTGCGTTGATTTTTTAATAACTTCGTACGCTCATTTTGTTGTGCTGCCAACGTGCTAAAACTGACAAAGAATAGTTCAGCAAGAAGTACAAGACTGCAACTGCACCGAAAATGGCAAATACCTGTGCAGTAGAACTATATTTACCTATAAGGATCATGCCCTTACCAGTGAGCTCTTCAGTGCCAACGGCCCAAACAAATGCGGAATCTTTGATAACGGTAGTGAATTGCGACATCATGGGCGGGATGATATTTCTGTAGGCTTGCGGAAGCACTATGTGCCAGACAATCTGCAAAGTACTCATACCCTGTGATTGTGCTGCTTCAATTTGTCCTTTTGGCAAGGAATTCAAACCGCTGCGGATTATTTCCGACATAATTGCCGCAGTGAAAACGCTCATGGCTAAAATGCCTGAATAAGTTGGCGGCAAAGGTGTCATGAACCTTGCTGTCAGAACAAGAAGGAGACAGGGAACGTTTCTAACAATATCGACATAAAGAATACTGAGTTGCTTCAAAACTGGTATTTTCAGGTAAAAGGTAAGGCCTATCAAGGTGCCAAAAATAACACTAAAGATTATGGAAAAAAAGGATATTTTTAGTGTGACAGCTAGACCGTCTAACAGAAAGGAGATAAGCGAGTAGTCAAGCAAAGCAGATATCATGATTTCACCCCCGCTGTTTTTTCGAGGTGTTTAATATATTTTGTTAAAGGAAAACACATTAGCCAATACAACAAGCCTGTAACAAGGTAAGTTGGGCCATAATACATGTTCATGCCTGACCAGGAATCAGCACGATACATCAAGTCACCGCCGGCAATCATTGCTAAGACAGAAGTGTTTTTGATGAGACTGACACTCTGGTTGGCAATATTTGGAAGAATGATTCTTTTAGCCTGAGGCAGGATGATATAACGCATGGTTTGAAAATAGGTGAAACCTTGTGAGAGGCCCGCTTCGCTTTGACCACGAGGAATGGCAAGAATCCCTGAACGCACAGCTTCTGACATATAGGCACCGGTATAAAGACCGATACCCAGGCAGCCGATCAGGAACACCGGCAGCATGATTTTCAGATGCGGCAGTGCATGGTAGAGAAAGATAACCTGAATTACCAGAGGAGTATTTTGAAAGAATTCCACGTAAATGCGATTTAGTTTGCGCACATTCTTATTCGGAAAAACACCGGCAATACCAAACAGAATACCTAACGCAAGAGAAATCAACAAAGCGACAATGGCTACTTCCAATGTTACGCTCAAGCCTTCGGCAAAAACTCGCCAATCTTTTAATAGCGCCAGCCATTTGTATTCTGCAAAAGGATTAGTTGCCATTATTTAAGATCCCATTTTTTGAGAAGTTGGTCCATTTCGCCGGATTTTTTCATGTCATCAAAGGTCTTTTCCACTAAATCAAAAAGGGCTTTGTTGTCTTTTTTGGTTGCTGCGCCATAAAGCTGTGGAGCAATTTTATCTGGCAGGAGCTCGGTTGCGTCGTCTCTATAACCGAGAAGATTGGAAGTATCCATGGCATAAGCATCAGCGCGTCCGGCAGCCAAAGCGGTTTTACATTCGGAGTAAGTTGGGAATTCGATAAAGTTAACCTGGATACCAGCTTTATCAGCTGCTTCCTGTACACCTTTACGTGTTGTTGCACCTTGTGGAACAGCTATGTTTTTACCAGAGAGATCTTTCAAGGATTTTATGCCGCTGTCCTTTTTAACCAGGAAACCAACCGGATCCTCGTAGTAAGGAGTGGTCATGTTGTATGTTTGCTTTCTTTCATCAGTTATGGTAAAGGTCGCTATACAAAGATCGATTTCACCGCTGTCAAGCAAAGGACCACGAGTTTTGGCCACAACACCAGTCATATCAATTTTGTTTTCGTCACCTAAAATTTTCTTGGCAATTACTTTAGAAAGGTCTATTTCAAAACCCTCGATTTTGCCAGTTTTTGGGTCTTTGAAACCGAATTTTGGTACATCGACCTTGACCCCGACTTTTAAAACGCCACGGTCTTTAATTTTTTGGATGCCGTCAGAAGAGGAAGCCGTTGCCTTTTTTGAGTCGTCTTTTTTTGTATCGCCACCGCAGCCTGCCGCTAAAATACCGAAGGATGTGATTAATGCCACCCCAAGTGCTAATAGTTTTTTTCTTGATAAAGACATAATTTTATCCCCTCTCATAAATAAATTTCATCTGATGATTTTACTTAAGAACTGTTGAGTCCGCTCATTTTGCGGATTAAGGAAAAAGTGCTCAGGAGTACCTGTTTCTAATATTTCTCCATCAGCCATGAATATGAC
>CAZCMY010000077.1:0-3381 GCA_964500055.1 uncultured Acidaminococcales bacterium | reverse complement strand
CTTACTTCTCTGATTGGTGCGCCTGGCGCTGTAATCTCAATTCCATCAACTGTAACCGTACCGCTGTCAGGCTCTTCCAGATGATTCATGCATCTGATCATTGTACTTTTGCCAGAACCGCTCGGACCAATAACTACAACCTTTTCTCCTGACTCAACTTTAAGAGAGATATCTTTGAGCACGTGATTTTGACCAAAATATTTGTTAACGCCAGCTAATTGAATCAATAGGCTATCCTCCTTCTTTAGATTAATTGCTTGAATATGACAAAAGACGCCTGAGTTCATTTTGTGAACTCAGGCGTCTGTGCCTTATGCAACAATTGTAAATTGATAAATTTTAAAAGTCAAGACTTTTGTACATATAAATGGCATAAATATTTACACAATGAAACATAATAATAAAATTAGCCTTCTCTTGACTCAACTACTTATAAAAGGTATAATAAAGAGCAGATTATACATATTTGAAGGGGTCTGATAAATCAGGCCCCTTTTGTTTTTTCTGTGAAAGGCATAAGCCGTGCCTTGGTAATGTTTGAATGATTATTGAGTGCATGGATAAGCAATAATTGTAAGGAAAAAGCCGAATTTCGTGTTTCGAAAACGGGGGAACCATTTTCTGGGGTGAAGCCTGCATAAGCAGGCAGGGCAAGCTTCTTTCTGTCCTAATCCGTCAGCTAACCTCGCAGGCTTAGAAAGAGGAGGAAAAAAGTGAGTAAAATTAGAGTCGGTATTTTTGGTTTTGGTAAAACAGGTAAACTTGTCGCTAATGAGTTTTTAAATGACGATTTGTTTGAGTTAGCCTGGGTAATGCGCAAAAGTGACCTTGATCGGCATAAATATGCCAGCAGGTTGCTCGGGCATGAATTTGATGCAGGGAAAATAGTTTCGGAGGAAGATCTTGATGAGAATTTTGCTGCAGAAAATCCTGTTGACGCGCTGATAGATTTCTCAACGTCCAGCAGCGTAAATTTGTACACAAGAGCGGTTGCCATTGGCACTCCTGTTGTGACGGCAATTTCTAATTACGAACCTGACGATATGCGCGTGCTTGAAACTTTTGTAAAAACAGCTCCGGTAATCTATTCCCCTAATATTACTCTGGGAATTAATGTTCTGATGGTAGCAGCTCAAATTCTGCAAAAGATTACACCTCACGCTGATATCGAAATAGTTGAAGAACATTTTAAAGCAAAAAGTGAAGTGTCTGGTACTGCCAAAAAAATAGCAGGAGTACTTGAACTAAACCCGAAAACGCACATTAACTCTATCAGGGTTGGCGGCATAGTGGGGCGCCATGAGATAATATTCGGTTTGCCAAATCAAACTATAAGACTTTCGCATGAGAGTATTAGCCGTGCGGCTTTTGGACAAGGTGCTATTTTTGCTGCTAAGGCTTTGATTGGTCAGCCACCGGGAATGTATACGATGGAAACAATTATCGCGGAAATGTTCAGACAGAATATACCTGTTTATTAAATTTTAATAAATTTTACATTTTTGCAATAAAAAGTGTTGACAGTGATAAATCGTGGTGATAGACTGATAACAACTTAATAATACCTAAACAAACCGTTGAGGTGGAGATAACGCCGAAATATGCGCTTACAGAGAGTCCGGGTAGCTGGGAGCCGGATAGAGATGCAGTTCGACAAATGGACCACCGAGGGTGCGGTCAAATCGATGAAAATCGAAAGTATTCCGCAACGTAGCATCTGCGTTATTGATGAGGAATGTGTTGGCATTCTGCGTAAGTGTATGGGAGTAATCCCATAAAACAAGGTGGTACCGCAGGTTTATACACCTGTCCTTGCATAAGGACAGGTGTTTTTTATTTAAACAGACGCTTATATTTTAGGCGGTTGCGCTACTCAAATTGCTAAATGCCAAGACGTGTTTACGTAATTTGAGTAACGTAACCGTCTATTTTTATACAGTAGTGAGGAGGAAACAAATTGTTAAATTTAGCGTTAGAGGAAGTAAAAGAATATGAAAAAGACTTCAGCGCTGTGCCGGTATGTGCAGAAGTTTTTGCCGACATGATGACACCAATCAGCTTCTTAAATTCTGTGAGGGAAAGCAGCAATAATTACTTTCTGCTGGAGAGCGTTGAAGGCGGTGAAAAATGGGGACGTTATTCCTTCATCGGTTTTGATCCTATCGTGCGTATTGTCGCCAAGGATAACTCGATGGAAGTTAAAAATACAGCCGCTGTTAAATTTACAAGTGATAATCCAGTCGACTGTTTGCGTGAAGTACTTGCTGAATATAAAGTGCCGAAGTTAAAAGATCTTCCACCTTTCACTGGTGGTTTCGTAGGCTACTTCGCCTATGAATTCTTTAAATACTGTGAACCTGATTTCAAGTTTTCCGCTGATAAAAAAACGGAGTTTCCTGATTTTGATCTGATGCTGTTTGACAAAGTAATTGCTTTCGACCACTTGAAACAAAAAATATTCATCATTGTCAATGTGAAGACAGACCATGTGGACGTCAACTATCGTAAGGCCGAAAGAGAGATAGAGCAAATAAAGCAGATGCTGAAAAAGGCCGGAAGTTATCCGGAATTCGTACCTGCCAAGCTTGGTGAGATGGTACCCAACATGAATAAGGAAGACTACATGGCGATGGTAGAAAAGGGCAAGCAGTATATCAAAGCAGGGGATATTTTCCAAGTCGTGCTCAGCCAACAGTTTACTGCGGATTATGATCAGAGTCTTTTCAATGTCTACCGGATTTTACGCACAACCAATCCTTCCCAATATATGGTTCTGATTAAGAATGATGATGTGGAGATTGCAGGCAGTTCGCCGGAAACTTTAGTAAAAATAAGTGGCAAAGAGATAACGACGATGCCAATCGCAGGAACTAGGCCACGGGGAGCAACGGAAAGCGAAGACTTGCGTTTGGAAGAAGAACTTTTGGCTGATGAAAAAGAAACCGCTGAACACAATATGCTGGTTGATTTGGGCAGAAATGATGTTGGGCGTGTCAGTAGGTTCGGTACAGTAAAGGTTCTGGACTACAAAAAAGTCAGTCGTTTCTCCCACGTCATGCATATCACAACAAGAGTAACAGGCGAGATGAAGGACGATAAAGATAATCTCGATGCCCTTTGCTCCATTTTCCCAGCAGGCACGCTGTCAGGAGCACCCAAAATCAGAGCTTGTGAGATTATTGATGAGCTGGAACCAACAGCACGCGGACCTTATGGCGGCGGTATGGGCTACATTGATTTTTCAGGAAACCTTGACGTTTGCATAACAATCAGAACGATAGTCAAGAGAGCAAACAAAGTTTATGTACAAGCCGGTGCAGGCATCGTCGCTGACTCCGTACCGGAAAACGAATATCAGGAATGTATGAATAAAGCGGGAGC
>CAZCMY010000076.1:0-6195 GCA_964500055.1 uncultured Acidaminococcales bacterium | reverse complement strand
GGCAACTTCCGGGAAAAGCACATAGCTGAGCACATCTTCCATCGGTAAATCTGGAAAACCCTTGTCTGCTAATTCTTGCTGAGCCTTTTCGATTTCCGGTGCAATGTCATCAGCCGGGCGATGGTCGATTACCGGTTCATCGCCGATAATCATTTTTCTGAACTCGTCAGTGATTTCACCTGGCACGCGTCCATAGTTGCCGCGCACAATTTCCTTAACTTCATTAGGTATTATTTTGTAGCGTCCAAAGAGAACATTCAATGCCGCCATTGAGCCGGTAATCTGGCTGGTCGGTGTCACGAGCGGCGGATAACCTAAGTCTTTCCGCACATTCGGCATTTCTGCCAGCACTTCATCAAACCGATCGGCAGCTCCTTGTTCTTTTAACTGGTTATACAGATTTGTCAGCATGCCGCCCGGAATCTGATACTCCCGCACAGCCGGATTGATCTGTGATTCCATGTTAAGCTTGAATTCCTCTGCCAAATCCTTTTTAACCTGCTTGAAATAGTCGGCCAATTTGAGCAACGACTTCTCATTTATACCCGTATCATACGGTGTATTTTCAAAGGACATGATCATCGACTCTGTAGCCGGCTGACTGGTCGATAAAGCAAAGGGTGACAGCGCCGTGTCGATAATATCAACGCCCGCCTCCACTGCTTTAAGATAAGCCATCGAACCAAGTCCGCAAGTAGAATGAGTATGTATCGCCAGCGGCAAATCAAAGTTTTCCTTCAACGCTTTGACCAGATCATAGGCATCAAAAGGTGCCAGCAGTCCGGACATATCTTTGATACATAAGGAATCTACACCCATTTCAACAAGTTCTTTGGCAACCTGCAGGAAATTCTCCGTTGTATGGATCGGGCTGATTGTATAAACAAAAGCTCCCTGCACATGTACTTTCGCAGCTTTTGCCACCTGGATTGACTTTTCCAGATTGCGGGTATCGTTCAGGGCATCAAACACCCTGATAATATCTATGCCATTATCGACTGCACGATTAATGAACTCATAGACAACGTCGTCTGCATAATGCTTGTAGCCTAGAATGTTCTGTCCACGCAGAAGCATCTGCAGCGGCGTTTTCTTGATGTGTTTCTTAAGTATACGCAGGCGTTCCCACGGATTTTCGTTCAAAAATCGCATGCTGGCATCAAAAGTTGCCCCACCCCAACATTCGAGGGAATGGTAGCCTACTTCGTCCAAAGCTTCCAACACCGGCAGCATCTGGCTGGTGTGCATGCGTGTAGCCGCAATTGATTGGTGCCCATCGCGCAGCACAGTTTCTGTTATTTTGACTCTTTTACTGGTAACCATATAACCTCCATGAATTTCCCCAGGCAGCATCTAATTATAATTTAAATGGTCACGATGCCACGCAGAAGTGCCACAACCAGCATGCATAAGGAAAGGCCGATCGCTGGCAAAAGAGCATAACGCTGCAAATCACCGAATTCGATTTTGTTCAAACCAACCAAGAGGTAGGTGGAAGGAACCAGCGGGCTGAGAAGATGTGCGCCTTGACCAATCAAGGAAGCGATACCCATCATAGCAGTTGGCACACCGTAAGAACTAGCAGCTTGGTTTAAAACCGGCAATACGCCGAAATAATAAGCATCGTTGGTCAGGAAAAATACGCCTGGTAAGCTGAGGAACGCTGAGATAAAGCCCATGTGCGGTCCCATGCTGGCAGGAATTGCGTTGACGATTGCCTGTGCCATAACGTCAATCATCTTGGTTCCGGACATGATACCGGTGAAGATACCGGCAGCAAACACCATACCAACAACAGGGATGGCATTAGAACCGGAGGAAATCAGACGTGCAGACTGTTCTTTGCTCTTTGGATAGTTGACCATCAAAGCCAGAGCAGTACCGACCATGAAGATAATAGCAGAAGGCACAACATCAGCCATCAAAGTTACAAACAAAACGACAGTCAGAATCAGATTGAACCAGATAAGTTTAGGACGTGCCATTTCTTTTTCTTCATCGGTGATGCTTGCTTCATATTGAGCTACAATATGTTGTTCGTCCAAAGCAACGGTACCAAGACGGGCACGTTCTTTTTTACCCAGATAGTAAGAGAAAGCCCAGATATACAAGGCACCGACAACCATACCAGGAATCATCGGGTTAAAAAGTTCGCCGATTTCCAGATGCAAGGCTGCCATTACACGTGCTGTCGGGCCACCCCAAGGGATAATATTCAGAACCGAATTACACAAAATTACGATCGTCGGCAAGATAACCGGCTTGATACCGACCTTGCGATGAATAGTGTAAAGGGCAGCAGTCGTGATCAAATAGGTAGTGGAGCCGTCACCATCAAAAGAAACGCCCGTCGCTAAAATAGCAGTACCTACACATATTTTTAATGGGTCACCCTTAACCCAGATTAAAACTTTTTTAACCAAAGGTGAAAATAGTCCGGCTTCCAACATTAAACTGAAATAGATAATTGCGAAAAAGAGCATAACACCCGTCGGTGCTACTTGTTTAACCCCAGCCATAGCCATTTTGCCGATACCAGGTCCAAAGCCCAGTCCTAAAGCAAACAAAATTGGAACAATCATTAGTGCAAGCATTGGTGCTAATTTTTTGGTCATAATCAAAACCATAAATACTACGATCATTAAGAAACCCGCAACTGCTAACATGATAAAACCTCCCAATATTATTAATATTATGAATACTTACTGGCTGGGTGTCCGCAAGAAAAGCTCTCACTTAACCCATACTACTAACTTAACAAATATTACTATCTCAGAGCGGTTTACGCACTAAGTCAATAATCGAACCATCACGATACTCAACTACAGCAACAATATCCTTATCATCCTGGCTAACCTCAATGTCTTTTGGTTTACCTACGAGGTCATAAGACATCTGCTGCAATTCCTGTATAGTATATAACGGCAAATTACTTTCTTTCAATTTTTCCAGAAGATCGGTACGCTTTGGATTAACAGCAATGCCGCGTTCCGTTACAATGACGTCGATGCTTTCGCCCGGTGTAATCACTGTCTGCACCTTATCACGAATCATCGGCAAACGGCCGCGAATCAATGGAACCACGATAACAGCGAGTTTAGCCCCTGCCGCAGTATCAGAATGACCGCCGGAAGCTCCCATCAGCACACCATTGGAATCCGTCATGCAATTAACGTTGAAATCCAGGTCAACTTCCGTCGCACTAAGGAACACTACATCCAATTGATTGACGATGCAATCCGTCCACGGGTTAGCGTAGAAAGAAGCGGACATTTCCACATGGCGCGGATTTTCCTTTAAAGACGCAGCCGCCGTTGTGTCGAAGGTTTGAGTATCATAGAAGATTTCAAATAAACCTTCCTTCACCATCTCGGTGAAAATACCTGTTGCACCGCCGATACCGAAACCACCCTTGATGCCACGTGCCAGCATTTTCTCCCGCATAAACTGAGCGACACCCAAGGAAGCACCGCCACTACCGAGCTGCAAGGAATATCCTTCCTGCAAATAACCCGTCTGGTCGACAACTTCTGCCGCCAATTGGGCAATTTTGAGCTGGATTGGGTTTTTCGTGATAGAAATGGCACCGGAAGCAATCCCTGCCGGATCACCGATAGCCTCTACTTCGACAACATAATCGACATCAGTCTGTGGGATGCTGTAAGGATAAAGGAATTGGCCCTTCAAGAGATTATCGGTAATAATCACTGTCTGGTCGGCATGATGCGCATCCACCAGTGCATAACCGATAGCGCCGCAGGCTGATTTCCCCTGTGACCCGCTCGCATTACCGAAGCAGTCACAAATTGGTGCTCCCATAAAGGCAACGTCGATATGCGCCTCACCGGATTCGATAGCACGTGCGCGTCCACCATGTGAACGAATTACGATTGGTCTTTTCAGGCAGCCCGGATGCGTTGTCAGGTATTCACCCAAAGTATCGCGCAAACCGCTGGTTTCAATCGCGGTAACCGTACCGTCTTCGATGTAGTCAATCAAAAATTCATGGCAGGGATTCAAGGAACTTGCCATAAGCGTCAAATCCTTGATGCCTTTAGCGGCAATAGCTTCCATGACCATTTTGATGATATAGTCGCCATTACGGAAATGATGATGGAAAGAAATTGTCATACCATCCTGCAAACCCGTTTTTTCAATGGCTTCTGCCAATGATGCCAGCACCTTGTTGGCACCCTTTTGTCCTAATTTTATTTTTTTGCCCTGCCGATTACCTTTTGGTGCAATGGCGAATTCTCCAGCATACAATTCTCTGCCCTTCAGGTAAGCTAATTCCAGAGGAATTTCACGTCCGATTGCATTTTTCATCATGCTTTTGTCTCCATTTCCACCTTTATTCCCGCCGCTCTGGCCGCATCCACGATGCGTTGTGCCCTCACGACGATTGGTCCGTCAATCATTTTGCCGTCAACGGCGATAACACCCTTATTGTTTTTCACAGCATCTGCATAACTTGCCAAAACTTTCACCGCATGGGCGATTTGTTTTTCCGTCGGCGTAAAGAGTTCATGCACTACTTCGATTTGTTTCGGATGAATACAGGATTTGCCGTCAAAGCCCATATCCCTGATCTTGGTGACTTCGTCCCTGAAGGTTTCCATATCTTTTACATCAGAATAAACGGTATCAATACAGCGAATGCCTGCTTCACGCGCCGCCATCAAAATTGTCGAACGGGCGAAATACAACTCGATGCCGTACTTGGTCCGCTGCGTTTTGATGTCAGCAATAAAATCTTCGGCACCCAGAGCGATGGCCACCATTCTCGGTCCATGGCAGATTTCCCTTACATTATAAAGGCCTTTGACACTTTCAATAGCGCAAATGATATTGATTGTACCTTCCGGCCAGCCGTTTTTCTTTTCTTCCTCTGCAATCATGCCGGCAACCAGTTCGACTTCTTCCACACATTCAGTTTTCGGCAGCCTGATTAGATCAGGTTTCGCAGGCAATATCGTTTTCAAATCATCAATACCAAAAGGTGTCTGCGTTGGATGATTGATACGAACTACTGTCTCTGCCTTGAATTTTCTCGATTTCAGTGCTTCGGCAACCAAAATTCTCGCCGTATCCTTTTCCGTTACAGGAATCGAGTCTTCAATATCCAGCATAATACTATCCGCACCGTTGATATCACAGTTATTAATCATTTTAGGGCTATTGCCAGGTACGAACATCATCGTTCTGGACAATCTGGTCTTTGGATCTGTCATTATGCTTGTCCACCCCTTTGCAAGGCACCCAGAACACGAGCGATTATTGTGTAGTCCCAGGCTCCTTTGTCTGTTGCTGTTACCTTAACATTGTCATAGCCAGCTTCTTTGACAGTATCCCTGATCAAGTCTCGCATATGTTCGCCATATTGACGTTCCACATCAGAAGTAAGTACAACTTCAATACCCTTCTGAGACGGCTCGACAGTAACCAGCACATCATTCTTTTCCATAAATCCAGCCGTCGCAGCACTTACAATATTTTTCATGCTCCTCCATCCCTTCATTAAATAAATGACCTCTCGATATCCGTTGTATAAATGTATACAATTACACAATTATTATATTCCGCAATGTCATAAGATTACAAGCTTTATTTTTTTGCCTTTTCAATTGATATATTGTCATATTTTTTGTATAATTTAAGAATTAAGGACTACAACAAAAAGGTGACATTATGCGAAAAAACACCAGCGATTTCCTCTATGCCGAAATTATCAATGATTTTTTAAACGAAAATCTTAAGTACGGCGACAAGATTGTCGAACTTGATTTATGCACTCAATACGGCACCAGCCGCACACCTTTGCGTGAAGCCCTTGCCAAACTGGAAAAGGACGGTCTGGTAGAACGCCAGGTCAATAACCGTCTGCAAATCGTGACAATTGACGAGAACATTCTGGATGAAATTCTGGATCTGCGCTTGTCATTGGAAAGCATGGTACTGAAATACGCTTTGAAATACAGTAAAGAGACCTCGATTTTTGCCGATTTGCAAGAAAACCTGGACCTTGTCGATTTCTATCTGAAACACGAAGATGTCGTAACAGGTCGTAAAGTATTATCGAAATTCTCGGAAATCCTGTACAAGCAATCACGTCTTAAATACACAACAAAACTTATTGAAAACTATAACCTGCTGCTTTATCCTCTGCGCACACGGTCACTAATGACGCTCAAACGC
>CAZCMY010000075.1:0-6207 GCA_964500055.1 uncultured Acidaminococcales bacterium | reverse complement strand
GGAATAGCGTCTCTGTCTTTTATATTTTTTGGTCTTTGGACCATACGCGGAGATAAGCTGGAAGGAGAAGAGAATCGTACTTCTAAATATGGCGCAGTAGCAACGGTTGCTATCGCCTTCTTTATTGCTGAAATGGGTGATAAAACCCAGCTCGCAACAATTGCCTTAGCTACAAAATTCCCTGAAAACCCTTTGTGGCTTCTTGTTGGTACAACAACTGGCATGATGATTGCTGACGGCATTGGTATTATCGTTGGCATAGTTATGTGTAAAAGAATTCCGGAAAGAACGATTAAACTTGTATCTGCAGCGGCTTTTATCTTCTTTGGATTCCTGGGCAGCTACAGTGTAGCTAGCGAAAAACTACAACTGGAGACAAGTATGATTGCACTTGGCTTAACGGCAATTGCTTCACTTACCGGCGCAATAGCCTTTTACTTAATGAGAGAAGAAGACGAAGCTTCAACATCGCTCTGTGAGGAAGAATAAAAAGTCATTTAGTGAAACACTCTTGCAATTTGCGAGAGTGTTTTTTGCTTTTGTGTATACCAATTAGCAAATTAATGACACAAAAATTTAAAATGTACTGAAATATCAAACAAATCTGAATATCATTTTTAAAAGCTCATTTAGATATGATATAATTATTTTATAACCATATTTTGAGGAGGTTGTTATTATGAACTATACTCAGTATAAGGAAGCAATAATGGCATCTAAGTCCGATGAGTGGATTGCGCAGAGGCGCCTCGGTACGTGGGTTTTTAAAAATGATCTTATGATAAGTATTGCAACAGAAAGAAAAAGTCTTATGGAAATGGATAAAAATGACTTTTTGGCACCCTACAGAGAAGAATGGGCTACCAAATTTTCTGATCCAAGGGCTTATATGCAAAGATACGTGCTCAGATATGGCATCAATGCTGTTGATATCATTACGATGGTTGCACTTGACGGAGGTCGTGTCGTTGTGCCGCTGCCAAAGATCGGTACAATGTTTATAACTTCCTGGCAGGACAAAATTGGACAAATCACCAGCTACAGCCTGCGTGAGTATATCGAATACAGGGATAAAGCTGGTATAACAATACAATAATACATCAAAGGAGATATAATTTAATGGATAGGGGTATGTTCTCGTCTGGATTAGCAGTATTTTTTGCAACTTTGGGGTCTGCCGTAGGTTTAGGAAATATTTGGAAGTTTCCTTACCTGACAGGACAATTTGGTGGCGGTGCGTTTCTTCTGGTTTATTTGCTTTGTATCATATTTGTTGGTTTACCTGTGATGCTGAGCGAGTTTTATTTGGGAAGAAAATCGCGTAAAGGCGCCGTAGGCGCTTTTGCAACATTGGCGCCAGGTACTGGTGGCAAATTCATTGGCAAAATGGGAGTTGCCTCTTCTTATTTAATAATGTTTTTTTACAGCTGTGTCGCTGGCTGGGTCTATTATTATCTAATAAAGGCAATCAGCGGGGATTTCGCAGAAATTACTATGGAAACCGCTAAGACCCAATTTGGTTCCGTTGTTATTGGACCATTAACGCCAATCTTTTGGCAGTTTATTGTTATGGCCGTAGTGTCAACTATTTTAATTATGGGTATCAAAAACGGTATCGAACGCGTTACAAAAACATTAATGCCGGTATTGTTTATTCTGATAATCATTTGTGACATAAGGGCTCTTTCTTTACCAGGTGCAATGGACGGGGTAAGATTTCTTTTTGAGGTAGATTTCAGCAAGCTCACAGGCACGGCAATATTGACGGCTTTAGGCCTGGCTTTTTTCAAACTATCACTTGGTATTGGTACGATGATAACCTATGCAAGCTATTTTACTAAGGACAATAATCTTTTGGGAACTGCGGCTAAGGTTGCTTTGTCTGATACTCTTGTATCATTGCTGGCTGGACTTGCTATTTTTCCGACAGTGTTTTCTTTTGGTTTGGAGCCGGGAGCAGGCCCTGGTTTGTTATTTATGACTATTCCGTTAGTGTTTTCACAGATGCCTTTTGGCAACCTTTTGTTGATAGCATTTTTCTTCCTGACTTCTATAGCAGCCACAACAGCTATGCTTTCGCTTGTTGAAGTACCCGTTGCCTACATGACCGAAGAAAAAGGTATTCCCAGAACGGCAGCTGTTCTCATTAATGGGCTGATTATTTTCGTGGTTGGCATTTTGGCAACTTTATCGGCTGATAAGGCAAGTTTGCTTGGCGATGTTACTTTTATGGGCAGAGGATTTTTTGATTGGTTTGATTACTTGTCCTCCAATATTTTGATGCCTTTAGGCGGTTTGTTGATTGTCATCTTTATGAGTTATGTCGTTGACAAAAAGAGTATTAAGGAAGAATTGACTAATAACGGTTCGCTTAACTTAAGCAAATTTTTACCTTTCTTCTTTATCGTTATCCGTTATGTTACCCCAGCGTTGTTAATTATAATTTTCCTCAATGCAGTTGGTGTGATAAAATTATAATTTATAAAAAATGCAGATAACATTATCAGAACACCCGATTTCAATAATCGGGTGTTCTTTTTTTGGCATAAACAGGCAGGTTTTGCAGATAGAAACATTTGCAATTTGCTTGTTATTGCAGTATAATCCCAATAATTAATTAAAGCTATTAAAAACAAATACAAAGGAGAGAGACTATGTTACTGAAAAGACTTGAGGCACTTCCTGTCGGAAGCTTCCACTATCGGCTGCTAATCTTGACGGGATTAGGCTGGATGTTTGATGCTATGGATACTGGACTCATTTCCTTTGTATTACCTGTACTGGCAAAAGAGTGGAATCTAAGCACCAGTCAAATGGGTATGATCGGCAGTATTGGCTTGTTGGGCATGGCATTTGGTGCTGTTATAGCTGGTACGATAGCGGACAAAATTGGCCGCAAAGGCGTGTTTTCTCTTACGCTCTTGCTATATAGCATAGCTACGGGACTTTGTGCCTTGTCGTGGAATTTTGAATCATTGCTGGTTTTCCGATTTTTTGTTGGCTTTGGCCTTGGCGGAGAGCTGCCTGTGGCAGCTACACTTGTTTCTGAGTATGCACCTACGAAAATAAGAGGTCGGTTTATCGTATTGCTCGAAAGTTTTTGGGGCTTAGGCTGGATTGTAGCCGCCTGTATAGCTTATTGGTTTATTCCTGTTTATGGATGGCACTGGGCTTTCATTATTGGAGCAATGCCTGCTCTTTATGTTTTTGTTATTCGTATTGGTATGCCTGAATCCGTCAGATATCTCTTGTCTAAAGGCAGAACGGAGGAAGCGGAAGAGATTGTCAGGAAATTAGAGGCAAAAGCTGGAGTAGAGACGCTTGCTTTTGATAAAAATAACGAGTTATCCGAACACAAAAATTATGAACCAAGTTTAGCAACGATTTGGTCAGGACGCTTTTGGAAACGAACAGTAATGCTTTGGATTGCCTGGTTTGGCATAGTATTCACCTATTATGGTATTTTTACCTGGCTGCCCTCTTTAGTCTATAACCAAGGATTTACTTTTATTAAAACTTTTGAGTATGTTTTCATTATGACTTTGGCTCAGTTGCCTGGTTATTTTGCAGCTGCCTGGCTTGTTGAAGTAATAGGCAGGAAATATACTCTTTCCATATTTCTTCTTATGACAGGTGTTGCGAGTTGTTTCTTTGGTCAAGCAAATACGGTTACCTCGATCGTAACCTGGGGCTGCATCATGTCTTTCTTTAATTTGGGGGCCTGGGGTGTTATCTACACTTATACTCCTGAGCTGTATCCAACATCAATAAGAGCGTTTGGCAGCGGTTGGGCAGCCGGAGTTGGCCGTATGGGCGGCATGCTCGCACCTGTAATGGTGGGAGTCTTGCTGCAGCAAGGTATGAAGATGGATGCGGTGTTCTATATGTTTACAGCTGTACTGGTTTTTGTATCTTTAATGATTATTTTACTTGGCATAGAAACTAAACAAAAGGATCTAGAAAATATATAGCAATTTTGATAAATGATATGATGCAAAAACAAATTGATTACTCGTCTTATACTATTAAAAGGACAATATAATAGTTAGGCTTCGAAAACTCATCCTATGTACTTGTAATAAAGTGTAAAAAGATATACAATTTAGACTGTAGATTATGACCTTAATTTATCAATTGTATCTTTGTTTGCTTTTGTTTTTAGGAAGTGAGGTTCGAAATGAAGAGATTTTTCATGAGAAATATTTCTTTACTTTCAGGCTTATCTGGAGCTGCCATTGCAATATTCATCTGCTCATTACTTTACTATGGCAATATATATTTTTCTGAACTATATGGTGCCTTAGTAGCTTTTTGCATAGGCTTTTTTTCTATTACCGGCATTTTAATTGGACGAGCTTTTGAAAAATTAAAACGCACAGCCATGCTTGATGACCTGACACAATTATGGAATAAGCGCTATTTCAACATCAGGTTGTCGGAAGAATTAGAAAGAAGTAAAAGAAAAGGAGCTCCGCTTTGTCTTGCTTATGTAGACATTGATGATTTTAAAATAATTAATGATAAGTTTGGACATGTTGTAGGAGATACTGTTTTAGTTAATATGGCAGATATTTTTAAGAGAAACACCAGAAATCTTGATATTGTTTCCCGTTGGGGCGGCGATGAATTTGTAATAATTTTTCCAGATACGACTCCAAGGTACGGATTGGTAATAGCCAACCGCTTAAAAAAAGCAGTGTCTGCAAGCAAAGACTGCTGCTATACTACGATTAGTATCGGCTTTGTTGATATTCGTGCTGATTGGGAAGTTGAAGATGTTTTGCGGGAAGTTGATTTTATGCTGCAAAAAGCCAAAACAATTAAGAATTCCGTTGTTGCATCAGATTTTAACTGATGTTTTATAATCTTTAAGCAATATGTTGTTTTTTATAATTCTATATGGTATAATCACAAAAAGCCTCTTTGCACTGCATAAAAAACTACAGTACAATCTGAGCAGGCGGTTAACGAAAGTTAATGCGGCTGGGCCAAAATGGCAACAGGACTTAAAGCCTGTGGGACAGTAAAATGTTCCACGGGCTTTTTTATATTCATTTTTGTCTATCTATCTTATTATACGGGAGAGAATTTTTATGAATGAATTAAATCAACAAGCAAAAATGGGGCTAACAACAGAGAAGGCAAAAGAACTTCAGCAGCAATTTGGTAAAAATGAGCTTGTTCCTAAAAAAGCGGAAAGTGTCTTTCTGAAAATGTTCCGTGTTGTCTGTGAACCTATGTTTTTATTGCTGATTGCGGCATCAGTTATTTACTTCCTTCTGGGTGAACCAAAAGATGGCGCAATTATGCTGATATTTGTTGTCGCCGTGATTGGAATCGAAGTAATACAAGAATGGCGGACAGATAGGACACTGGCAGCATTAAAAGATTTGTCTGCTCCACGTATCAATGTTTTACGTGATGGCGTGGAACAAACGATAAACAGTGCAGACTTAGTTCCTGGTGACGTAATGTTCGTTGTCGAAGGGCTGAAAGTTCCGGCAGACGGTGTTGTCTTAAAAGCCAGCACTTTGCTTCTTGACGAGTCATCTCTCACAGGTGAATCCGTAGGGGTTTGGAAATCAACAAGTGAAGAAGTTGAGCCAGACAGCAGAGAGTACTGGCGTCGAGACTATTGCTATGCTGGTACGCTTGTGACACAAGGCACTGGAACTATTTTAGTTGACAGAATTGGATCGGCAACTGAATATGGGAAAATTTGCAAGGACGTTGTAACAGCTCCCAGCATACAGACCCCGCTTCAAAGGCAAACCGAAAAAATGGTCAAATCCTTCGGAACATTTGCAATGATTTTGTTTGCGCTTGTCGGTATAGCTACTTATTTTAATTTACCGGACCACGCTTTTAAGGATAGGATCATAGAAAGCATTCTCGGTGGGATAACCTTGGCTATGGCTATGATTCCAGAGGAATTTCCGGTTATTTTAACTGTATTTTTGTCTATGGGTGCCTGGCGTTTGGCAAGAAAACAATCGCTTGTAAGAAAATTACCATCTGTTGAAACATTAGGAGCGGTATCCGTGCTTTGTGTTGACAAAACCGGAACAATTACAATGAACCAGATGAAGGTGCAGGATACCTGGAATCCGGCTGGTGATGACAAAAAGTTAAACAAAGTTATGGGCATGGCTTGCAAGGCAGATGCTTATGATCCTATGGAAAAAGCGATGATTGTTTTTTGCGAAG
>CAZCMY010000074.1:0-6210 GCA_964500055.1 uncultured Acidaminococcales bacterium | reverse complement strand
GATTTCACGAGGTAAGCCATTTAATTCAAAGCTAACAGTACGGATGCCGTCATCACTGGCAGCACCAATATGGATAAGACGAATTACGAGAATTTTACCTGGTTCAATCTCGACATTTACTTCTTCGCCAGGAGTTAAACCGAAGAAGAAGGTCGGTGTATCGAGGACTGAAACATCACCGTACTGGTCGATGAATTTAACCCAGTCAGTAAATACTTTAGGATATAGGCAATAGGAACTTACAGCTTCATCCGTAGTTGGAGCGCCCATCGCTTCCAGTTCTTCTTTGACTTTGCGGAAATCGACCGGAGCCAAAGTATCGCCAGGGCGTCCTAGCACAGGAGTTTTGCCCTTCAAGATAATTTTTTGCAGAGTTTCAGGGAAGTTTTGGTAAGGTACGCCGATTTTGCCTTCAAAGAACTCAATTACAGAATTTGGGAAGCTCAGGGTGTCACCTTTCTCATAAATATCTTCTTCGGTTAGATTGTTTTGCACCATGAAAAGGGCCATGTCACCGACAATTTTGGAAGAAGGTGTTACTTTTATGAGGTCACCGAACATCATGCTGACAGTATGATACATGGTTTTAATTTCTTCCCAGCGTTCCAAAAGACCGAGTGCTGCAGATTGTTGTTTCAGGTTAGTGTATTGACCACCTGGCATTTCATGCACGTAGACTTCCGGATTTGGGAATAATTCGGTCTGGTCTGCTGCTTTGTAGTAAGGACGGATAGTTTCCCAATAACGGGAAAGCTCGTTCATGGCGTCTATATCGAGTTTAGGCTGACGAGGATTGCCGGTAAGCGCATAGTAAAGGCTGTTGCCGCTCGGTTGGGAAGTGCCGCTGGACATAGATGAGAGGGCGGTATCAACGATATCGACACCGGCATCAATGGCTCTGCCGCAGGTATAAATAGCATTGCCTGAGCCTTCATGCGTATGCAGGTGAATAGGCAGGTCGACAGCATCTTTCAGAGCGGAAACCAGCTGGTAGGCCGCTTCTGGTTTCAGGAGGCCTGCCATGTCTTTAATGGCAATAATGTTGGCACCAGCTTTTTCCAGTTCTTTGGCCATGGTCACGTAGTAATTTAAATTGTATTTGTCACGGCTTGGATCCAGGATATCGCCGGTGTAGCAGAGAGCTGCTTCAGCTACTTTATTACAGTTGCGGACGGTATCGATGGATAAAAGCATATTGTCGAGACTGTTCAAGCTGTCGAAGATGCGGAAAACATCTATGCCGTTTTTAGCAGCCAGACGGATGAATTCTTTGACGACATTATCCGGATAGCTTGTATAACCGACCGCATTGGCGCCGCGCAAAAGCATTTGGAACAGAATGTTAGGGACTTTTTCACGGAATTGTATCAGACGATCCCAAGGACTTTCATAGAGGAATCTGTAGGCAACGTCAAAAGTTGCTCCGCCCCAGCACTCAAAGGAGAACAAGTTAGGCAATTTAGCCGCGGTTGGCTCAATTACTCTCAGCATATCGGCTGTACGCAGACGGGTGGCAAAGAGTGATTGGTGCGCGTCACGGAAGGTAGTGTCAGTGAAGAGCACTTCTTTTTGCTCTTGCAGCCATTTAGCCAAGCCTTCCGGTCCCTTGCTGTCCAATATTTGTTTAGTACCGCTCGGCATTTCACCTTTGACATATTTTGGCATATTTAAAGGGCCAAAATCAGGTTTAGGCTGAACACCGACATTGGCGTAGCCATTGACTGTTGTTTCGGCAATATAAGCCAGCAGCTTAGTTCCGCGATCTAACGGTTTTTGGAAGACGAATAAATCATTATTTTCATCAACGAAATTGGTATCGTAAGAACCTTCAACGAATTGCGGATGCGTGAGCACGTTTTCCAGGAACTGGATATTGGTTTTGACGCCACGGATACGGAATTCTTTCAAGCACCGCAGCATCTTGGAAATAACGATCTTGTGTGTTAAACCCCAGGTAGTTGCTTTAACCAGGAGGGAGTCATAATAAGGTGTAATAACAGAACCGGTAAAAGCGTTGCCACCATCAAGACGAATACCAAAACCACCGCCGGAACGATAAGCAATCAACTTGCCGGTATCTGGCATGAAGTTATTGGCAGGATCTTCGGTTGTAATACGACATTGGATAGAATGACCATGACAATAAATCTTATCTTGTTCAGGAATGCCGATTTCTTCACTGTGGATAGAATAGCCTTCAGCAATCTTGATTTGGGTCTGGACGATATCGATACCGGTAATCATTTCGGTAACGGTATGCTCAACCTGGATACGAGGATTAACTTCTATGAAATAAAATTTGTTGTCAGGGGTAGCCAGAAATTCTACGGTGCCTGCGCTGACGTATTTAACATTTTTCATTAATTTAACTGCGGCATCGCAGATTTCTTTGCGGAAGGCAGGGTCAAGTGAGAAAGCTGGTGCAATTTCAACTAGTTTTTGGTGACGTCTTTGAATGGAACAATCTCTTTCGTAAAGATGTACTATGTTACCTTGTGTGTCACCAATAATTTGAACTTCGATATGTTTTGGATTTTGCAGATATTTTTCCAGATAAATTTCATCACTGCCGAAAGCTTTCAGGGCTTCGGATTTAGCGCGGTTGTAAGAATCTTCTAATTCTGCATAGTTGCTGACCATACGCATGCCACGGCCACCGCCGCCATTGACAGCTTTAATCATGATTGGGTAGCCATGTTTTTCAACAAAGGCTTTTACTTCGTCAAGGCTGTTAACAGTACCGTTGCTGCCTGGAATCATAGGAATGCCAGCTAGTTCCGCCTGTTTACGCGCATTTATTTTATCACCGAACATAACAAGATGCTCAAGATCAGGACCGATGAAAATCAGACCTTCTTCAGCGCAGCGTTTAGCCAATTGGCTGTTTTCCGAAAGGAAACCATAACCTGGGTGAATGGCATCGGCGTCGTGTTCGCGGGCAATTCTCATAATGTCTTCAATGTCCAGGTAGGCTTCAACAGGACCTTTGCCAGCACCGACCATATAAGCTTCGTCAGCTTTGTTGCGATGCAGTGAGAGCATATCTTCTTTTGAATAGATTGCTACTGTGCGAATGCCAAGTTCGTTGCAGGCACGGAATATGCGGATGGCAATTTCGCCACGGTTGGCAACCAAAACAGTTTTAATTTTTTTCATTGTTATACCTCCTATGGCCTAACTTAATATATTGTATAAAATTAGCACTTGGTTTACAAGGGCAGAATAACATGTATACAAAATTCATGAAATGAAAGAAAAAATAAAATAAGTGTAAAGAAAAGCCAACTTGCTTTGAAAAGCAAGTTGGCCTTAATGTTTTAAAAAATATGCATACCAAAGGCTACCATGGCGAGTCCGCCCATAATACTTAAAGCAAGGTACAAAAAACCACTGAGAGTTTGCTGAGCTAAAAGCTCAAAAGCTTCCAGACTAAAGGTGGAAAAAGTAGAAAACCCACCAAGACAACCGGTAATAATAAATAGCTTCCAATATAATGGCATTTCCGGATGACGCAGGCAGAAAGACACCATCATCCCTATAAACAAGCAAGCGAGCAAATTGATGGTCAAAGTACCATAAGGAAAAGCAGTGCCAAGCTTATCGTGGATAAGCAGGGACAGAAAATAGCGGCAAAGAGAACCAATTGCGCCTCCTATTGCTATTGCAAGGACATTAGCGACAATCATTGATTCACCTGTGCCTTTATGCTGTCAAAAGTTTCAGGACTTATAATATGCTCAATACGACAAGCGTCTCTATCGGCGATTTCATGAGGAACACCAAGAATTTTTTCCAGAAAGGCAGTTATAACAAGATGTCTCTCCAAAACACTCTTCGCTTTTGACATACCAAGCTCAGTCAGCACTATATTACCGTCGGCTTCCATTAAAATAAAATTTTCGCGCCTTAAAATGGACATGGCGCGGCTGATACTAGCTTTGGAAAAGTTAAGCTCAGCGGCAACATCAATGGAACGGACATAGCCTTTTCTTTTTTGCAGCAAGAGAATAGTTTCGAGATAGTTTTCGCCAGATTCCTGGATAATCATACTAAAGCCCCCATTTTGAGAAAAATATGACTTTATTTCCATCTATTTTAACATAACGAAAGAGAATAGTACAATTAGGAACATAATTAACAAAGACGCTATAAAATATGCAAAAAAAGTAAGGGCTAAAGAAGTGACGGGCCTGCTGCACATCAGCGACCGACTGCTTGCAGACGAATTGTCGCGTGTGGAAGCGGCCAGAGGAACTCTTTAACCCTTACACAATATAGAGTTTTGAGACACAATCGCTTGTGAGTTTGAATTTTTTGTGAAAACAGAAAAAGCTCTTGACACATGCAGTTAATGTTAGTAAACTAATAACACGAATTAGCCTAGGCTAACCAAAGAAAGAAGGGGAATTATGCTAAATACTGCTATGACCTATGAAAAGGATTTTTCTTTGCGGGGAATGATTCCTGCATCTATGTTGGAAGCGGGGCGACCTATGAAAATTGTCCGTATCCAGGGCCGCGACAAAACAAGGAGTTTTTTGGCTGGCTTAGGTTTTACGGAGGGAAGTGAAGTTACGGTTGTTTCAGAACTGGCAGGCAATGTAATTTTTAAAATTAAAGATGCTCGTGTTGCATTAGGACGCGAAATGGCCAGTCGCATTTTGGTAGGGTAAAGGAGATAATTATGAAAACATTAAAGGAAGTTAATACCGGTGAAACGGTTGTTGTGAGCAAAATTAATGTAACCGGCAGTGTTAAGAGACGTATCATGGATATGGGTATTACTAAAGGTGTTTCTGTTACAGTACGCAAAGTTGCTCCGTTAGGTGACCCTATCGAACTCAATGTCAGAAACTATGCCGTTTCTTTACGGAAGGCTGATGCGGAGAATATTTTTGTTGAATAACAGAGTCAAATCTGTTTTTTTTTAATGTATAGTTAGCGTACGCTAACAAGAGGAGGCAAAAATGAGCAAGACTTTAGCTCTGGTTGGCAATCCTAACTGTGGGAAGACAACCTTGTTTAATGAATTGACTGGAAGCAGCCAGTACGTAGGTAATTGGCCAGGCGTAACTGTTGAAAAGAAAGCTGGCAAACTTAAAGGCCATAGTGATATTGAGGTTATGGACTTGCCAGGTGTTTATTCCCTATCACCTTATACCTTGGAGGAAGTGATCACCCGCGACTATTTGCTGGAAGAAAGGCCTTCCGTGATTGTCAATATTGTTGATGCTTCCAATCTGGAACGCAACTTGTATTTAACAACGCAAATCCTGGAATTAGGCATTCCTGTGGTAGTGGCTTTGAACATGATGGATATTATAAGAAAGAACGGCGACGAAATAAATATCGCTAATTTGTCAAGCGAGCTGGGCTGTCCTGTTTATCCAATCGAAGCAGCGAATGGCGTCGGACTCGCAGAAATGCTGAAGGAAGCTATAAGTCTTGCTGAAATAAAAATCAAAACTTATTCTTTGCCTCTCTTCAAAGGGAACCTGAATAAAAAGCTTAAGGAAATAGAGAGCCTTTTTGATGATGAAATCCCGGAGCATCTGAGAAGATGGTTTGCCGTCAAGCTTTTCGAACGTGATGAAAAAGTTTTGGCCAAACATAAGATATTTCACAATATGAGAGTGAAAACTGAGCAAATAATTACGCAATACGAAGACGAGGTTGATGACGATGCTGAGAGCATCATTACTAACGCCCGTTATGAATACATCAGCTCAATTATTAACCGCTGCATTACCAAGAAACGCAAGTCTCATGAACTGAGCACTTCAGATAAGATCGACAGAATACTTACTAACAGAATATTAGCTCTGCCGATTTTCTTTTTAATCATGTGGTTGGTTTATTATGTTTCTATTCAGACATTGGGTGATTTGAGTACCGGCTTTATGGAAGATACCTTTGCTGCAATCAGCGATAGCTTGGGCGGCATGATGGAGGACGCCGGGGTCTCAGCAACACTGCAAAGCCTGATTCTTGATGGTATTGTTGGTGGCGTTGGTGCCGTGCTTGGTTTTGTACCGCAAATCATGATTCTCTTTTTCTTCCTTTCCTTCTTAGAAGATTGCGGCTACATGGCGCGTGTAGCGTTCATTATGGATAGAATTTTCCGTCGCTTTGGGCTTTCCGGCAAATCTTTCATCCCCATGTTGATTGGCAGTGGCTGTTCGGTTCCTGGCATCATGGCCAGCCGTACAA
>CAZCMY010000073.1:2985-6221 GCA_964500055.1 uncultured Acidaminococcales bacterium | reverse complement strand
AAGTTTTTTGATATCAAATGCCGTTATGCCGGACTGAAACCTGATGCTGTCGTACTTGTTGCCACAGTTCGTGCTCTTAAGATGCACGGCGGCGTGCCAAAAACAGGACTGGCTACACCTAATGTTGAAGCTGTAAAAAAAGGCCTTGTTAATCTCGAAAAACACATTGAGAATATTAAAAAATTCAATGTGCCATTGGTTGTTGCGATCAATATTTTCGCACAGGATACCGAAGAAGAATTGGAAGCTATCCGCAGCCACTGCGCAACACATGGCGTTAATGTAGCGTTATCGGATGTCTTTGCTAAAGGCGGCGAAGGCGGCGTGGCTTTGGCCGAAGAAGTTGTTGCTTTGGCTGAATCCGGCAAAGCTGCTTTTGCACCTATCTATGAAGACAACCTGACACTGAAAGAAAAAATCAATACAATTGCCCGGGAAATCTACGGAGCAGCTGCTGTTTCCTATGCTAAAGAAGCAGAAACTGCTTTGAAACAATACGAAGAGATGGGCTATGGCCACCTGCCGGTCTGCATGGCCAAAACACAATATTCGCTTTCTGATGATCCAGCTTTGCTCGGTCGTCCGGAAGGTTTCACCATGACCGTGAAGAACGTACGCATTTCAGCCGGTGCTGGTTTCGTAGTTGTACTGACTGGTGATATTATGACGATGCCTGGCTTGCCGAAGGTACCGGCGGCCGAGAAAATTGACGTAAGTGATGACGGTGTCATCAGCGGCCTATTCTAATAAACGAGGTAAGAGGATGGAAACATTATTAATGTCTGGCAAACCGGTTGCGGATGCTGCCAGAGAAAGAATTGCTGCCAAAATAGCCGCAGCTAAAGCCAACGGTAAACAAGTTACACTGGCAATCGTTACTGTAGGTGACGACCCGGCTTCGCATGTTTACAAAAGCCGTTTGATTAAAATGACAGAAAGCCTGGGCGCAGGCGTGAAAACGGTTGAGCTGCCTGCTACTGCTTCTCAGGAAGAAGTTGAAGCAGTAATTAAAGAACTTAATGCTGATGAAGCAGTTACGGGAATACTGCCGATGATGCCTTTGCCGAAACATCTGAACAGCGACGCAGTCGGAGCTTTACTAGCACCTGCGAAAGACGTTGATTGCCTCAATCCTTTGAATGCCGGCGAATTGTATCTCGGCCGCAGTCGCTGGGCACCGTGCACGCCGCGTGCCTGCATGGCAACGCTCTCGCATTACGGTATTGAACTGAAAGGCAAACACGTTGTTGTTCTCGGACGCAGCAATGTGGTTGGCAAACCGGTTGCTTTGCTTCTCTTGCAGGAACATGCTACGGTCACTATCTGCCATTCACGCACCCAGGACTTGCCGGGTGTTCTTAGGCAGGCTGACATTATCGTAGCAGCAGTCGGTATTCCTTCTTTTGTGAAGCCAGAGATGGTCAAAGAGGGCGTTGTGATCGTTGACGTCGGAATCAATGCCGTCGACGGCAAACTTCTTGGTGATGTTGACGCGGCGGTTGCAGAGAAAGCTTCTGCTTTTACGCCTGTTCCAGGCGGCATTGGCGTAGTAAGCAATATGATGGTCATGGATATGCTCAGCAGAGATTTATAAAAAATAAGCACTGTCGTTCAATGAAGAAAACAGGTTTCTTCTTGACGGCAGTGCTTTTTATTTTGGAAAAGGATGTGTTGATGTGGCGGCAGAAATTCAATTTCGTTTTGCGGTAAGAGAAGATGTTCCCTTGGTTTTCAAGTTTATCAAAGATTTAGCGGCCTATGAAAACCTATCGGATAAAGTTGTTGTTACTGAAGCAATTCTCGATGATTGGTTGTTTGCCCAGCAGAAAGCGGAAGTCATCTTTTGTGAACTTGCCGGTAATCCGATTGGTTTCACACTTTTCTTTTATAATTTCTCCACCTTTTTGGGTCAAAGCGGGATTTTTCTAGAAGATTTGTATATAGAACCTGAATGGCGCGGACGTGGCTATGGCAAAGCTATTTTTACCAAACTGGCAGAAATTGCTTTGGAACGCGGCTGTGGCCGTTTGGACTGGTGGTGTCTCAACTGGAATCAGCCGAGTATAGATTTCTATGAGTCAATTGGTGCGCAGCATCTTGAAGAATGGCGTATTTACCGCTTGCCCAAGGAAAAACTTTTAAATCTATTGCCAGCCAAAAACGGAAGTGTCTAACTATTATTTTGTTTCTTCTTTTCCTGCCTTAACAGCAAAGAAATGCAGAAGGTCAGCCACATGAAACCGACAGCGTAGCCAGCAACGACATCAGTAGGATAATGTACGCCCAGATAAATACGGCTGATGCCGATGATGAGGCTAAGGATGATGGTCAAAGTTGCTATCAGTAAGCGTACCGGCCAGGATTTTACTTCCCGCATCAGGAAAAAGGCCAGCATGCCATAAAAGCACATTGTTGCTGTGGCATGTCCGCTGGGAAAACTAAAGCTGGTTTCCTGCACCAGGAAAAAGGAATCAGGGCGCAGGCGATGAAAACTGTACTTCAGAAGAACGCTGAGCAACCCTGCACCAGCAATGCAAATGGCAAGGGCCGAAATATCATACCAGCGTTTTTTGTAAGCGAGCATAGCTGTGGTAGCACCGACGATAATGGCATAACCTTTGCCAAAACCGATATCAGTTATAAACAACATGAATTTATCGAGAGTAGGGTTGGCATAATAGCGAACCAACCAGATAAAAGCATCATCAAATAAAACAGCACTACTTTGAAAAAATGTATCCCAGGCAAGGTCTAAAAAAGTGAAGAGCATGGCAACGCTGAGAATAAAACCGGTAATAATGTAAAGGGAAGGCCAGCGTTCCTTGAGCTCCAGAAGCTTATCCTTGGCTGGTTGGTAGAGCGGAGACCTTTTAAAGTAATAACCGATAAGCCAAAGCAGCAGGGGTATTACAATCAGGCTAAGTGCGCCCAAACCTAAAAGCAAAGCAACAACAAGAGGTACAAGAGGATGACCATGCAGTAAAAAAACGAAAGGTCTGTATTTGAGTTCTGCCTGTGGCTCAAGCGTAACCCTGCCGCCGAGAACAACAATCTGGCCAGCAACCTTCGAGTTTGCACTGATTGTTAAATCCCCGTCTATGACGAAAATATGTCCTTTGATATTACTGTCGACAGCAACATTGCCACCGGCTGCCATCACGGTTTTAACATTTTGTTCCTGAGTTATGGCAATGTCCTTATAGGTAAAAAGATTTTGTGCTTTCGGCGAATTGGTG
>CAZCMY010000073.1:0-2885 GCA_964500055.1 uncultured Acidaminococcales bacterium | reverse complement strand
GGCCTTATATTTTTTCTTCACGGATTTAAGTTCCATATCCTGAACGCTTTTGGAAGGACGCATCAACGCGCAGGCACCGATCAGTCCCGTAAGTTCATCACAGGCATAAAGAATTTTTTCCATTTCATGCTCAGGTTTGATATCGACTGCGATTGCGTAACCATGGCTGGCAGTTGCGCGTATAATGTCTTCGTCGAGTCCCGCTTCCCGCATCAGTTCCTGCCCTTTGATGCAGTGCTGTTCCGGATAAAGTTCGAAGTCAAGATCGTGCAGCAGACCAACATTGGCCCAGAAAGCTTCCTGTTCACCATAGCCCAGTTCGCGGGCGAAGTAGCGCATCATACCTTCTACAGTAAGGGCATGGCGCAGGTGAAAAGGATCCTTGTTATATTTGGTAAGTAATTCCCAGGCTTGGTCACGAGTCAATACAGTCATGAAATCAGTCCCTTTCGATTATGGTTAATCGATGAAGCCTGGGGAAGAGAGGTAACGTTCACCGGTATCCGGCAGCAGAGCAACGATAACTTTGCCCTTGTTTTCCGGACGGTTAGCAAGCTGAGTTGCAGCATATACTGCGGCACCGCTGGAGATGCCTACCAAGAGGCCTTCATTCTTTGCTAATTCTTTAACAGTGCTCAAAGCGTTATCAATTTCGACAGTTACAACTTCATCATAAATTTTGGTGTTCAGGGTATCAGGCACAAAACCGGCGCCGATGCCTTGAATTCTATGCGGGCCAGCAACGCCTTTGGAAAGAACAGGGGAGTCAGCTGGCTCTACAGCAACAATTTTAACATTTGGGTTTTGAGATTTCAAGTATTCACCGACACCGGTAACGGTTCCGCCGGTACCAACGCCACCAACGAAGATGTCAACCTTGCCGTCGGTATCTTTCCAGATTTCCGGGCCGGTAGTTGATCTGTGAATGGCTGGATTAGCTGGATTAACGAATTGTCCAGGGATGAATGAATTAGGGATTTCTTTTGCGAGTTCTTCAGCTTTAGCAATTGCGCCCTTCATACCTTTGGCGCCTTCAGTAAGTACAAGTTCAGCACCGTAAGCTTTCAGCAGGTTGCGACGTTCAATGCTCATTGTTTCCGGCATGGTCAGAATAACACGGTAGCCTTTAGCAGCTGCGACAGAAGCAAGGCCAATACCAGTATTGCCGCTGGTCGGCTCAATAATAACCGCGCCTTGTTTCAGAAGTCCTTTTTGTTCAGCGTCTTCAATCAATGCCTTGCCGATACGATCCTTAACGCTGCCTGCTGGGTTGAAGTATTCCAGTTTAGCAATAATTTCTGCATTCGGTGCATGTTTTTTGTTATAGTTGGTTAGTGATAACAGTGGAGTGTTACCAATTAATTCAGTTAAGCTTTTAACGATTTTAGCCATAATATTTTCCTCTTTTCATATAATTGATTTTAATAAATTTAATTATGAAAGTTAAACTGTCAGAAGACAATCAACATCGGTTACTCGAGAGTGAGAATTTCATAGGCAACATTCTCCTTAATTCATATAGTTATAATAGGGATTAACTTTTGATAAAATTTTACACTTAAAAAAATATCCTGTCAAGCTTTTTTTGCCTGACAGGATATAATCATATTTCATAAGTATAAGAAGTTTTTTCGTTATGACGTTTTACCAAGTCAGCAAGAGTCATGTTATCGACAACATTATTAATAGCCTTTTCCAGCTGCAGCCAGATTTCAAGAGTTACGCATTCGCTGGCACGGGCACAAGTAACATGATTTTCTTCCAGACAGGCAACAGGTGCCAAGCTGCCTTCCAGAAGACGCAGAATATCACCTACAGTATATTCTGCTGGCGTGCGCGCTAGCATATACCCTCCTTGAGCGCCGCGGGCGCTTTTCACAAAGCCGGCTTTGCTCAGTTGAGTGATAATTTGTTCCAGATATTTTTCGGAAATTTCTTGCCTTTTGGCAATATTTTTAATGGTGATATATTCGCCGGTATAATTAACGGCTAAATCCAACATCAAGCGAAGGGCATAGCGTCCTTTCGTTGAAATCTTCATAGTGTCACGATCCTTTTCTTTTTAATTTTTTGAGAAAATTTTGCCAGGCGTATTTAGCTTCTAAACGATGTGCCTTATTAAAAAACAGCCCGAAAAACTCTCTGAGCAGTCTGCCGGCCGGCGTATCAAGAAGATAATCAGTAACGTCTCTTAATACAGGAATCATGCTTAAAATCTTATAAATAATGGCAAACAAGGTGGAAAGCAGAGTTTGCAGGGCATAAAGCAGTAATTGGATAAGCAATAGTACGAAAGCGCTTATGGTTTCTGCAAAAAAACCAAGCAAGTTAAGCAAATGAATCAAGACCGAAGCCAGTAAAGACCAGGCCTGTCCAAGCCAGTAAAATATACCGCTGATTAATTTTAGTGCAAGATCAATAGCGGACCCGAATAATTGTGCGAAAGTATTAAAGATACTGCTAAGAGCATGCACAAAAGCATTGCTGATGGATGAGAACAGCTGCGCCAGTGCGGGTGAGAAAAAAGCCAGAAAACTATTAATCGCCATTTGTAATGCTGCTAAAATTGTCAGAAACAGAGAAATGGCCGAAGTCAATAGTTGCGGCAAAAACTGCAGAAGAGCCCGCAACCCTTCACCGATAAAGGGGAGTAGCGTTCCGATATAAATAAGAAGGAAGATTAACGGAGCAATTAAAAATTTATACAACAATCCCTGTTTCATCTTCATCACCTACCATAATTATAAGGAATAGTTATCATAAATGCAAAATAAATATGTCCGGCAAAAGGGAAATGTCGTTGCGTGGAAAGAAAGATTACTTATTTGCAAATGCTTAGGGATAAAGTGCTCCTCTGGCTGCTTCCACACGCGACGATTCGCCTG
>CAZCMY010000072.1:0-6322 GCA_964500055.1 uncultured Acidaminococcales bacterium | reverse complement strand
ATCATTAGTTTCATCTGATTGCAAGCGGTAGATAAAAAAGCGGTTATGCATATAACTCACGATTTTATAAAGCAAGGGTTAAAGAGTTCCTCTGGCCGCTTCCACACGCGACAATTCGCCTGCAAAGCAGCCGGTCGCTGATGTGCAGCAGGCCCGTCACTTCTTTAGCCCTTGCCCTTCTTAGTGCGTTCTTAAAGCACCGCTTCCTAAGTATTAATTTTTTCTTGGTTTGATATATTTTCGATATCGCCCTATTCAGCCAACACATAAAAAAACGGTTATGCCAATACTTGACCGCAGAAAATAAATTTCTGAGCACCGACATAACCGTTTTTTAGCAATTTATTTTTGTCCAGGATCGACAAAATCATGGATCACAGCGCCAGGCGCCACCATCGGAATAACCAGATCACACTGGTCAATAACAGCTTCAATCACAAAAGGTTTCTTGGCCTCTTTAGCCTGCGCGAGAGCAGCCTTGAATTCTTCGCAGGTTTTGGCCGTAACGCCATCGGCACCGCAGGAACGCGCAAAGGCAACAAAATCAAACGGCGTCAGAATTGTCGAAGAGTAGCGTTTGTCATAGAAGATTTCCTGCCATTGTCTGACCATGCCCAGACAACAGTTGTTAATCACGATGCTGACCAGCGGCAAGCCTTCATTGACAGCGGTATAAAGCTCCATGCCCGTCATCTTGAAACCGCCATCGCCTGCAATATGCACTACCTGTGCTTCTTTTCTCGCCAGTTTTGCTCCGAGCGCAGCCGGCAGGCCATAGCCCATCGTGCCGCAGCCACCGGAAGTCAAGTGATGCCTTGGCTTGTCGATCAGTAAATGCTGGGCAGCCCACATCTGATTCTGGCCGACATCAGTTACAAAGATGGTATCAGTGCCTTGATAGTTGCGATTAAGCTCCGTCATCAGCCAGGGTGCCGTTAGTTTATCACCCTTCTTTGCTGACTGGTCTTCTGTTTCCGCCCAGGCGCGAATGGATTCCCACCAAGGTTTGATCTCCAGCTTATTTACTCTTGACGTTAACAAGTTCAGCGTATCTTTCAAGTTACCGACTAACGGCAGCGCTGTCATTACATTTTTATCAACTTCGGAAGGATCTATATCGAGCTGGATAATTGTCTTTTTCGAGACATAACGATTGCGATCGCCTGTAACGCGTTCGCTGAAACGGCTTCCTGCTACCACAAGCACATCGGCATTGGCAACAGCCATATTAGACGCTATGTGACCATGCATCCCGGTCAGACCAAGCGCTTGTTCATCACTGCCCGGGAAAACGCCAAGGCCCATCAGCGTACTGACTACCGGCATACCGGTTTTTCTGGCAAAAGCCATGACTTCTTTTTCCGCAGCGCTGTGGATAGCGCCGCCGCCTACGAGCATCACAGGCCGTTCGGCATTGTTGATGGTTACCGCTGCTGCTTTCAGCACGTCTTCAATATTTTCCGACGCTTGTTTTTCCGCTTGCTCTGCTTCCGGTTCCAGCCATTCTACTTCGCCGCTCTGAATGCTGCTTGGTATATCAATCAGCACTGGGCCCGGCCGGCCTTCCTGTGCCAAGCGAAACGCCTGTCTTAAAGTTGGCAGTAAATCTTCTGCTCTGCGCACAAGCACGTTATATTTGGTTATAGGAATCGTCACGCCGACGATATCAATTTCCTGGAAGGAATCACGCCCCAGATGCTGGACCTGTACCTGACCTGTTATAGCAACCAAAGGTACGGAATCGAGATAGGCAGTTGCCAGCCCCGTAACAATATTGGTTGCCCCCGGACCGGAAGTAGCTATGCAGACTCCCGTCCGACCACTGGCGCGTGCATACCCATCGGCTGCATGAATGGCGCCCTGTTCATGTACTGTCAACACATTATGCAAGGGGGCGTCGTACAAAGCGTTATATAAGGGGATGACCTGGCCGCCCGGATAGCCGAAGACCGTCTCAACTCCTTGTTCCAACAAAACTTTAACGATTGCTTGCGCTCCTGATAGCTTCATATTTTTGATTTCCCTTCTCTACTTTAATCAAATAGCCTTTTTTTGTACTGAATAACCCATCGAAACTGCCATGATGGCAACCTGTTTGGCTAAAAGTTTGGCAGCCTGCTCAGCGCAAGCCGTAAATAACGTGATGCGCAGCTCCAATTCCTTTGCGTCCTTCGAAGTGCTCATGCGCAAATCTTTCACACTCAATCCTTGCTGTGCCAACACGCGCAGAACCCTAGGCAACAAAGTCTCTTCATTTTTTGCTTTTACTACTAAAGTGTCTGACATTGTAATTCCTCCTCGAATTTTGTTTTGTGATGGACAGTTGGAAAAATAAAAACGCCCCTGCCTAAGCAGGGGCGTAAAATACGCGGTACCACCCTAATTTATTACTCTTTGCACCAGTCCATCAACCGGCTCAAGCCTAACGTGCTTGTGACGCATCATGCTACTTGGTTTCCCTTTCGCTGACGAGTTCATGGGTGATTTACTCGACCAGGGCTCTGTACCGATTTTCACCAACCATCGGCTCTCTGTGACTTTGCATCCTGACTTTCTTCCCAATCATAACCTTTAAATAAATCTATGAAGTTAGGAATATTATCCTATTTAGCCGCTTTTTTGTCAATCGGTATGCAAGGAAAATATTTGTTACGCAAGTAACACTTTTGCGTAAAATCAACAGCTTTTTAAATATTTTTCCACCATAATTGTAATTTTTTCATGATATGTGTCTGCGTTATCCTTCAAAACGGCCTGAATTTTTGCAGCAAAGGCTCCGTCAGCTGGTGACAATAACTTGCCGTAAAGACCTGCATATATTTTACCTTTTTCTGCTGTAGGTATCAGTTCAGCAGCATCAGCTTTGGCAATGCCGACAAAGTCAGCCATCTCAGCTAACAGCGCCGGTTCCTTCTCCGCAATGCATTGTAAGGCGCTGAGCCACAAAATGTTTTCGAATTTAAAATAAACCCTGCCTTTCAATACTTTGGCAATTTCACTGAAATCGCCAGCGAACAAATCAGCATTGGCAAGACTTAGACGATAATTGCAAGCTTCCGCAATAGCGGCATGAATTGCAATATCTTCCTGTAAAGCCTTGTTTTCAATAACAGCATCCAGTCCGATAGCAGTCAGTTTCACTTTGTTGCGTGTCAGTTCATAGCCAACCAGATAATGTTCTTCCGGTGTGATGGCTTTGCCCTCTTTTGATAGATACAGCTCGAAATCGATATCCCATGGGGTATTTTTCAAATAGGAATTATACATGGATTGGGCATGCATAATGACTTCACCATATTCCAGCACGATGCGCCTTAAAACTTCAGGCGTATAATGCAGAGTCTCATTGCCAACTTTCACCGGCTCAGCCAGATAGGAACCTTCAACAGCTTCCCTGAATTCCTGCGGCAGCTCCAGATAACGCTCTTCTACGGCGAGATCTGTCAATTTCTCGATCTCCAGATTGATTTTATCCGAGAAGTCGAGTCCCAGCATGCTGTAACCATAAAGCAATGCTTTGACAAGATCCTCTTCAGAGGTCAAGCGTGTCGCACTGGCAGCGTAACCTTCTTTATAGCCGGTTGCAAAAACTGCCCAGGTAGCAGCGTCAATCGCTTCCAAAAAATTACGCTCAAGCAAAGCGCAATCTGAAGGTGTGTACTCTACCAAAACAGGTTTTATTTGTTTTTTGCTGAAAAATGGTGTCAGGTACTCCTCGGCATTACCGAGCCAATCACTGAAACCTACGCTCAAGCCTTTGGTACCGCAGGCCGTTGGCCCTGCCCATTTGACAAGACGGCGTAAAGCCGCAGCATTATTGGAATTTAATCCCATAATTTTTATACTTATACCATTCTCCATACTTTCGTCTTCTGCTTTGAACATGGAAACTCCCTGGCATTCCTTCGTAGCTGCACAAACTAATTTCCTGCCATTCGCTGTTTCGACCAAAGCCAGCCAGCCACCGCTGATTTCGCTGAGAGAAGGTGCAATTATCTTTCCTGCACTTGCAGCTTCCATTGCTTTTATTGCCCCAACCTGTTTAATTGCCATAACCATTATCCTCCATTTATGTAACTTTTCGTATAAAATGCTCTCTTAAATATTATCTACATATGAGCCCTTTGATGCAAGTCCTATAAAATCAATTTATTACTGGTCAAATTCGTTGACTTTTACTATATATTGTAGTCGGCTCCGAATTTATAAAATAGTTATCAACCTTTACTAACAACTTATCAACCGTTTTTTGTGGATATCTTTTAATATTTCCACATTATTTCCCAGCTTTTCGGTCAAAATCTTTAGTATTTCTATTTTTATGCACTGTTTTTCCCAACTTTATCAACACCCTGTGGATAACTTTGTTGATATTATCCACTTTTTCCACCGAACACAATATATTGGGTCAGCGCTTGCGAAATTGAGTGAAAGAAAAGACCAATAATCCGAGCCAGATCCAGCCAAAAGAAAGCAAATGGCTAGCTGTAAATTCTTCGCCATAAACAAAGATCCCCAGCAATAAAGTAATGGTCGGAGACACATACTGCAAAAAGCCGACAATGCTTAATGGCAGCAGTTTAGCGCCAGCCGTAAACAGAATCAATGGTGTAGCCGTCACAGCACCCGCACCGGCCAAAAGCAGCAGTGTAAAGGTATCGCTGTGCTGCCAGGCCGCATTCCCCAGATCAGCGAGATAGTAAAGATAGGCAAGGGCAATCGGGGAAACAATAAAAGTCTCCAAAATAATACTGGTCATGGTTTCCACGACCAAGGTCTTCTTAATCAAGCCATAAAGAGCAAAGCTTAAAGCAAGGCTGATGGAAATCCAAGGGAAGACTCCGACACTCCAGATCATACTGCCCACACCGATTGCAGCTAGTAGAACGGCTGCTTTGATCGAGTTATCCAGCTTTTCATGCAGATAAAAGACTCCCATTAAGACGCTGACCAATGGATTGATGTAATACCCCATACTGGTTTCTATGATATGGTCTGATGCAACCGCCCAAATGAAGATGCCCCAGTTGACCAGGATGGTCAGCCCTGCTGCTGCCAGTGCTGCGGTTTTTTTCCTGTCTGTGATAATTTTCTTTGTTTCCTCGATAAACGGCGTCCAGCGGCCCGTTAGCTTCAGCAAAATACCAACAAAGACCACTGACCAGAGAATTCTATTGGCTAATATTTCAAAAGTGGCAACGCCCTGGATACTTTTCCAGTAAATTGGCAGTACACCCCATATTACATAGGAACTAAGGCTAAAAATCACACCCTGCCCAAAACTTCCGTTTTCTTTCATACTATTCCTCTATTCTTAAGGTTTCACTCTATCATAAACGATAGTCCTAATAAATGCAATGAATTGGCTCTCGACTAAAACCTGATGAAATAAAAAAAAGACAAGGTCCCATAAGACCTTGTCTTTTGAAATTTTATTTAAAAATCAACCTAATCTTTGTCAGTTACTGCTGGCATGGAGCGGCTTGCGACAATATCAACACCCAGCCCAAGAATATTTGGACAAATAACCTGCCCTTCGGCAATCGGGGCTTCAACAATAACCTTACGCAGCGCTTCAGCGCAGGCAAGCACTTTTTCTTTGGGCAGACTTGTTTTGGAAACTACCGGAACCAAAGCCAGTGCTCCGTTTTTCACGCGCACGGTAGAGGTCAGCATCCTTTTCGGAGCCAATATTTCCTCTTCGGCATATTTTTTGCCTCTGGGGCAGGTATTGCCGACAACTTCAGTGACAACACCGTCAGTGATAGTAGCCGTCATTTCACACCCACGCGGGCAGACAATACAAGTCAAAACACGTTTATCTACAGACATACTTACGCCTCCCGATTCAAAGCGACTGTTAATGAGCCTTTGATTAATTTGGTTTTTTCAGCTGACAAGTCGAGAGCAATCATTTCACTCGGCTTAGCAACCGGCAACATTTTACTCATAATCAAAGTATCGCCGCTTTTTACTTCCAGTTTCACCTTATGTTCAGGGTTGGCAACACGCATAAAGAGACGTGCAGCTTCACCTTCCTGCGGCAAAGAAAGTTTTTGCGGCACACAAGTACGAATGCCATTGCCAGCTTCAACATTAACAACAGTTAGCTCTTCGTCTAGCTTGCCCAAAGCAGTCAAAGCGGCAAACTTACCGGCAATTTCTGCCTCTTCCGACACAAAGTCAACCAAGTCATGTACATGGACTACATTGCCTGCGGCAAAAATACCAGGCATGCTGGTTTGACGCCGTTGGTCAACAATCGGACCGCTGGTCAGAGGATGCATTTCCAAGTTTAGTCCCCTGGACAATTCATTTTCCG
>CAZCMY010000071.1:0-6342 GCA_964500055.1 uncultured Acidaminococcales bacterium | reverse complement strand
GTAGAATGATTCGTGAAAGAAGAAATAAAGAGAAACTGGCATCCTACTATAAAAAATTCATGGAGGAAGGCATCGTTGACCCTAACGTGCACCCTTGGGTAGCTGAATCCTGGCAACGTTGCGCCGCTATGAAACTGCCCCATGAAACTATGCCGAAGCTTAACAAGTTAAGCAAGGAAGAAATTGTTGAACACCAGAAGGCCCATGAGTTTATTGTCAGATACGTAGATGGTTTATATGAACAGAACAAGCAGCACTTTAATGTCCACAATTTAAGTATGCTGTTGATTGATGAAGACGGCTATGTCATAAAAAATTATGCATTGCCTTTCTTTCAGAGAGTAATTGAAGACATTCAAGGTATGCGTGTTTTGGAGGAGGATGTAGGAACTTCCAGCATCAGCGTAGCTAGAGAGCATAATGTGCCTTTCCTGATGTTTGGACCGGAAATGTGGATCAAAGACAGCCATTCTGGTGATGCTTGCAGCGCACCTGTTTGTGTTAACGGCAAAATACGCTACATTATTTCTTTCTTCTCGCTGGACCAGAGCGATTTGCCTTATGATATGCTCCTTTCCTTATTATTAACAATGAAATATGCTATTGAGCAGCATCTGTGTCTCTTAGAATATTGGAATATCTATCAGCTGACCATGAACGAATTGCCTGTTTCCGTTTACTGGGTCGGCAAAGACGAAAAGATTAAATACTGTAATAACAATGCCACCGGCCGTTTGGAAGGCAAAGAAAAAATGGAAGATGTCTTCCTGAATTATGAGCACATTCCTATTAAAAAGGCTTTGAAAGGTTCACCGACGCATCGCCGCGAAATTACCTGGATAACTCAGGACCGGACCTACGAAGATATTACAACGGTTTTACCTGTCAAATCAGGCAATGATGTTGAAAGTGCCTTGGTTTTGACGATGTCTATCGAAGATCTGAAAACAACTATTGCGCATGCGACCGGTTACAGCTCTCGCTACAGTCTGTACAGCATGGTTGGTGAGACCAGCGAATTCCTGGCTCTGCAGCATAAAGCTTCCCGTATCGCGCGCAGCGATAACAACATTCTTATTCAAGGTGAGCCGGGCACAGGCAAGCAGCGTCTGGCGCATGGCATTCATCAGGCCAGCCCGCGTGCCGCGGCACCATTGATCGTAGTGAAATGCTATAATGGGCCTATATCCGAGCTGGAAGCTGAATTCTTCGGTTCTACAGACAATGAAAATCAACCGACAGCCGGTAAATTAGAATTATCGCTTGGCGGCACACTGTTCCTCGATGAGGTCGAAAAACTTCCGGTTGAAATGGGCGATAAGCTCGCAGATGCCCTGAAGAACGGTATCGTGAATAAAGAAACCGGCGTCAGGAAAAAACTCAATATCCGCGTAATTGCGGCTTGTGATTCCAATCTGAAGAGACTTGCCGACAAAGGCTTGTTCTCCAAAGAGTTGTACGAATTGGTCCTGAACACTGTTATTCGTGTTCCGCCATTGCGTGAAAGGGTCAAGGATATTGAAGTTATTGCTACCCATATCCTTGCTGAAATGTCGGCGCAGCACAGTCTGCCGCCTAAGCGTTTATCGGCTAGGGCCTTGCAGCTCCTGACTGCCTGCAGCTGGACCGGTAATATCAAACAATTGCAAGGTGTTATTGAGCAGGCTTTCTTCCATACACCTGGCAGTATCATTGAAGCAGATAACATCAAATTGCCTGGCGACCGTACTTTGGAAAAATCCTGGAAATATGATAAAGACGCTTTCATCGCTGCCTGGAAATCAGCTGGTGGCAACATCAGCAAGCTTGCCGGTATGTTGGATGTCAGCCGTGTAACTTTGTATCGTTACCTGAAGAAATATGAATTAGGCCCAAAGGACGAAGAATAACCTTAGTAACTAAATTTTAAAAACAAAAATGCACAGCAGAATCAAAATAATCTGCTGTGCATTTTTTATGAAATTTTATTCGTCACGAGCGCCACAAATATTAAAGTTCATGTATCTCTTCATGACCGCCGCACATATCATCTATAGTGGCCGAAAATCTGGCTGCGGCAAAGGGAATGAAGCGCGACCCTTTAGGATCGGCATAGATGGTTTCCAGCATTGGCATCGCTTTGTAGGCGGCAGCCAAAGTTTCAGGGCTTTCATCAAACATAGCTTTGCCGCGCAAACGCAGCCACTTATTATCTTTGCTGGTGCAGCAAATTTCAAACTGGGGGTTGATTTGTAATTGGTGATAAACCTCTTTGTTATTGCCGATACCGAAATAGAGCTTACCTTCATATTCCATAAAGAATCCAAGGGGACGGAGCCGAGGCGCTGTACCATGGACGGAGGCAAGGTAAAAAACTCCGCACTCTTTCAAAAAATCAGTAATTTTCCCCATGCATAAAACCTCCTAACGCAATATGGTATGTCATTAAAAAGGGTTTGCCGTTAATGCCATTATAGTACCGCATCATAAAAACTACAAGGAAGCAGGCTCTTTTGAATTCTTTTTTGCAGGTATTTGTTATATAATGAGAAAGTGAAGGCTTTTTGTCCTAAGGACAGAAGTTAGACTGGTAAAAAGGTGGTTTGTAATGAGACTCAGGAAAAAAGCATGGATAAGCGATGCCATCATGGAATTAAAAGACGAATATGTCATTCTCGATAATATTGAAGTTCATAAGGGACATTGGCAGGAAATGTTTCCTGGTAAGCCGCTGGCGCTGGAGATTGGCTGCGGCAAGGGTGCCTTTATTAATGGGCTGGCAGAACTTAATCCTGACAAAGCTTATATAGGTGTAGAAACACAAAGGGACATCAGTTACTATCCGGCGAAAACTGCAAAAGAAGCAGGTCGTACTAATGTCAAGATTATCTGCGGCAATGCTGCTTACCTGGAAGAGTGGTTTGAACCGGGAGAAATCAAAGAATTGTACTTGAATTTCAGTGACCCGTGGCCGAAAGCACGGCACGCCTCCAGAAGATTGACGCATCGTGGCTTTTTGGCCATCTATAAGAAACTTTTGGGTGAGGGCGGTCATCTGCGCTTTAAAACTGACAACAGGGCATTGTTCGATTTTTCTTTGGAAGAATTCAAAGAATTCGGCCTGGAGATAATTGCAGTCAGTTATGATTTGCATCATTCTGATTACGATAATCCGGTTATGACTGAATATGAACGTAAATTCAGCGCATTGGGCAATCCGATTTGTTTTTGCGAAGTAGTTTTCTAAAAATACATGGGGTGAGGGTATGCACAAGCGTTTTTTAATCTGGGATAGTCCCAAGGATGCTATTCTTGTTTTAACTTTTTTGCTGATGGCGCTTGGCTGTATCAACGTTTTCAGTGCCAGTTTTGTTGAAGCTAAGGACATGTTCGACAATGGCTATTACTATTTATATCGTTATGCTGTTTATGCCGCAATCGGTCTTATTGCCATGGGCGTCATTGGCTGGAAGGTTCCTTACAGATTTTGGCTGCAGTATCGACAGATTTGGTATGGGATTTTTTTCATTATGCTGGTCTGTGTAGATGCCTTTGGTGTAACGAATAAAGGTGCACAGCGCTGGTTATATATTGGCGGCCAGAGCATTCAGCCTTCCGAGATGGTTAAGTTATCGATCATTATTTTGGGTGCCGGCTCGCTTGGCGAATATCTGAAGAGAGGCCAGCCAGTTTCTTTATTTGCTAAGGGCATGTGTGTGCCTTTTATTCAGGCTGCGGTTTTTGCCGGTCTGGTTTTAGTACAGCCGGATATGGGTACGGCAGCAATAATTTTTGCGTTAATGATAGGACTTTATATTGTAGCTGGCTTGCCGCGGATACAATTGTTGGGTCTTTTGGGTACAGCGATAGTTGGTGTTATTGGTTTAATTGTAGTTGCGCCTTATCGTTTCGCCCGCGTCAAAATATGGCTTGATCCCTGGCAGGATGCCGGTAATACAGGCTATCAGGTGGTACAGTCACTGATGTCGATTGGCAGTGGTGGACTGGTTGGTAAACCATTTGGCATGGGTTCTGGCAAGTTTTTTTATCTGCCGGAGGCACATACTGATTTTGCTTTTGCTATCTATTGTCAGGAATGGGGCTTTATCGGTGCCGTTCTTCTAATTGCGGTATTTTTGGTTTTGGCGGCAGCTATCCATCAGATAGCGCTCAATGCCAAAAGTGAAAAAGGTTTTTTACTCGTTACGGGCATTAACTTTCTGGTAGTCGGTCAGGCTGTTGCCAATATGGCGATGGTGTGCGGGATTTTGCCGGTTATTGGTGTGCCGCTTTCCTTTATCAGTTACGGTGGTACAGCGTTGATTGTTAATCTGGCGGCGATTGGTCTGGTTATCGCGGTTTATCGAGATGAAGTGAAGCAGGAAGCATCACAGCAAGAAGTCGCTGCCGTTTTTGAAAAGCGTAAACAAGATTTGGCTGACAAACGCTCTCTCCCAAGGAGGTGGCAGCGTTGAGCAGACATTTTGGCATTAATGCCGGCAAAAAACGTTCAGGTTGGATTGGCTGTCTGATTCTATTTACCTTTGTCTCTGTAGTTGTACGTTTATTCTGGCTGCAGATCATCAGCGGTGATGAACTTGCCAAACGTGCCATGCAGCAAACGGCAGGTGATGAAAAGGTCTTTTCACCCAGAGGCAGCATTCTTGATCGCAATGGGGAAGAACTTGCTGTCAGTATTATGAGTAAGTCTCTGTATGTTGACCCTAAGCAGATGGATGATAATCCTGAGATGTGGCCGCGCGGACAGCAACCAAAACGTGATCCACGACGCCTGGCAGCCGATCTTCTGGCCCCGGTGCTGAAAATTAAGGCGGATGAGTTATATAGTGATTTCAGCAATGGCGGTCGTTTCCTCTGGATCAAAAGAGCGATGGAACCGGCAGAAGCTGACGCAGTTCGACAAATAATCAAAGACAATAAGTTTTCTGGCTTACATTTTCTGGAAGAAAGTAAACGTTATTATACAAAGAGTACGATGGCCGCACATGTTCTTGGTTTTGTCGGCATTGATGACAATGGCCTGAGCGGTATAGAATGGTCACTGGACTCTATTATCAAAGGTGCGGAAACACATCGAAGCGAAATTCTGGATGCACTTGGACGCAAGATAGGTGAGAGCGGCTTTAATAGTGCAGCACCACCACAAATGCCAACAGTTTATCTGACTATTGACAGTAAGATGCAGTACGTTTTGGAAAAAGGCCTTGATGATGCCATAGCTAAAACTCATTCAAAAAGTGCGGCCGTCGTCCTGATGGATCCGCATACTGGCGAAATTCTGGGTATGGCCAGCAGGCCAACCTTTGACCCCAATAAATTCAGCGAATATCCTGCTAATGCTTTGACGAACAGGGCGATTTCCATTGTTTATGAGCCTGGGTCTGTCTTTAAGCCTATTGTGGGCTGTGCCGGCTTAACTGAGCATCTGGTTACGCCTGATACTCCGTTTTATGATGCTGGTGCATTTAATGTAGCTGACAGGACGATTCGCAACTGGGACAGCGGTGCTTTGGGCGCAATTACATTTACTGACATCATTAAATTCTCTGTTAATACCGGTATGGCTGACCTTGGCATGAAATTAGGTGCTAAAAGGCTGACCGATTATACCAAGAAATTTGGTTTTGGCACGGCTACCGGCATCGAATTACCAGGTGAAGAGGATGGTATTCTCTATGATCCTGATGAGATGCGTCTGCCGGATATCGCTACGATGGGCATCGGACAGGGTATTGCTGTAACGCCACTGCAGATGCTGAGTGCTATCTGTGCTATTGCTAATGGTGGTGAACTGGTCAAACCTTATATTGTGCAGAAGGTTGTAACGCCTGACGGCAAGGTTTTAGTAGAAGGTAAGAAGCAAGTCGTAAGAAGGGTAATTACTGAAGATGTAGCTGAACAGATGCGCTCCATGATGGAACAGGTTGTTTCTGACGGCGGCGGTAAGACAGCGAAAATTCAAGGCTATAAGATTGCCGGCAAGACCGGAACGGCTGAAAAACTTAGCGAACAAGGCGGCTATGCAGCCGGCCTTTATATAGCTTCTTTCGTTGGTTTCGTGCCAAGTGATAATCCGCAGTATGCGATGCTGATCATGCTGGATTCACCGCAGGGAGTTTTTTATGGTTCCCAGGTATCTGCACCTGTCTTTAGGGATACCTTGCAGCAAATACTTGCCGCACAGGGCATACAGCCTAGCAATGCGACGGGACTGCCGTCCCTTGACACATTGAAGAGACCGGAAAATTATAAGGAAATGAACCAGCTGCCACAAATGCAAATTATGCCGGATGGTAAAGTTAAACTACCTAATTTTGCCGGGCTGAATGTCAGACAAGTTGC
>CAZCMY010000070.1:3386-6541 GCA_964500055.1 uncultured Acidaminococcales bacterium | reverse complement strand
ACCATTGCAAAGGCAGCAGCAGCACCTATGGCAGGCGCGCCCCGAACTTCAAGCCGTTTAATGGCTAAGGCTATTCTCTTATAATCGTAGCATTTTATATAAGTAATTTCTGTCGGTAATTTGGTCTGGTCCAAAATAATCAAATGGGAATGTTGCCATTCCAAAGTATTTATCATTTTTTAACTCCGATTTTATAGTTTAAATCCGCCAAATTCTTTCATAGCAGTAGCGCAGCCACACGTCAATAAATCAGTATAATCGTTATTTCGAATATAAGCATCAATTAACAAATTCATCTTATTAACACTTTGTGCCATTGCTTCGACAACTTCGGTATGCGAAAGCGGTGTAGGCGAAATACCAGCTGCCATATTGGTTACGATTGAAACATTGACATAACACATTTCTGCTTCCCTGGCCAATACTGACTCTGGGGCATTTGTCATGCCTACAAGATCACCGCCTAAAGTTTTGAACATTTTTATTTCGGCGGCTGTTTCAAATCGTGGGCCTTCGGTGCAGACATAAGTGCCTGTTTTGTGAAAATTAATATCGCTTTTTTCTAAACAAGCTATTACCCTTTCGCGTAAAACCTGGCAATAAGGGTAGGAAAAATCGACATGTGCGACACCACGTTCCGGAGTATCATAAAAGGTGTTGATTCTGCTTTTGGTAAAATCAATAAGTTGATCACACACCACAAAATGGCCAGCTTTCATATCTTGATTTAAAGAACCTACCGCAGTTGTTGCAAAAATTTCTTCAACGCCCAGGCTCTTAAGTGCCCAAATATTTGCACGATAATTTACCTTATGAGGAGCTGTTTTGTGTCCAACTCCGTGCCTCGTAATAAAAGTAACTCTATTATCAGCTATTACTCCATTGGTACAAACAACTAAACCATATGGTGTGGTTATTTGCAGCTCTTTGAAACCATTTAAGGCTTCAGGATCATAAACGCCGGTTCCGCCTATAACAGCAATATTTCTCATGCACGAGCCCTTCCCTTCGCATTTTCTTTATCAATAACCCTTATCAAGTCAGGCATTTCAGCAAGGACATGGTCCGGTCGACCTAGCGATAACATTTGTTCCCAGTCAAAATAGGTCCATTTAACGGCCGCAGTCAAGCATCCAGCACCCTTCCCGCTTTGTAAATCATATGGACTATCGCCAACACATATACATTCTTCAGGACTTAGATTAATAAGTTCAGCTCCTCTGAGCATAGGCTCAGGATGAGGTTTATGGTTTTCACATTCGTCACAACCGATGATGCCGGAGAAGTACTTTTCCAGATTAAAACATTTAAGGCCGCGTTCCGCCATTGGTACTTTTTTTGACGTTACAACGGCCATTTTAATTCCGTTCTGCTGTAATTGAAGCATTGTTTCTTCAATTTTTGGAAATGGCTTAATCAATAAGTCGTGGTTCCTGAGATTATATTCTCGGTAGAAATTAGCCATCTCATCGACTTTATCTTCATCAAAATGCCTGAGGCATTCGCGTAATGGAAGACCAAAATATCTCGTTATTTCTTCTTGTGTGGGATTTTTTTGTAATAGGGTTTTAATTGTGTGTTCAAAAGTTTTTATTATTAAATCAGAAGTATTTACAAGTGTTCCGTCTAAATCGAATAAAACGCCTTTAATTTTCAATGATTATAACTCCTTTTTTGCACCAAACTTCTCTTTATAATAACATAAAAAGAGGATAATTTAAAGAATAGCCTTGAGTTTACGAGTTGAGGAATAAGAAATTACAGACAAAAAAACGGCCTATTATACATAGACCGTTTTACTGGTTAGATGATTATTTATTATCTTTGTTAAAAACAACCTGCTTAGGACCAAGTTCGGTTCCTTCAGGAATTAATACGTCATTAAAACTAATGCTGCGTGTGTGTACCGTATGACTCCATTCGTGTTCATGACGATGCATATAACCCAGAACAGTAATTGGTACCCAACTGTAAATAAATAGCGGATATAAAATTAGGTAAAGCCATGACTTAAACGAGGCATGTATTTTCATTAATACGATCATAGGGAAAACGTATTGGCCAATACCGATTAATGTCCAGACCTCTACAGGAAGTATAGTGTAGAGGATATTTGTGTAAAAAGGATATATTGAATATATATAGCTGCAAATAACAAAAAATGTTGAGCATAATAAGAAATAAGGTTGGAATAGATGAACTATACCATCCAGCATAACGATGTTGTGCTGCTTTATTCCTTCTTTAAATAACTTGCCTATATAACGGCTTGCAACATCAAAATGCCCTTGCGACCATCTCTTTCTTTGATCCCACGATTGTTTAAAAGTCAAAGGTTTTTCATCATAAACAATTGCATCATGTGCCCAAGTTGTTGGAATACCCTCCAGCAAAGCCTTCATTGTAAATTCCATGTCTTCAGTCAAACATGTTGCTCCCCAACCGTGTTTACGTAAGATGTCCATGGAAATACACATACCAGTTCCGCCCAAAACACTCGATAAGCCAATATTGTATTTCGCAAGGTGCCAAATATGGTTGACAACCCAGAAGGAAATAGCAAAAACACCAGAAATCCAAGTATCGTTTGGATTTTTTGCGTCGAGATAGCCCTGAATCAAACGTTCACCTTTACAAAGGCGGCTATTCATTTCCATAAGAAAATCAAGGTGTACTAAATTGTCAGCATCAAAGATGACAACAGCATCGTACTGTTTTTTCATAGCGAAAAGCTTGTTAAACATCCATTCCAGTGCAAACCCTTTTCCCTTTTCATCAGTGCTCGTACGTTCATACACTAAAGCACCGCCATCCTTTGCGATTTTCGCTGTATTATCCTGACAATTATCAGCAACAACGAATATATCATAAAGGCTATCCGGATAATTTAAGAGATGTAGGTTTTCGACCAGTTGGCCGATTACGCGCTCTTCGTTATGCGCAGCTACAATTATTGCAAATGTTTTTTCTGGTGTTTTAATTTTTTCATCACGTTTCCTGCCGAAAATACCAAAAAAAGAAATTACAAAATAATAAACTGTGAAAAACACAATTAATAATTGTAATGGAATCATGAATATATCAAAATAGCTACTCATATAAAGAGAGACTCCTTTGTCTACTATTAGCCTTCATTATTTGTTTGTGGCCTTAAT
>CAZCMY010000070.1:0-3286 GCA_964500055.1 uncultured Acidaminococcales bacterium | reverse complement strand
GTGTTTGCTATAGCGCTTCTGTAGTTCATTTATCTTTGAACCTCCCGATTACTGTAATACCACCTTTTACTTTATCACCTTTTTTAACCAGTATATCAACAGACTTTGGCATAATAAGTTCAGTGCTGGAGCCAAATTTGATCATTCCATAGCATTGACCCTGCTCCAAATTGTGACCAAGTGTTGTCCATGAAACAATACGACGAGCAAGGAGACCTGCTATTTGAATAACCAGTATTCTGTTTTTGTCATTTTCAAGACCGATAGCGTGACGTTCATTCTCAAATGATGCTGCTTTTTTGTAGGCAGGTACAAAACCGCCACAAGTATAGCGTTGATATTTTATCTGACCACGCATCGGACTACGGTTGACATGAACGTTGAACACAGATAGAAAGATTGTTACTTTGACTGCATCTTCATCAAGATACTCATCATCGTGAAAATCTTCTACCGCCATTACCGTACCATCAGCCGGTGAATATAGCAAACTGTCATCAGGCAGAGTTATTCTTTTTGGATTTCTAAAGAAATACGCTAAATAAATTGCCAAAACGGCAGGAATTACGGCATAAATTGGATTAAAAATATAGGCAACGATAAATGCAATTATTATAAAAATGATTATATGCGGATAGCCGTCTTTGACAACTGAAAATCTTTTCAAAATCCCATCGTTCCCCTTTCGCTTTATTTAAGTGCCAAATCAAGAACGACACTTATTATACCATAACGTCAAGTTAATGTCTAACTAGCTTTGTAACTTTTGATACGTAATACTTTTATTACAAATTTTGGCAAAACAAGCATTCGTCCGAATCTGCTTGGTTGCTTGTACAAGCGGAAAAGCCATTCCAGTGATGCATCCTGCATCCATTTGGGAGCTCTTTCCATTTTGCCGGCTACAACATCAAAGCTGCCGCCGATGCCCATTAGTAATGATGGTTTTAAAATATCTTGATATTTAGCCAGCCACTTTTCTTGTTTTGGTGCTCCTAAGGCCACGAAAAGCAACTCTGCACCACTGTTATTGATTTCTTCGACAATCGCAAGATTATCTTCTTCTTTGAAGTATCCATCCCTGTACCCGACAATTGAAACACCGGGATATAAAATTTCGCATTTCTGTTTTGCTTCTGCAGCTACTCCAGGTGCAGAACCAAAAAAGAACACTTTTAAATTCTTTTGAGCGGATTCTGTCATCAGGTTTAAGAACAAGTCATATCCTGCAACTCTTTCAGGAACTTCATAGCCGAGCTTCCGTCCTGCCCAAACAGTTCCCGCGCCGTCCGGCAATACCAAAGCAGCCTTATTTAATATTTCCATATATTCAGCATCAGACTGCCCCATCATTATAATTTCTGCATTGGCAGTCACTACAAAAGTTTTTTTGTTTTGAGCTACTCGTTCTAATATTTTTTCAACTGCGCCCTTCATCGTATATGGATGTACAGGCACCCCCAATATTTTAATGGGAGTAATATCATTCATAGGGAATTCGCTCCTTTCAGGAGTGATAGTTAAATTTTTCTTGCATCACTGGGAACCAGTAAAAATTCAACGCCAGGATTTCTATCCAGAATCCAGCCAAGGCTCCACTCATTGCTTACTAGTATTACAGGACGATCTTCTTTATCGTATACCAGCATGCCATTATCTAAACCCTTGAGATTATCAATTTTATTCCTATCATCAGCATAAACCCAGCGTGCTACCGAATAAGGCAACTGATTCATCAAGAGAGGTGCGCTGTACTCATTAAGCAAACGATATTCCAAAACTTCAAGCTGCAAGCTGCCAACTACGCCTACAATGAAACTTTCAAGACCGGTATCTCGCTGCTCGAAAACCTGTATGGCACCTTCTTGAGCCAACTGCATAATACCCTTGGTGAATTGCTTGCGTTTAAGGGAATCCTTTGGCTGCACGCGAGCAAAAATTTCCGGAGGAAAAACCGGCATATCTTCAAATTGAATTTTTAAGCTTTCATCACAAACAGTATCGCCAATGCTGAAAATTCCCGGATCAAAAACGCCGATTATATCGCCAGGATAGGCTTCTTCAATTATTGTTCTTTCTTGTGCTAAAAATTGCTGGGGCTGTGAAAGCTTGATGGCTTTCTTCCCTTGCATATGATAGACGGACATTCCTTTTGTAAACATACCAGAGCAGATACGCATGAAGGAAATACGATCACGATGAGCCGGATTCATATTAGCTTGAATTTTGAAAATAAAGGCAGAGAAAGCCTCATTGGTTGGATCAATATAGCCACTGCCATCCTTTAACATACGTTGTTGCGGTTTTGGTGACATATCAAGGAATTTCTCCAAAAAGCTGCGAACACCAAAGTTGGTCATGGCACTACCAAAGAACATAGGTGTCAATTCGCCCTTTTTGACTTTTTCCAGATCAAAATCATCACCGGCTAAGTCTAAAAGTTCGATATCATTACAAAGATTTTTATAATTCTCTTCTCCCATAGCACTGATAAGTTGAGGGTCATCAAGCGTTCCAGTAGTTGATTTTAATAATTTAGCGCCGTGGCTGGTATCACTTTCAAAAAGTTCAACTTGCTTTTTGATGCGATCATAGACTCCTATGTAGTGGCCATCAATACCAATCGGCCAGTTGATTGGATAGGCACGTATATTCAGAACTCGTTCCAATTCATCCATTAAATCGAAAGGATTACGACCATAACGGTCAAGTTTGTTAACAAAGGTGAAAACAGGCAGATGGCGGCGATGGCAAACCCAAAATAGTTTCTTGGTTTGTTCTTCAATACCTTTGGCCGCATCAATAAGCATAACTGCACTGTCTGCAGCGAGCAATGTTCTATAGGTATCCTCACTGAAATCCTGATGGCCAGGCGTGTCAAGTATATTGACTCTGTAACCATCATAATCAAATTGCAGTACACTTGAAGTTACCGATATACCACGTTGTTTTTCTATTTCCATCCAATCCGAAACAGCATGTTTGTTGCTTTTACGAGCTTTTACCGTACCTGCCAGATGTATAGCACCACCATAGAGCAGTAGTTTTTCAGTTAATGTTGTTTTACCGGCATCAGGGTGAGAAATTATCGCAAAGGTACGTCTTTTCTCAATTTTTTCTAGAAAGTCTTGCATTAAAAATATTCCTCCCGTTAATCCATCTTTTGATTTTCATACATTTTCCAAGCGTTGATTATTTGTTCGATTATATAGTCAGGTATTGGTTTTTCAGTTTCGATTTTACCCTGCATATTAAAGCGAAAAGCAATATTTTCGTATTTCTCGCC
>CAZCMY010000069.1:0-6607 GCA_964500055.1 uncultured Acidaminococcales bacterium | reverse complement strand
ATAAAGACATGAAAAAGCTGACCAATGAGTCGGCGAACGAAATGAGGTATTTATATGGTTAATAAAAAAGTACAAAAAATCATTGCTTCTTTCATGGTAATAGGCTCACTGGCAGGAACGATTGCAACTTCTACAACGGAAGCGGCTTCAAGAGATTACGAACACAAACATAATCAAAAAATTGAATACAGAAACGATCATGATAATCACCAAAATTGGCACAAAAAAGTTGATTCGAAAGAACAAAAGAGGTATATGAAGCAAGTTCGCCAGATCATGAATGAGAGAAACATTCATGTGCCGCCTGGTCATTGGGCTTATGGCAAGAGAGTGCCTCAAAATGTTATGATTCAATATAGAGAGTCACATGACCATTATTATGACAATGACAATGACAATGATTTGTTACTTGGTTTGATTTTGGGCGCGGTTCTTGCAGAAGCAGTGGACAACAATTAAAAAATAATATTTTATGAAAGGACGTCTTTAGAGGCGTCCTTTTCTTTTGCTTATTGCAGGAGATAAAGGTAGATGGGCGAATAGTTACAAAGTAGAAATTTTTACATGGAGGTTATATTTATGGACGAAGAGTTGAAAATAACTGTGATAGATGACAAGGCAAGAGAGGACGATGCGGAGGCACTCTGCAAATGGGCAGCAGCAAGGGCAGGTGTTATTGTCGTTGCGCCGTTATTGGGTACTATGGCGCTTATCGCAAATCAGATCTACATGATAATTAAATTGGGCAAAGTATATGAGGAGGAGATATCAGAATCTATGGCCGTCAGCATTTTGGGGTCACTCGGGACTGTATTTATCGGACAAACAGTTGCTACGTTGATTCCTTTTGCTCCGCTTCAGATTCCGATAGCTGTTGGTACTACTTATGGTTTAGGTAAGGTCGTGACTGAATGGTTAAAAACTGGCAAACCCCAGGACCTCAGCGCGTTTAAAACTGTTTATGATAATGCTGTTTTAGAAGCAAAGAAGAATATTGATATTTTTAAGAATAGTCCGGACAAAGATAAACCATTGGGTGATGAAACCAAAAAATTTAAGTGATTGAGTATTTGATGACTTTTGAAGTATAATATAGGTTGTGATTTTTGTTTAGGAGGCATAACATGAACAACTTGTTTGATGTAGCGATCATTGGTGGCGGCCCAGCCGCAATATTTGCAGCTTATGAATTCACTTTGAAATATCCTGAACTCAAGGTGGCAATAATTGAAGAGGGACACGCTATCGATAAACGCAGATGTCCTCTTGCTGACAAAAAGGTTAATCATTGCCTGCGTTGTGTGCCATGTGACATTATGCGTGGTTTTGGCGGCGCTGGTGCTTTTTCTGACGGTAAATTCAATTTTACAACCGAGTTTGGCGGTTGGCTGAATGAATATATCCCGGAAAAAGATGTCATTGATTTAATAGATTATGTAGACAGACTGAATTGCCTGCACGGAGCTCCTGGCGAGTATTTTAGCACAAAAAACTGCCATATAGCTAAAGAGGCACTTAGCCATGATTTGCATTTGCTTAATGCCAAAGTCCGGCATTTAGGAACAGAAAACAATTTAGTAATAATGGAAGACATTTATAAGCACCTTGCCAGTAAAGTAGACATCCGCTGCAATACTCATGTGGAAAAAATTCATCGTGAAGCTGACAATACTTTTTCACTGGAAATAAAGGGCCAAAGCGAACGCATAAACTGTCGCTATCTGATTGCGGCTCCTGGACGCGCTGGTGCAGAGTGGTTTACTGAACAGTGCAAGGACCTTGGCTTGTCCTTCATTAATAATCAGGTTGATGTCGGTGTACGCGTTGAGGTACCGGCACAGGTATTTAAACATATTACGGATGAAGTATATGAAGCAAAATTGGTGTATAGGACAAAACAGTATGGCGATCTTGTACGCACCTTCTGCATGAATCCTAATGGCTATGTTGTTGCTGAGAACACTGACGGTATCGTTACTGTCAATGGACATAGCTTCAGAGATCCTGCTTTGCATAGCAAGAATACGAACTTTGCTTTACTTGTCAGCAACAAGTTTACAGAGCCTTTCCAGGAACCGCTTAAATATGGTAAAAGGATAGCATCTTTTTCCAATATGTTGGGCGGAGGTGTTATTGTGCAAAGGTTTGGCGATTTGATTAAGGGCCGCAGAACTGATGAAAAGCGACTTGAAAAAAGCTTTACCAAACCAACACTGGAGGCAACACCTGGCGATTTGAGCCTGGTTCTGCCAAAACGTCATCTTGATAATATTATTGAAATGATTTATGCCTTGAATAAAGTTGCTCCCGGTATGACGAATGACGATACTCTTCTTTATGGTGTCGAAGTTAAATTCTACAGTGCCCGCCTGCAAATAGACAGTAACCTGGAAACTAAAATACCTAACTTATTTGCTATAGGTGATGGTGCGGGTATCACGCGGGGTCTCTCACAGGCCAGCGCAAGCGGCGTCTATGCGGCAAGAAAGATTGGCGAACGAGCAGCAGTAAAAAAATAAAAACGTTAGATGTTGGCATTTGCTGGCTGCTTCTGATCGTGTTTTTAGATAATGGAGGATTGTAATGGAAGTAACACCATTAATTAGGATGAGCAATATTGTCAAAAGATTTCCGGGCGTTGTAGCTAATGATCAGGTTAATCTTGATCTTTATGCCGGCCAGATTCATGCCCTTCTTGGCGAGAATGGCTCAGGTAAAAGTACCTTAATGAGTATTCTTTCCGGTCTTTATCGTCCGACCGAAGGTACTATCGAAATTCTGGGTGAAGAAAAGAAAATAAATTCACCAAGCGATGCGCTGGCCAATGGTATTGGTATGGTACATCAACATTTCAAACTTATTGAATCTTTTACGGTTGCCGAAAATATTGCCTTGAGTCAGACTTCTGGCTCCATTTTGATATCGGAGGAAGAAATCGTTGAAGAAATAACCAGACTTGGTAAAAAGTATGGTTTATTTGTTGATCCAAGAGCGTATGTATGGCAGCTTTCTGTGGGAGAAAAGCAGAGAGTGGAAATCTTGCGCATGCTCTATAATGATTCAAAGGTACTGATTCTTGACGAACCCACGGCGGTATTGACACCGCAGGAAACACGGGAGCTTTTCAGCAATCTGCGCAATATGGCTGATAACGGCTGCGCGGTTGTTTTTATTTCGCATAAACTGAATGAAGTTGAAGAACTGGCGGATCAGATAACAGTATTGCGTAACGGTCGTGTTACCGGCTCAATCGGACGCTCGGAAATTAATCAGGCGAAACTTATCGAAATGATGATCGGCAGAGACATTATCACTGCCTACGAAAAATCTGAACCCAGTGATAAAGAGCCTGTTCTTGTAATTGATAACATCTCGGCACTAAATGATATGAACACCTTAGGACTAGATGGTATTACTTTCAAAGTCAGAGCCGGTGAAATATATGGTATAGCAGGCGTATCCGGCAATGGGCAGAGAGAACTGGCTGAAGTTCTGGCAGGCCTTCGCCATACTCTTTCAGGTAGTATTAAATTTTATGGCGAAGAGATTGCCGGTCTTTCTCCTAAAGGAATGATTGGCAGAGGCATAAGTTATGTTCCGGAAGATCGTCTGGGCATGGGCCTGGTGCCAAAGCTGAATTCCTGTGATAATGTTATTCTCAAGGAATATGGCAGCAAGAAGTTTTCCAAAGGGCACTTTTTAAAAAGAGATGCCGCGATTGCTGAGACGCAGAGGATTGTGCGTGAATTTGATGTTAAGATGGGTTCCATCTTCCAACCGGTGAAAATGATGAGCGGCGGCAATCTGCAAAAACTGCTCTTAGGACGTGAAATTGCCAGCAAACCAAAACTCATGATAGTATTGTATCCTGTGCGTGGTTTGGACATTGGTGCTATTGAATCTGTGCATAAATTGTTATTGCAGATGAAAGAAAATAATACAGCTATTATTCTTGTTTCCGAAGAATTGGAAGAAATTGCTAAGTTAGCTGACCGTGTGGGAGTTATTTTTAATGGTAAAATTTTGGGAGAATTCCCTGTGAAAGAAATGGATACAGAAAAAATTGGAGCTTTAATGGCTGGTATAGTTGGGAATGGGGGTGCCAAGGCATGAAGATAAGACTGGAAAAAAGCTTGGCACAAAACAAAACTTCCCAGATAGTAGTTCCTGTTATTGCAGTTTTTATGGCATTGCTATTTTGCGGCGTATTTCTTGCCGTTACCGGCAGAGATCCTTTCGAAGTTTATCAGGCAATGTTTGCAGGTGCACTTGGCTCTGAATATGGTATTTCAGAAACAATTGTCAAAATGATCCCACTGGCACTTTGCGGTTTAGGTATTGCGGTAGCCTTCAGAATGCAAATCTGGAATATCGGTGCAGAAGGACAATTTTATATGGGAGCCTGTGGGGCTACTTGGGTTCCTCTGACGTTCCCAAATTTGCCTTTTGTAGTGATGATTCCCTTTATGATCTTTATGGCTGCCCTTTGTGGTGGTCTGTGGGGACTTCTGGCAGGCTGGTTCAAGACTAAATGGCAGGTCAGTGAAACGATTACTACCCTAATGATGAACTATATTGCTATTTTATGGGTGAGCTATCTTGTCTATGGTTCCTGGCGTGACCCTAAAGGTCTAAACTTCCCTCTCACAGCTCCTTTCCCAGATGCGGCACTGATACCGACTTTTGGCGCTTTGCGCGTGCATTATGGCATTTTTGCTGTTTTGCTGCTGGCGGTTATTTTCTGGCTGTTCTTTAAGGGATCTAAATGGGGTTATGAAACTTTAGTCATTGGTTCCAATCCGGTGGCAGCTCGTTACGCAGGTATGGATATCAGAAAAAACGTATTGCTCGTTATGTTTATTTCCGGGGCAATAAGCGGGTTTGCCGGCATGGTCGAAGTCAGCGGTATTGTTGGCAGACTGCAGCCGGGAATAAGTCCGGGTTATGGTTATACGGCAATCAGCGTAGCTTGGCTAGCCAGACTGCACCCAATCGCTATCGTCATAGTTGCCTTCTTGTTTGCGATTATTCATGTTGGCGGTTTCATGATACAGACTATGGGTATTCCTTCCGCAGCAGCTACGATGCTGCAAGGAGCGATTCTGTTCTTCGTAGTCGGCTCAGAAATTCTGACTCAGTACGAAATAAAATTTTCAAATAAGGAGGAAGTACAAGATGAGTGAGACTTTGATTATTTCTATCTTGGCCGCCTCCATTACAGCTGGTACACCAATTTTGTTTGCTGCCTTAGGAGAATTGATTGCAGAACGCTCCGGCATTATGAACCTTGGCGTAGACGGAATGATGCTCGTGGGCGCTGTTACTGGTTTTATGATCACGGTAAATACCGGCAATCCTTGGCTCGGGGTTGGTATGGCCTTGGCAGCGGGCGGCTTGCTTGCACTCATTCACGCCTACCTTACTGTTACCTTAAGAGCCAATCAGGTTGTAAGTGGTTTGGCCCTTACCTTATTCGGCTCAGGCCTCAGTGATTATTTAGGCAAAGCATATGTTGGTATGCGTGCCGAGCATACTTTTGGTAAGCTGCCAATACCGGGCTTAAGTGATATTCCTATCATCGGACCTGTTGTTTTCAAACAAGATATTCTTGTTTATATAAGCTATGTTCTGGTTATTGCAACAGCTTTTTATCTTTATAAAACAAGAGCAGGTTTATTCCTGCGCGCTTTAGGGGAGAACCCTGCAGCGGTTGATTCAGTGGGCATTAATGTTTTCCGCTTACGCTACCTTTACGTCATGATTGGCGGTGCATTAGCAGGTTTAGGCGGTGCCTATCTTTCTTTAGCTTATGCTCCAAGCTGGCTGGAAAATATGACTGCCGGCAGAGGCTGGATTGCCGTAGCATTGGTAATCTTTGCAATCTGGGATCCTTGGAGAGCTTTAGCTGGTTCCTACCTTTTTGGCGGTGTTGATGCTCTGGGTTTTCATTTGCAAGTTATAGGACTGCCGATTTCCATCTTTATTTTGAATATGCTGCCCTATATTTTCACAATACTGGTATTGATTCTCGTTTTAATCCGCAAAGGCGGTCGTTTGGCTTCACCTCAAGCTTTAGGTGTGCCGTATGATCGTGAAGAAAGATAATATTCCCGCAGAAAAACCTTGCAAGCAGGCAGGATAATAGCAAGAAAGCAAGAATAAGTATTTAAGAGGCAGAAACTTTACCCCGAAGGTTTAATTAACGGAGGTGGCAGTATATGTTCAAAAAAATACTAGTTCCTGTTGATGGCTCTGAAACATCATGGCGGGCTTTGTCACAGGCTATTGCTTTAGGTGAAAAGTTTGATGGTGAGCTTATCGTAGTAAATGTTATTCAACCTTATAACAATGCAGCTTTATTAGCTGTACCTCTTGATGACGCTACTATTAACCAAAGTAATAGTGAGCTGGAAAAAATAGGCGATCAGGTTTTGAATATGGCAAAAGAGAAGCTTACGGGTTTTAAAAATCACGTTAGTTATGAATTGGAAGTCGGACATCCATCAGAAAGAATTGTTGCGCTTGCCAAAAAAGACGGCTGTGATTCTGTTGTTATCGGCAGCAGAGGCTTGAGTAGCATCGCTGAATTTTTCCTTGGCAGTGTCAG
>CAZCMY010000068.1:0-6740 GCA_964500055.1 uncultured Acidaminococcales bacterium | reverse complement strand
CAGTATTTTGTTCCTTACTGATTTCATATTCGCTGACTTCACCGACGTAGCCCAGCACATGCACTGCCAATTCATTGTTGACGTATTTGCGAATAGATTGGAGTTCCAGCAAAATTCCTGGAAGTTCCTCAGAACGTTCTTCAATCTTAGTGACCATCGCCGCTGAAAGATTGCTTTTTATGCGAATCGGCTCATAGCTGTCTTCGTTCTGTTTGATTTTTTCCAGAATCTGTTCTGGTGGCACTTCGATGATGCCTGCCAATTTATTAATTACTGCCATATCAGGCTTCTTATTAGTCCTAAGCAAAGATACTACGAAACCAGGTTCATTCTTTACCAATTCTTCGCCATTACAGTCATAAATTATACCGCGTGGCGCTAATATCTTAACAGCACGAACCCTGTTGCCTTCCGACAACCGATAGTAGTAATCCCCTTTATACAATTGGAGATAGGCCATTCTGCCAATTAACACCGCGAAAATTAGCACTGACGCTATCATTAATAATTCCAAACGATATGCATATTTTTTGTTGAGCATCGCGGTGTCTCCTCTCCGCAAAATTTTCTCAGTAACTGTCGCGCTTGTCCAACCATGCCCCTAGCTTTTGCAATATTATCCACATAGGCAGAGAAACAATTAAATTCACAACCAAATAGAAAATAGTTCCCAACAGATACTCCAAAATCCAACCGGAAGCGGAGCCTGTGACTATCAATAGCAATATGAAATGCGCAATTTTTACGAATAAACCTGCTACGCCGACAAAGACAAAATAGCCTTGTGCATTGTCTTTAAATACACGCTCTTTTGTTTCACCAATAAAAAAGCCTACTAAAGAACGAGTTACGATGTGAAAGCCAAAGGTAGTAGGTGCCAGTACATCCTGAATAAGGCCAACCACAGCACCAAAAATTGCTCCTTTATTACTGCCGCTGACCATAGCATGAAAAACGACGAAAAGCAAAAGAAAGTCCGGAGTAAGATTATTTCCCGGGAAAAGAGCAAACCACGAGGTCTGTAACGACAATAACAGCAGAAGAAAAACCGGCCAAATCAACACTCTCATTTCACCGGCCCCCCACTCTGCTGCTTGTTGGTATCTTTATCATTTTTTATTAAATTGGAAGGATTCTGGTAATCTGTCACTACCATCACTTCCTCCAAACGTCCAAAATCTACCGTTGGCACAATTTTGGCCTGTTTCAGCAAACCGCCGACATTAAGAGAAACTTCGGATACGGTACCGATTACCAACCCACTGGGGTGATTGCCTCCAAAACCGGAAGTTACAATGATATCGCCTTCAACTATATCGGCATCGCGAGCCATATTGCTCATTTGCAAAACGGCATCGCCGCCTGCTAGTCCATTAACGACACCAACAACACGTGAATTAGCACGCAGAACAATACCGCCAGCCTTACATCTTGGGCTGGTAATCAGTAATACTCTGGCTGCATCCGGATATGCTTCATCTATAATGCCAACCAATCCTGATGCATTGACAACAGCCATATTTTCTCTAAGACCTGCGTTGCTGCCAAGATTGATAAGTACCGTGTCCTTGATATCACCAAGATTTTTGCCAATGACCTTTGCAGTTTGCAGCTTCAGATTCTTTGCATCATTTTTGTATTGCAAAAGATTAGACAAACGTTGATTTTCAGCCCATATCTCAGCCATCTGGATATTAGCATAACGCAAGGTTTCAACTTCAGTCTTCAGTTTTTTATTTTCTTCCTGCATAGTCGTTAAGGCAGCAAAAAAATCCCTTACGGAATCTGCATTGTTTGATACCGCAACCAGTTTTTCGTTTACTGGTGCCGCAATAGCAACAATTGCCCTGTCAAGCCAAGGCAAGCGGGCTCTGCCTTGAACAGCCAGAGCCAATAACAAAAATGCAATTGCCACCGCAATAACGGCTAACACACTTTTCTTACTCACAAGCGTGTTCTCCTTATTCCTTTTTATCTGCGGTTAGAAGCCGCCATAAAACCTTTTTTGTAGATATCAACATGTTCAACAGCTATACCGGTTCCCAAAGCAACACAGGAAAGTGCAGAATCCGAAACATATACAGGCATACCTGTTTCTTTACTCAACATGCGGTCAAGATTGCGCAGCAACGAAGCGCCGCCTGTCATAACAATGCCGCGATCCATAATATCAGATGACAGTTCTGGCGGTGTTCTCTCCAAGGTTCCACGAACAGCATCAATAATTCCAGCAACAGGTTCACTTAAAGCTTCCTGAATCTGGTTGGCATCGATGGTCAGCGTTTTTGGTAAACCAGTAACAAGGTCACGTCCACGTATTTCCATCGTGTCAGGATTCTCAACTTTCATTGCGGTACCAATAGTAATTTTTATTTCCTCTGCTGTGCGTTCACCAATCAAAAGATTATATCTTTTCTTGATATACTGCACGATAGCTTCATCCATTTTGTCGCCGCCGATGCGTACTGATCTGCTGACAACAATACCGCCAAGTGAGATAACTGCCACTTCTGAAGTACCGCCGCCGATATCAACAACCATATTGCCAGTGGCTTCCTGTACAGGTAAACCTGCACCAATAGCGGCAGCCATAGGCTCTTCTATCAGATATGCCTCTCTTGCACCAGCCTGGATAGTGGCATCAAGCACTGCTCTTCTCTCAACAGCAGTTACGCCTGAAGGTACACCAACTACAACGCGCGGACGCACAAAGGTCTTATTGCCTATAGCTTTTTTGATAAAAAATTTCAGCATAGCTTGTGTTATGTCGAAATCAGCGATAACACCATCTTTTAAAGGACGGATAGCCACAATATTGCCAGGTGTTCTGCCAATCATTCTTTTAGCTTCGGCTCCGATTGCCAAAACTTCGTTAGTATCTTTTTGCACTGCCACAACGGAAGGTTCCCTTATTACAATACCTTTTCCTTTAACATGAACAAGAGTATTAGCTGTACCAAGATCAATTCCCATGTCCTGTGATAATGAACTTAAAAACTCAAACATAAATAATTTCCTCCTTAATATGACCCTACAAATAACTGTGTTCCTTAAAACTAAAATATTTCGCATCACCAATAATAATATGATCCAGAACCGGAATTCCCATGTACTTACCAGCTTGTACCAAGGTATTTGTTAAATCCTTGTCTTCCTTACTCGGCGTAGGATCGCCAGATGGATGATTGTGCGCTGTAAGTATGGCAGCAGCATGATGAAGCACTGCCGGTGCGAAAACCTCCCTTGGATGGACAACGGACGAATTCAGAGAACCCTCCGATATTTGCTCAACATCTAAAACTTTATTCTTAGAATTTAAGAGTACAACTAAAAAATGTTCTTTCGATTCATAGCGCAAACGCGGCATCAGAAGTGCGACTCCATCTTCCGGAGAAGTTATGCTATCGCGCACAAGAGGTTCAGCGCCGGCAATACGGCGGCCAAGTTCTAAAGCTGCTATAATTAGCGCAGCCTTAGCGCGGCCCAGCCCTTTTGTTTTTGCCAGTTCCTTAACATCATGGACCAGCGCAATATTTTTTAAAATGCCATTATCTGCCGTTAAATCCCTCGCTATATCGAGAGCCGATTTTTCTTGTGTGCCGGAGCCAATAAGTATGGCCAACAGTTCCGAATCAGTCAAAGCTGCGGCGCCGTTATTGATTAGTTTTTCCCTTGGTCTGTCATCAATAGGCAATTCCTTCATGTGATAAGTGGTCAAAACAACTTCACTTCCAGCTCTGCCAACATCTGATATAACTTGGTCAAGGGCAAGCCAACTACATTGTTGTAACAGCCATCAATGGTTTCTACTAAAAGTGCGCCATACCCCTGTATGCCATAAGCTCCTGCTTTATCCAACGGTTCACCCGTTGCAACATAAGCATCGATCTCTGCTTCTGTCAATTGACGAAAACAAACAGCCGTGGTAACGACATCAATCAATTCTCTTTCATCATGAAAGATTGCAACACCCGTCATTACCTGATGTGTCCTGCCAGACAAGCTGCGGAGCATTGCTTTGGCGTCTGCCACATCTTTCGGTTTTCCTAATATTTTACTCTCTAAGGCTACAACTGTATCGGCTGCAATTACTACATCACTTTTTTGGCAAGCTTGCAGCACATCCCGCCCTTTACCCAGAGCGTTGATTCTTACCACATCATAAGCCGAACTATCCTCGTCTTCTAATTCAGCAAAATTACTCGGACGTACCTCGGCTAAAATACCTATTTGTGCTAGCAGTGCGAGTCTGCGCGGTGAAGCAGAGGCTAAAACAAAATGCATAGAACTTTCATCTCCAGACTATATTAAAACCTAAACACGGTCCAATATGAAAATAGCTATTATCATGCCCAGGATACTGACAAGATTCGGTCTGAAATCAAAGCCTGCGGTAATTTTCATGACATAAAAATCAAGCGTAGCCGGCGGTACTGAAAAGACTTCATATCTTTGAATCAAGAACTTAGTATTTTCGCCAAAAAACTGTGATGCCTGTAAAGCATCACCAATCATCCCACCAACAATAGCTCCCGTCACAACAAACAAAAATAAGGCCACGCCTCTTTTTCGACGTAACACTTTGATCCCCCCAATACCCTTCCTTGCGTATCATCCGGCTTACAATAAATACCACTTGCATACTATACCGAGGAAGCATCCTAACTAATTCAAGGCAAAGCGCATAACTTTTACTTTTCACTTAAACAGCTTCACTTCGTCGATTGCCTAATAAGCCAATATATATTATACCAAATTTGTCAAAGTATTAATACCTTCAACCTTGATAATTGTATGACAAAACTGTAAAATGAAACTTCGCGTTTTGCAAAAAATAATAAGACCAGGAGATTTTGCTTACTCTCCTGGTCTTAGAAATAACATTAACAAAGTAGGAAAAGTCTATTTGTAAAAGGTTACGGCATACCATTCTTTAGGAATTTCTGCACTTTCGTGCCAGCCGGCATCTTTCATCTTCTTAACAAATTTATCAAATGTTGTTTTATGTTTCTTGGCATTCTCTTTAGGTCCGTTATATTCGAACCCTGTTAACTCCAGTTTATCCGACTCCATCACAATCTCACCGTTTTCGCGGCAAGCCTGGAATCTATAATAAAACTTGCCGAACAAAGACCATTTAGAATCAATCTCCGTAAATACAACTTTACAGGTATCCATAGATATTGGCTCGCCTGCTACTTGCGAACCACACTTTGGGCAAAAATTGGAGCTATCCGGGAGTTCAGCACCACAAAAAGCGCACTTCAAGATAACCACTCCTTACCTTATTTTCCTTCAGCTTCTCTTCTCATAATTGTAATTGCAACTTCTTCCTCTTTAACACGAACTTTGTTTGGAAGATGTTGTTCAAGTGCATCAAGTATTGCGTCACTTGTTTTGAAAAATATCCGACGATTTTCCTTTTTACCTCTTTTATTAAGAGTGCGGTATGCTAAAGCCCAGACAACACGGTCATCAAGGGCAGAGTTCAGAGTAAAGGAACGTCTAAAGCTTATTGGATGCGCCAGTGACGATTTGTATTTGTAGATACCGGCAATCTCCCTAAAAGGGATATCATAGACTTTTTTACCAAACCAACTCTTTTTGGTTATTCTAAAGCCGCGTTTGTCTAATTCTGTAATGAATTTAGGCTGTGAACGTTGAAAAATTACAAACAGGAACATGACATCCAAAAAGATAACGACCGGCTCAAAGATTTGCAATTCAATATACCTAAGTATGTTTATTGTTAAAAAAACCAAAAAGACTAAAGTAGCTATAATCATCACAATTTTATTTTTTTTCGCTACTTGTGAGACATCTTGCAAATTATTGTTTTCCATTATAATTGTTTTCCACCTCAAAAAGTTAGAAAAAGATTGACGTATTGCTCGCCAATCCTTTTCTACCGTAATTTAATTATTAGAGAATATCTTTTGCTCTTAAAGCATCTACTTCTTCTTTACTCAGGCCAAGCAATTCCTTAAGTATTTCTTCTGTGTGTTGACCAAGCAGAGGAGCAGGTGAATCAACAGAACCAGGGGTTTTGTACATTTTAATTGGCACTCCTGGAACATGCATTTTACCAGCCACTGGGTGATCTACTTCTACTATCATATCTCTGGCTTTAATTTGCGGATCTTTAAGCACCCTGTCAACCGTGTTGATTGGGGCGCATGGAATGCCGGCTTCTTCCAACATTACCAGCCACTCGTCAATGGTCTTGGTCTTAAAGACTGCATCCAAAATAACTTTCAGAGGTTTTTCATTGGCTGTTCTGTCACCATTAGTTACGAAGCGTGCATCGGTGATGAGTTCTTCTTTGCCAAGCAATGCACAGAGTTTTTTCCACAAGCGGTCATTACCGGCACCGACGATAACATAACCGTCGCTAGCTGTGAATCCTTCAAAAGGAGTAATGGACGGATGTCTGTTGCCAATTGGTCCAGGTACTTCGCCACTAACAAGATAGCGGCTGATAGCATTTTCAAGCACTGCTACCTGGCAGTCGAGCATTGATACATCAATTTTTTGGCCTTCACCAGTCATAGCACGATGATAAAGCGCCATTGAAACACCAATTGTAGTAAACAAGCCTGCAATGATATCGCCGACAGAAGCACCGACTCTTGTAGGTTCGCCGCCTTCAGGGCCGGTAATGCTCATGATTCCGCCCATAGCTTGAACTATAATATCATAAGCTGGTTTTAATTTATAAGGGCCTGTTTCACCAAATCCCG
>CAZCMY010000067.1:0-6853 GCA_964500055.1 uncultured Acidaminococcales bacterium | reverse complement strand
CAACTGTCATACCGATATTTTCCATGAATTCTGCCAGCATTGTTTGCGCTGCCAGAAATTCTGGCGAATAGGATAGTCTGGTTAGTCCGCCTTCATGATTTTTGCCGAAGGCTGCCAGCTTTGCAAAAAGCAGCTCTAATTTTTCTAAGCTGATGCTCATTTTAAGACCTTCTTTTAAGCTTTATTTTTCTGGATGTTGCAAAAATTATCAGAAACAGTCGCCGCAATATTCTTGAGGTCTGTCAGTAGACTATCTTTGATGGACGGCAGGCTATGCACAAAGAACGTAGCGCTGACAGTGGCAATCAATTGGTTGCTGAGATCAAAAATCGGTACCGCCATACTGCCTACGCCCAAGGCAAATTCTTCTAATTCACAGGCATATTTATTGCGGCGTACTTCTTCGAGATTAGCTTTTAAAGTTTCGGCATCCATAATAGTACGCGGGGTAAATTGTTTAAATTCAAGATTATCAAACGCACTTTCATCATTATCATAGAGATTATACAGCATCAGCAGCTTGCCGGAAGAAGTAGCGTATTTCGGCAAAACTGAGTATTCGGACAGAATGATGTAGTAAGCAGTATTAATAGGATAGGCGCAATAAATGGAATAAATCTGATTCTGGTTGACCATCTGCAAGCTGGCAGAAATGTGATACTTGTTTGCTATGGCATCAACCAGGCCTTTGGACATGGTGATGTAGCTTTCCACCTGCTTCTGGATGACATTGGCCTTGCCCATAAAGTAGAAGCCCAAACTATAGATGTTGTTTGTTTTGTCGTGTATCAAAAGACCGTTAGCAGTCAGTGTATTGATTAATCCACGGGTCGTATTAATGTTTAAATCAACACGCTGGCTTATTTCATTGATGGATAAACGTGGTGAAGCGTCCGTAAAGCAATTAAGAATATCAATGGACCTTTGTACTGATTGTATCAATTTAATTGGTTGTTTTTTCATAGGCTGCCTCCCAGCAAAAAACTTATATTAAATTAACAGGACGTTTAAATAATATTATTGACAAACCTAATTTAGCATGTTATAACAAACTTGTCAACGATACTGTAGAAATAAAAACGACAATGTCGTCGTTAACGGCCGGAGGTGCAAAGGAAAAGCGGAATAAAAATTTTTAACTGCTGAAACAAAACCAAACATTTATGGAGGGGAATAAAATTATGAAAAAATCTATGGCAACATTACTTTCAGGTTTTATGTTAGTTGGTTCTTTGTTTGCATTTGGCTGCGGTTCTGCTAAATCCGATGTTATTAAAGTTGGTGTGGCTGTACCTTTGACTGGCGCGAGCGCTGAAGACGGCAATGCTATTAAAAATGGTGTCAATCTTGCGGTAAAAGAGATTAATGCCAAAGGCGGCATTAATAATAAGAAAGTTGAACTTGTAATTACAGATGATAAAGGTGATCCTTCGGAAGCAGCTACTGTTGCTAACAAATTGGCTCAGGACAAGAGTGTCCTGGCTATAGTAGGTCATTTCAACAGTTCCTGCACACTTGCAGCTGCTCCTATCTATAACCAAGCTGGCGTAGTCAGTGTATCACCGGGATCCAGTGCGGCAGCAGTTACCAAAGCAGGCCCTTATACTTTCCGCGTTATCACAACTGACGCTGTACAAGGTGCTTCCCTGATGGATTGGGCTGTTAAAGACCTTGGTTATAAAAATATTGCTGTTCTTTATGAAAACACGGATTATGGCACAGGCTTGGCTGAAGTTGTTACCAAAGCTGCCGGTAATCTGAATGCAAAAATCGTTGCTGAAGAAGCTTATGAAGTCGGCGCTACTGATTTCAGCACTGCCTTGACTAAAGTTGCAAATGCCAAAGCTGATGTTATTATTGTCGGCGGTTTATACAATGAAACAGCTTTGATTGCTAAACAAAAGAATAACTTTGGTTTGGAAAAAATGCAGATCATGGGCGTTGATGCCATTTACTCCGACGCTTTGTTGAAACTCGGCGGTTCTGCAGCAGAAGGTATCAAGATGACTGGTTACTTCTCTGAAGTAAGCAAGGATCCTGTATCTCAAAACTTTGTTGCTAAATACAATGAAGAGTACAAAAAAGCTCCAAGCACCTATGCTGCTTATGGCTATGATGCTGCTCTCGTAATTTTTGAATCAATTAAAAATGCTGGTACTGACCGCAAAGCAATCGGCGATTTCATGTCTAAACTCAAAGACTTGAAAGGTGCTACTGGCGTCAATACTTTTGATGAAAACGGCGACGTTGTTAAACAACCATTGCGTCTGATTATCAAAGACGGCAAATTTGTTGTTACTGAGAAATAAGACAGCTAGTTAAAAGGGGGGCTTCTGCATGTTTTTGCAACAAATGATTAACGGTATCACCGTTGGCGGGAGTTACGCCCTGATAGCCCTTGGCTACACAATGGTTTATGGAATTTTAAGAATAGTAAATTTTGCCCATGGTGATGTCTTTATGATGGGTTCGTTCTTTGGGTTGTTCTGTATGCAGTTTTTGGGAATGCCATATTATGTGGCATTCCCAATTGCCGCCATTGCTACTGCTATCATGGGTATTATCATGGAAAGAGTCGCTTATCGGCCAATCCGCACCGCGGACAGTTTAACGGTTATGATAAGTGCTTTGGGCGTATCTACTTTTTTAGGAAATCTTGCCATGGTGCTGTGGGGATCAGGCACACATGCTTTCAGCGGTTTCAGTGGTATTACTGTTTCCGTTTATAAATTCGATAACGTAGTTTTATCCAATATCCAGATAGGCTTCATCGTACTGTCTGTTTTATTGATGATGGCTTTGTATTTTATTGTTAACAAAACTAAAATCGGTATTGCCATGCGTGCAACGTCTCATAATATCAAAACTGCAAAGCTCATGGGCATTAATACCGACCGGATTATTTCTTTTACCTTTGGTATCGGCTCGGCTTTGGCCTGTGTTGCCGGTTTGCTTGTCGGTATTTATTATGATGCCGTCTATCCGCTCATTGGTTATTCCTATGGCCTGAAAGCTTTTGCAGCCGCTGTTTTGGGCGGTATCGGCAGTATCCCCGGCGCCATGTTGGGCGGCTTTATTATGGGTATTGTTGAGACACTCGGAGCTTCCTATATTTCGGCTGGCTACAGGGATGCCTTTGCTTTTGCCATTTTGATTATCGTGCTTATTTTCCGTCCAGCAGGTATTTTGGGCAAAAAGGAAATTGATAAAGTATAAAAATTCCGGAACACAAAAAGTGTGGGGGAGTTATTTTATACCAGTCATTGGATGGAGGACATAATGAATAGGAAAATACAGCAATTTGTTTTTGAACATAAAAAAGTGGTAATACCTATAGCGGCACTACTTTTACTTGGTCTGCCGTTTTTTGTTACCAATAGTTATTTCTTACATATACTCATCATGGTTTGCATCTACATTTGCCTCGCCTTGAGCCTTAATCTGGTCACCGGCTATGCGGGACAGCTGGTTCTGGGCCATGCTGCTTTTTATGGTATCGGCGCGTACGCCGGTGCCTTATTGATGCTGAAGCTGCAGGTCAATTTCTTTGTGGCGCTGCTCTTAAGTGCTGCCATCACAGGACTTTTCGGCTTTTTGCTGGGCATGCCGGCACTCAGACTGCGCGGAGACTATTTGGCGATAGTTACCTTGGGCTTTGGCGAAATCGTACGTCTTGTCTTCGTCAACTGGAAAGGTCTTACGCGCGGACCGGCAGGTTTGCCTGGCATTCCTTCTCCGCAAATATTCGGGATTACGATCAGCGGACGTACGGAATTCTATTATCTTGCTTTGATTCTTGCCTTATTTACGATATTCTTTATGGTCAAACTGATTAATTCTGGTGTCGGCATGGCTATGCAGACCGTAAAAAATGATGAAATTGCAGCCGAAGCCATTGGTATCCAACCGCGTAAGTACAAAATAATGGCATTCGTCATTTCTTCGGCTTTTGCCGGTATGATCGGTTGCTTCTTCGCTTCCTACCTCAGCTATATCAGCCCGACTGCTTTTGTTTATAATACTTCGATGACGATTCTTACCATGGTTGTTCTGGGAGGTTTAGGCAGTATTATGGGTTCTGTCTTGGGTGCTTCCATTCTGGTCATTGTACCGGAAATGCTGCGATTCCTGAATGACTACCGGATGCTTATATTCGGTGCCTTGATGGTCTTCATGATGATTTTCAAACCGGAAGGCTTCTGGGGCGCAGGTAAGAGACGCAGAAATATTTACAAGATTAATTCGGAGGTACCGGACCATGGCTCAAATTCTTAATACCGTCAACGTTACCATGCAATTTGCCGGTCTGACTGCGGTTGATAATGTAAATATCGATCAAAAAGAAGGCGAAATCCTGGCCTTGATTGGACCGAATGGCGCTGGGAAAACTACTTTGTTCAATATGCTGACAGGCGTTTATAAGCCGACTGCCGGCGAAATATTTTATAAAGGTGAAAACATCACCGGTCTCAGACCTTTTCAGCTGGTAAGAAAAGGCATTACGAGAACCTTCCAGAATATCAGGCTGTTCAAAGATATGACGACCTTGGAAAATCTGTTGGTCGCCAGTCCTGATTGTAAGGATGAAAAAATCTTGGCAGCAGTATTTGGCGGTCGCAGCCTACGTCAAAAACGTGGTCTTGTGGTGGAACAATGCGAGAGCATTCTGGAAATACTGAAACTGCAGGACAAACTTGAAGAATTGGCCTCGAATCTTCCATACGGTAAACAGCGTCTCTTGGAAATTGGCAGAGCCCTTGCCACAGGCGCCGATTATCTGCTGCTCGACGAGCCTGGTGCCGGTATGAACAGCATGGAGAAGGAAGAACTTGCGCAGGTAATTCGTTATATTACTAAAGACATGCACAAGAATGTTTTGTTGATAGAACATGATATGCCTTTTGTCATGGGCATTTCAGACCGCATAGTAGTACTGGACCATGGCATAAAAATTGCCGAAGGCCTGCCTAGCGAAATTCAGAATAACCAGCAGGTAATCGAGGCTTATTTAGGCAAAGGCATGCCGGATGATGACGATTAGGCAGTGAATCTGTGAAAAATAGGATGTGAAAAGATGGCACTACTGGAAATAAAAGACTTACAAGTTAAATATGGCGTCATTCCGGCTCTGAAAGGTATCTCCTTTGAAGTCGAGCTGGGAGAGGCAGTAGCTATTATCGGCGCCAATGGTGCCGGTAAAACAACGACATTGCACGCTATTTCTGGTATAGCAGACAAATGCGGCGGCCAGGTGTTTTTTAACGGAGAAGACATTACCAAAATGCCTGCTCACCAAATAGTGGCTCGCGGTATTTCACAGGTTCAGGAAGGCAGGGGTGTATTCCCCAATTTGTCGGTTGCGGAAAATTTATCGCTGGGTGCTTATTTGCGTAAGGACAAAGCTGAGATTGCCAATGACTATGAATTTGTGTATGAGGTATTCCCGCGGCTTCTGGAAAGACAGAAACAGATGGCTGGTACCTTATCTGGTGGCGAACAGCAGATGCTGGCAATCGGCAGAGCATTGATGGCAAGACCGAAGATGCTGCTTCTGGATGAACCTTCTATGGGTTTGTCACCGCTGATTACCGAAAATATCTTCAAAACTATCAAGAAACTCAATAAGGAAAGACAAATGACGATTTTGGTCGTTGAACAAAATGCCCAGATGGCTTTGTGGGTTTCTCACCGCACTTATATTATGGAAACCGGCAATATTGTTTATGGCGGCGCGTCCAAAGAATTGAAAAATCAGGATTTTATCAGAAAATCATATTTGGGACAGAAAGACTGAAAGGAGCTGCACTTCATGGAAGATCAGAAAATGAAGGAACCTGTTTCAATGTTTGTTTTGTTTGCCCGCATGTTTTCTATTACTGCTAAGAACTTAGAAAAGGAATTTGGCGAGAAAGGTTTGGAAGTTCTTGCTGAATCCGTACGAGAATTCGGTATGGCACGCGGCCGTGATATTGCTGAACGCGCCAAAGCTAACGGCGAAGATAATTCTTTACATCATTATTTGAAGAATTATGATATGGAACGCAGTGACTTATTCGGTTATACGAATGAATATACACCGGACGAAATTCACCAGGAGTTTACCCGCTGCGTTTTCGCGGAGACCTGGATGGCAGCCGACGAAGAAAAGTACGGCAGAATTTATTGCGAGAATATAGATCCGGCGATTGCCGCTGGTTTTAATAAAGATATGGAATGCATTCATGATGAAATTATGTACAAAGATAAACGCTGTACCTTTTGCTTCAGAATGAAAAAATAGCTTGTTTGCGGCATGATGACAAAAAATCTGCCGAAATATAATGTTGAGACTTTGGATGATGACATAGCATTATCCTGGTCAGAAAGGTGATAACATGGAGACCAGACCTGTGATTTATGATCCTGTTGGGAAACCAAGGGAGATTTACAGCGGCGTGCCGACGTTTTTAGGCTTGCCTGTTGCTAAAACAAAAGAGGAATTAAAAGAGTACGATTTTGCTGTTTTGGGAGTGCCCTGGGAGGGCGGCTGCACCATCGGCGGCTATTCTTCCGTTGTCCTGGCACCTAAGGCGATTCGTTCCGTTTCTATAAGATACAGCGGCTATCTGCCTGATTATGATGTCGATACTTTTGATGCTTTGTCAGGGTGCGATTATGGTGATACAGTTGTGCAAAACGGTAATTATGACCTTACTTTTGATTCCGTCAGAGAAAAATACAATGATCTTATAGAAGCCGGTCAGATTCCAATCGTTTTTGGCGGCGATCATTCCATTGCCTATCCTTTGATTCAGACTTTGGCCAAAAAACATAAGAAAAGAGTCGGTGTCATTCATTTTGATGCTCATCTGGA
>CAZCMY010000066.1:0-6880 GCA_964500055.1 uncultured Acidaminococcales bacterium | reverse complement strand
TGCTGAAAAGGGGCCTGTCAGCTACTATTGAAGAGTGGATCATGTCCGCTGAATACATTATGGCTGGCGGTAATGAGAATGTCATTCTCTGTGAGCGCGGCATTCGCACCTACGAAACTTACACTCGCAATACACTTGATTTAAGTGCTATACCAGCGGCTAAAAAGCTGAGCCATCTGCCGGTCATAGTGGATCCAAGTCATGCTGCCGGTATGTGGTGGATGGTAGAACCACTTGCAAAGGCAGCTGTTGCTGTAGGCGCCGACGGTCTGATGATTGAAGTACATAACGACCCGGAAAACGCATGGTGTGATGGTGCTCAATCATTGAAACCGGAGCGGTTTGCTTCTTTGATGAAGGACTTAACGGAAATTGCAAAGATTGTTGGGCGGGAATTATAGGCCGGCAATCAGGATAAAATTTTCACCGCAGTTTTTTTAGGTTATAATGAAAGTAGTATTGTAGAATTGTAGGATTGTAGGCATTAACTTAAAAAAGAACAATGGGGTGAGTTTTTTGGCTGGTAGGTTTAGTAGCATGGATAAAGAATTAAAAGACATCGTTTTCTGTATCGTCGGCTTGGGTTTGATTGGTGGTTCCTATGCCAAAGCATTACGACGTTTAGGTGTAAAGAAGATTATTGCTGTTGATTCCGACAAGGCTGTATTAGCGCAGGCTTTGGAGGAGGGCGTTATTGATGTGCCTTGTTCAGTACCTGATGAATCCTTGCAAGAAGCAGATGTTATTATTTTTGCGGTTTACCCCGCTGTTATTTACGATTTTGTGAAGAAAAATGTTCAATATTTTAAACCTTGTGTTTTGCTTACTGACGCTGCAGGCATCAAGGGCGATATTATAGAAGGCATTGATGAGTTATTAGGAACCGGCATGGATTTTGTTGCTGGCCATCCCATGGCAGGACGAGAGGGATGCGGCTTTGGTCAGTCGGCTGCCGAGATTTTTGATGGTGCCAACTATATTGTTGTACCACGACCGGGTAATGATCAAGACAACGTAACCTGGCTCAAGGAGTTTGCTAAAGCGCTTGGCTGCAAAAGAGTGGTTGAAGTTTCTCGTGAGCGGCATGACCAGATAATTGCCTATACCAGCAATCTGCCGCATTTGCTTGCGGTATCGTTGGTAAACAGCAAGTCAATGAATGACGAAACAAAGTGTTTTATTGCCGGCAGTTTCAGGGATGCTACGCGGGTTGCCGACATTAATGCGGAATTATGGACAGACCTCTTTCTGTATAACAGAGAAAACGTGCTTGCGGAAATAACGAGCTTCCAGGAACAATTGGCGCGCTGGACGGAGGCTCTGGAAAAAGGCGACGCAGAAACTCTCAAAGTAATGATGCAAAGTGCAGCCAGCAAAAGGAAGGCCTTATATAATGGATGAAGTTAAAGTTAATCTGGGAAAAAGAAGTTATGACATAAAAATAGCAAGAGGGTTACTGGCAAAAATCGGTAACGAAGCGAGACTGCTTTCCAAGGCTGACAAAGTCGCGGTTATTACGGACGCTAATGTTGATGCCTTATATGGCGAAAGCATACAGAAGGCCTTGGAAGAGGCAGCTTTCAGTGTCAGCAGGATTGTGATCGAACCGGGAGAAAAAAGTAAGACACTGGAGACTCTTGGCGATGTCTTTGCAAAGATGGCTGCTTTTGGGATGACCAGGAGTGACTTGGTCATAACTTTTGGCGGCGGTGTTCCGGGCGATCTTGGCGGTTTTGCGGCTGCGACCTTTTTGCGTGGCATTGATTTTATTCAGGTACCGACTTCTTTGCTGGCACAGATAGACAGCAGTGTGGGCGGTAAAGTAGCGGTTGATCTGCCAGCCGGCAAAAATCTTGTTGGCAGCTTTTATCAGCCGCTTGGCGTATTTATTGATCCGGACCTGCTTGGCACTTTGCCTAAGCGTTATTTGCACGATGGTTTGGCAGAGGCAATCAAATACGGTTGTATTCGTAGTGCCAGCCTTTTTGCCAAATTACAGAAGATTAGCAATGATGAAGAACTTTTGTCAGATATTGAAGTGATTATCCAAGAATGCTGTTCCATCAAAGCGCGCATAGTTGAAATGGATGAATTTGACACAGGCGAACGCATGTTATTGAACTTCGGGCATACTATCGGGCATGCAGTGGAAAAATACTTTAATTATGAAACCTATACTCATGGTGAAGGTGTAGGTATCGGCATGGTTGCTTTGACTGAGCAGACCGAACAATTGGGTATTACAGAAAAGGGGTCTGCGGAGTTAATCAGGAATATTTTAAAGCACTATGGCTTGCCTACGGAAGCTGTGATGGCAAAAGAAGAAGTACTGAAAACTATTGCCCTGGATAAAAAGAAAAAGGGCGGAACAATAACCCTTATCGTCTTAGATAAGATTGGCGAAGCAAGATTAATGAAAATACCGTGTGAAGAATTGGCATCTTATATAAGATAGGAGCAAGCTATGGACACTATACGTATAAAACCAACTCCTCTCTCCGGCAAGGTTTGTATTCCTTCCTCCAAAAGTATGGGGCATAGGGAAATAATCTGCGCTGCTCTGGCTGAAGGAACCTCCGTTGTTGATAATATCAGCATGTCAGCAGACATTGAAGCAACTTGCCGTGCTTTAGAGGCTTTGGGTACGCGAATTACCAAGGTACCATCAAAATATCCTGGCAGGACTGCCTTCAAAATTGACGGTGGAAATTTGCAGGTAGTCAGCAAAGAAATAGATTGCGGTGAATCTGGTTCAACCTTGCGCTTCATGATACCTTTGGCAGCTCTTTGCGGCGGCGAGGTAACCTTCAGAGGCCATGGCAAACTTGTTTCGAGACCACTTGATGCTTATTATGACATTTTTGCTAAACAAGGGTTTGCTTATGAAACTGCACCGTCCGGCGAATTACCGCTTAAATTACAAGGAAAGCTTGCTTCAGGTAATTTTGAACTGCCAGGTAACGTCAGCTCACAGTTTATTAGCGGTCTTTTATTTGCTTTGCCGCTTCTTGAGGGAGATTCGGTGATTGCCATAACTTCACCACTTGAATCACAAAGTTATGTGGAGCTTACGCTGTCCTGCCTCGCGAAATACGGCATTGAGGTTGAACATGAAAATTATTTGCTTTATCGTATCCGCGGTGGGCAGCAATATGTCAGCCGTGAGTCGGTGGTCGAAGGGGATTATTCTCAGGCTGCCTTTTGGCTTGTGGCAGGGGCATTAGGAGGACCGCTTGACTGTATGGGGCTTACCTTGTCTTCGCTGCAGGGTGATAAAGCGATTCTTGCAATTATGGCGGCGATGGGAGCCAGGATCAATATTGATGAAGCAAATATGGTTATAACTTCTTCGTCAGCTGCAACCAAGGCTACAATCATTGATGCTGCTGATTGCCCTGATATTATTCCGGTACTTGCTGTTTTGGCTGCTGTCAGTGAAGGTACAACCGAGATAATCAATGCCGGCAGGCTGCGAATCAAAGAATGTGACCGCTTAAGCGCTGTAGCAACAGAACTTGGTAAGCTGGGTGCAGATATAACTGAACTTGCAGACGGCTTGGTAATAAAAGGCAGGGAATTTTTGACGGGCGGCGAAGTTGAATGTTGGAATGATCATCGAATTGCGATGTCTCTTGCTATAGCAAGCTGCAAATGTCAAAGTGAAGTTATTGTTCATGGCGCTGAAAGCGTCAGAAAATCCTATCCCAAATTCTGGGAGGACTTTATTGCCTTGGGTGGACAAATCGAAAGGGTGTGATACGAAGAGAGAAAGATTACTCGGATTAGTAAAATTAAAGGAGGTCCTATGAAAGAACTTTATAACAAGCACAAATATTCAATTTTAAAGCGCACGCTCAGAACATTGCAGTCGCCGTCCTTTGGCGGCATGCTTTTGGTATTGTGCGTCATTTTAGCAATGTTACTGGCAAATTCGCCTTACAAGGATTATTATTTTAATTTTATTGAAATGCCCATAACTATTTCTGTAGGTTCCTATGTCAATACGCATAGCCTTTTGGATATCGTTAATGACGGCTTGATGGTTTTTTTCTTCTTTCTCGTTGGTTTGGAAATCAAAAGGGAACTTTTGGTGGGTCATTTGCGAGAGGTCAAGATGGCCTTGTTCCCGGTCGTTTCTGCCATGGGCGGTGTTATTATGCCGGCAGTTCTGTATTCAGTTTTCCCGCATAGTGCGGTAACAGCTGGCGGTTGGGCTATTCCGACTGCTACGGATATAGCTTTTAGCCTTGCAGTATTATCGCTGATAAGTTCTTCGGTTCCTATCGGCCTCAAAGTTTTTTTGACAACTCTTGCCATTGCAGATGATATTATAGGTATTATCATTATTGGCGTTTTATATACCAACCAATTGAGCATGGTTGCAGCGGCTGCTGCAATTGGCCTATTGGTCTTTATGTATTTATTGAACAAATCCGGTGTTCGTTCTACTTTTGCTTATGCGGTTTTGTCCGTTCTGGTTTGGATTGCTGTTGCTAAGTCCGGCATCCATCCGACTATTGCCGGTGTTTTAGCGGCTATGACAATACCTGTAAAACCAAAGGTAGCTTTTGAAGAGTATTTAAAACGCTCCCGTGTGCATTTTAAAAAGTTAATTACGCATGAAACGGCAACGGTCAATACTTTAATCGATGATAATGCCAAGGAATCGATCTTTACAATAGGCCGCTTATCTGAAAGAGCTTTGACGCCGTTGACTAAAATGGAGACAGGCCTGCATTCTTTTGTGCATTACCTGGTTCTGCCATTTTTTGCGTTCGTTAATGCCGGCATTGCTTTTTCTGCTGAAACCGAAGTGTTTTCACCTGTCAGCATGGGTGTTTTTGTCGGCTTATTTATTGGTAAGCCTTTAGGCATCTATTGTATGGCGAGGCTGACAGCACTTCTCAAAATTGCATCACCGCCAAGCGGTGTCACCTGGACACACATTTTTGGTGCTGGCATAGTCGCCGGCATCGGTTTTACAATTGCTATTTTTATGACAACGCTGGTCTTTGCCGGCACACCTGCGGCTGATTCAGCGAAAATAGGCATTGCTGTCGGCTCCTTTATTTCTGCGGTGGTTGGTTTGCTGGTTTTAAAGTATGCGCCTGCCGCCAGTTAGAAAAGAGATATCGGCAACAGCACAGCCTGATTTAAATGTAAGAACTCACAGTCGCATAATTTGAAGGGGAGAGGGCAATTTATGAGCGGTATACATGGTGAGAGAATAAAAATGACGATTTTCGGCGAATCACATGGGGCAGCTATCGGCCTGGTTATTGATGGATTGCCACCGGGCATGACGCTTGATATTGCTATGATTTCACAAGAAATGAAGAGAAGAGCGCCTGGACAAAATCTCATGTCAACACCGAGGCAAGAGAAGGACGAGTTTGTTATTCAGAGCGGGTTTTTTGAAGGCAAAACAACGGGAACCCCTCTTTGCGCCCTTATTGCAAACAGTGATACCCGTTCTGGTGATTATAGCCTGCTGAAGGATGTAATGCGCCCAGGACATGCGGACTATTCAGGTAAAATTAAATACCACGGTTTTAATGATTACCGTGGCGGCGGGCATTTTTCCGGCCGACTGACAGCGCCACTGGTTTTCATCGGTGCTCTGTCCAAACAGATCCTGGAACTTCAGGGTATAAAAGTAGGAGCTCATATTGCTGATATTTATGGCATTAAGGACTCTGTGTTCAACCCTCTTGGCGAAAATGCGGCAACTTTAGACTCCCTGGCATTAAAAACCATGGCTGTGCTTGATGACGGACAAGGCAAAAAGATGCAGGATTTGATTCTGAAGGTGCGCGAACAGGCTGATTCTGTCGGCGGCAGCATTGAGTGTATGATTCTTGGCTTGCCGGCAGGCGTTGGTTCGCCTTTCTTTGACTCGGTTGAAAGCAGATTAGCCCATGCACTATTTTCTGTACCGGCAGTAAAAGGTCTCGAATTTGGTGCCGGCTTCGCGCTGACTACCATGCGGGGCTCCGAAGCCAATGATCCGCTTTATTTGGAGGAAGGCAGTGTCAGGACCAAAACTAATAATAATGGCGGCATCCTCGGCGGTATTACCAATGGCATGCCTGTGGTATTCAAAGTGGGCATCAAGCCAACTCCTTCGATTGGAAGCCAACAGACAACCGTAAATCTGGCCAAAGGCGAAAATACAACGCTGCAGATTGCCGGTCGTCATGATCCCTGTATCGTTCAGAGGGCGGTGCCTGTTATTGAAGGTGTTGCTGCCTGGATAGTTTTAGATATGCTTTTAATGTCTGATATGAAATTGATGGTGAAATGATGGAAAAACTCAACTTAGCAGAAATACGCGAAAAAATCGATAAAATTGATGCCGAGATAGCGAAGCTTTTCGAAGAACGCATGAATGCCGTGCATGAAGTTGCGGAATATAAGAAGGCAGAAAAACTGCCGGTAAGAGATAAAGCACGTGAAGCAATCGTTTTGGACAATTGCAAAAAACGTGTTCAGAATTCTGCCTATGCAGATGGCCTGCGAAAAATAATGGCCCAGATTATTGATATAAGCTGTCGCCAAGAGGAAGAATACTTGCAAAGCGAACTCCCCCAAAAAGCGATTGCTAAGCCGCACGGTGAAAAAATAGTTGTTGGTTATCAGGGAGTCCCAGGCGCGTATAGCCATCTTGCTTTGCAAAAATATTTTGCGGGTGCCAATGTTGAAGAACATAATTATACTTTGTTTGAAGACGTTGCCCAAGCAGTGAAGGAAGGCGAGGTTGCCTATGGTCTGCTGCCTATCGAAAATTCTTCTACTGGCGGCATTACTGAAGTTTATGACCTGGTTCGTCGCTACGACTGCCACATTGTTGGCGAAAAATGTGTAAAAATAGAACATAACT
>CAZCMY010000065.1:3416-6935 GCA_964500055.1 uncultured Acidaminococcales bacterium | reverse complement strand
ACGCGCACATATTCTTTGTGTTTAAGGCTGGATACAAGACGTTTTGTGATAACAGCATCAACAGCTGTTTCTTTTTTACAAACCTTTTGGTCTGAATACATTGCAAGAACCGGTGATACAAAGTTTTCAAATCCAATATACGCTGATACCGGATAGCCAGGTAACCCGATTACCGGTTTGTCATTCACAATGGCTAGTATAACCGGCTTTCCGGGTTTTATAGCCACGCCATGAATAATTACTCTTCCCAGCTCTCTTAAGACATGAACTGTAAAATCCTCTGTTCCAGCACTTGATCCGGCGTTGACGATTACAAAATCATAATCTTTGGCAGCAGCAGCTACTTTTTCTTTTATCTTATCGTAGTTATCTTCGATAGGCGGGAACCGAAAAGCAATCCCTCCCTCAACGTTAACCATGTTTTCAAACATACGTGAATTTGATTCAATGATGTCTCCTTCTTTGGGCGTTTCCGAAGGTTCGATAATCTCAGTTCCTGTGGGAAAAATTGCAACCCGTGGCTTCTTTATCACTTCAATTCGCAAGATGCCGGCGGATAGCAAAACCCCGATATCGATTGGGCGAATAACATGGTTGCTTGGAAGAATCATTTCTCCTGCCACAATATCTTCACCAATTGGACGCACATTATCCCACGGCGCAGCTGATGCTATGATTCTCATCTTTTCATCATCAAGTACGACAAGATCTTCAGCCATGATTACTGCATCATACGGAGGAGCTATTGGATCTCCAGTATCGACAATCTTATAGTCCTTGCCAGATACCAGATCTATCGGGTTAGCCTCCGACGCTCCGTTTGTAGATGCAGAAACAACTGCGATACCGTCCATAGCCGAAGCATTGAATAATGGCGAACAGTATTTTGCATAAACTGCGGATTTTGTAACCCTGCCCAAGGCCTCGGTCGTAGGTATTGTTTCGTAAGATACTGTGACCTTACCCTTAAGCGCGTCAAGATAAATTTCTAAGGCCTCTTCCACAGGGGTATTACTCAGATATAAATTTCTCTCTCCCAATTTTATGACCTTCCTTTCCTGGCAAGTGGAATCAATTATTAAAATTAAATTATGCCTCTATATTAAAAATACTTTTACAATTTCGTCTTTGCGAAGCCCTTCTTTATTCAAGTCGATCAGCGTATAACCATCTGCAGCCGTCAATGTCGACATTATGCCAGATTTTCCAAATACCGGTTCGGCAAAATACTCTCCTTGCGAATCGATTAACCAAACCATTTGGCAGGTTGTTTTACCGGGAGCACTTCCCACATTTGTTTTCATTTTTGCATAAACATATTTTTTATCATCTTTTCCGATAAGTTTATTTTTGACCCAAACAACAATTAGCTCAAAAATAATCATCGCGGCAACAGGATGGCCGGGAAGTCCTACAAGTGCCGTATTACTTTTTTTATCATAGCCAAGAATAGTAGGCTTTCCGGGTTTGATTGAAATTCCGTGCACAAAAACCCCCTGATCCGCTAGTTCATCCAGTATTCTCGCCGACATATCCTTTTTCCCTTGGGAACTGCCTCCCGAAAGTACTACAAAATCACTTTGCTGCATAGACTCAGAAACAACCTTTTTCAGTATTTCCTCCTCATCCTTCAGTACATGTGTCGCAACCACATCAAACCCGCATTTCTTTGCAAGTGACTGTAACGCATAAGTATTAACATCCCGAACCTGTCCCAACTTTGGTACTTTACCTAGCGGTACAAGCTCATCTCCGGTTGAAATAATCGTTAGCTTAAGGGGTGCATAAACGTTTACAGAAGAAATACCTGCAGAAGCGAGTGCCCCGATTTCCTGCGGCCGTAAAGTTGTGCCTTGTTTTAAGATCACAGCACCGCTTTCAACATCTTCGCCGATATTTACAACATTTCTTCCTACCGAAACACTGTCATAAACAGCGATACTGCTGACGTCGAACTGTTCGCAGTATTCCAACATGACAACGGCATCCGCTCCGGCCGGAAGCATGCCGCCGGTCGGAATATAGGCACACTGCCCGCCTTTTAAAGTGCTCGTGGCTTCATGTCCAATCAAAATTTCTTCTATGTTTTCCAAAAAAACCGGGATGCTTTCGCCAGCACCCTGTGTATCCTTACTAATTACCGCATAGCCATCGACAGTTGAACGCCTGAAGTGCGGAACAGGGCAGATGCTTCTGACATCCTCAGCCAACACTTGACCTTCTGCATCCATAAGGTTCAGCGTCTTTATCTCCTGTTTTTCCATCAAATAATCCAGAAGTTTTTCTCTTGCATACTGTAAAGTATTTGTCTGAAGTAATTCCATATGCTACCTCGCTTTCACCATTCCAAATGCCTGCCTTTGCATATAGGCTTTTACAATTGGCTTTTCAGGATTAAAAAATACATACTCTTTCTTTCCTGATTCAATCAGCTGACCGTTTGAAAAGAAATGAACGTTGTCACAAAGTTCATTAATTATGTGCGGCTGATGACTGATGATAATCCAGGTAATGCCGCTTGTCTTTTGAATTTCCAGTATCAGGTTTTCAAAAAGCGACAGACTCTCGGCTGACAAATTTGACAATGTCTCATCAACAATCACAAACTCAGGTTTAAAAATCAATGCTCTCAAAATAGAAAGCTTCTGCTGTTCTCCGCTAGATAAAGATCTCGCATACTGTTTCTTCTTCTCCAATAAACCATGTTTTTCAAGAACAGCCTCAATTTCAGTTTCATTCGGCTTGATTCCTCTTATTTTAAGAGGATAAACCAGATTTTCATAAACAGAGGTATGAAGCATATATGGTTTCTGAGTCGTCATCGTTATCTCTCTCGAGCACAAACCGTCATAAAGGATTTCGCCCTCGTCAGGCTTCAGAATCCCTGCAATTAGCTTTGCCGTGGTGGTTTTACCACTCCCATTTTCTCCGATAAAGCCGTGAATACAGCCTCTTTCCAGTTCCATATACTGTATGTCAAGTGCAAACATGCCCAGATTTTTTTTAAGATTAATAATTTTCATCTTCCAACTCTCTTTTCTGGAAGCACTCTGCCGCCCACTGTAAGATAAATGCGAATGCAAGCAATATAATTCCCAGTGCTACGCCTTCGGTGTATATCCCTTGACTTTTCAGCATAGAAATCGCTGTCGTCATTGTTCTGGTTCGTCCCTCAATATTGCCGCCAACCAGCATTACAGAGCCAACTTCACTTATAGAACGTCCAAAGCCTGTGATTATTGCAAAGTATATTTCATATTTCATTTCTTTCACTATCAGTATGTTTGTCTGTTGTTTTGTTGCTCCCATTGTAGCTGCAAATACGCGAATTGCCGGTGCAGCCTTGACAGCAAAAGAATAAACCATGCTGGTTATTATTGGTGTTATGATGATGGTCTGTGCAATGATCATGCCTTTTATCGTAAACAAAAGGGAAAACGCTCCCAAAGGACCATTTCTCATTAAGAGCAAGTAGACAATCAGCCCCACGACCACAGGCGGGAAAGCAAGGAGTGTACG
>CAZCMY010000065.1:0-3316 GCA_964500055.1 uncultured Acidaminococcales bacterium | reverse complement strand
AGAGCAAGTAGACAATCAGCCCCACGACCACAGGCGGGAAAGCAAGGAGTGTACGATTTAATCTTATTATCATTCGCTTGCCTGGAAAATTACATTGTTCCAGAAGAATGCCCAGGGCTATTCCCAGCAGCGAGGAAATTGCGACAGAGAATGCTGACATAATAAGTGTTACATTAACTGCGTTTACTATGCCCGCATCACTAAATAAACTTATTGTTTCATTTAAAAAGTCCAAGAAATCACCACCGTTGCTTTTGATACTATGGCAATACAACTAAGGGATACTTGATTAAGCATCCCTTAATTGAAAAGCTTATGCATTATTTGGCATTTGGAATAAACAGCGCCTGGCCGTATTTTTGCACACCATATTCTGCAATCAGTTTCTGAACTTTTTCTGAACATATCCAGGTAATAAAATCATTGGCAGCTTTATTATTTACTTTAGGATATTTATCAGGATTTACAGCAATGATGCCATATTGATTTTTTAACAAATCATCACCCTGACAAACAATATCCAAATCGATCTTTACTGTGGAGTCCTTTTTCATTTTCAGCCAGGTACCGCGGTCGGTAAAGCAATATGCACTTTTTTCATTGGCTATGGCAATGGTATCGCCCATACCTTGGCCGGACTTAAGATAATTATTATTCGATTTTGGATCTATTTTAAGGCTGGACCAAATAGCTTTTTCAGCTTTATCGGTTCCAGAATCATCACCTCTTGAAACAAACGCCAAATTCTGGTTGTTAATTTCAGTAAACAACGTTTTTATGTCTTTTGTCGCATTGAGCGGCTTGGCAGGGCCGACAACGACAAAATCGTTATACATCACCTGATAACGTTTTACGCCATAACCTTTCGCTACAAAATCTTCCTCACTTTTTTTTGCATGGCAAAGTACAATGTCAACATCGCCGTCCTGACCCATTTTCAAGGCCTGGCCGGTACCGACAGCTGTCCATTGAAGTTTCCAGCCGGTATCCTTAAGAAATAACGGGGCAAGGTAATCGAGTAAACCGGTATCCTGTGTGCTTGTAGTCGTCGACATAAGCAATACGCCTTTTGGTGCAGCAGCCTCCGAACTTGCTTTTGAATCCTCTTTTTTCCCGCAGCCTGTTACTAAACTCAATACAAATAAAATCAATAAAACTAATGTCATGGTCTTTTTCATGCTTCTCATCCTTTCCATACTTTATAATTAAAAATATATTGAGATGAAATAAGCAAGAATGAGCCTAATGGAAGAAATATGATGTTCTTTCCAATCGGGAGGCGATTCCTTTTCAAGAAGCACCCATTGGTCTTTTCCCGTAGTAATCATGAATTTCACTTTACCTTAGGGAAAAAGACTCGAAATCATTCTTTCACTATTTCAAACTAAACCGAAATTTTAAATCAGATTACTTCAAGCTCATCGCCTTCGGTTATGATTCCGCCATGAATAACCTTGGTAAATACGCCTTCCCGCGGCATGATGCAGTCGCCCATAACCTTAAAAATTTCGCATCCCTTGTGGCATTCCTTGCCAATTTGAGTGAGTTCCAATATGACTTGATTGCAGCGAAAGCGTGTGCCAAGCGGGCAATTCCTGAAGTCAATTCCCTTGACAATGAGGTTTTCGCCAAAAGCACCATCCTTGACCTCCGCTCCCTTGGACCGGAATTCTTCAATCTTGTCAAAGGACAGCAGGCTAACCTGCCGATGCCATTTGCCCGCGTGCGCGTCCTGTTCAATTCCAAAGTCTTCAATGAACTTTGCAGTGTGGACATTAATCTTCTGCACTCCTTTAATCTCACTGACACATACCGCAACTACTTTTCCCATAAATTTCACCTTTACTTTCTGGCACAGTTGTGAGCCTGATCCGTAAGTATTTCAATTCCATGCATCAATTCGGAAATAATAAACTCCAAACACTCCCTGACCGCTTTGGGGCTGCCCGGCAAATTAATGATGAGAGTTGATTTGCGAATTCCCGCTGCCGCTCGGCTGAGCATCGCTCTTTTCGTGTACTGCGCGCTGTAAGCTCTCATGGCTTCCGGGATCCCGGGAACCTCTCTTTCAATAATCGCTTTGGTTGCCTCCGGCATGCAGTCTCTGGGGGAAAACCCGGTTCCTCCGGTTGTGAGGATCAATTCCGCCGTGTTTTGGTCGGCGATTTTCATCAGCGCGTCACTTAACATTTGCTGCTCATCCGGTAAAATCTCCATATGCACCACCTGATAGCCGTTAGCTTCCACAATCTCCCGAATGACTTTACCGCTCATGTCTTCTCTTTCTCCTCTATACCCTGAATCACTGGAGGTAATGATTGCTACCCTTTTCATGAAAATTCACCTCATCCACCAATTTGGAACATCGACTTAGTTTCCCTGTCTGCAACAAACGCTTCCGTGAAATGGTGTTCTACTGGTTTATTACCCAGTGCCTGTAGAATTGCTGCTTCCATTTCCTCGTCGGACTTGCCTTCTCTTAAAAGCTCTTTTAAATTCAGCCCTGCATCATACTGCAAGCATGTTTTCAACTTTCCGTCTGCAGTCAGTCTCACCCGATTGCAACTGCTGCAAAACTTGTGGCTCATTGCGCTGATAAAGCCGATTTTGCCTTGAAAGCCGGGGACACTGTAATAGTGGCAAGGCCCATTTCCCAATACTTCATCAAAAGGAACAGGTACACCATAAGCCTGCTTTAGTTTCTGCAGAACATCAGCTTCGCTTGTAAATGTGAAATTTTTCCCTAATCCGATTGGCATCATTTCGATGAACCGGACATGTACCGGGTTGTTTTTCGCAAGTTCGGCAACTTCGGAAATATTCTGTCCCTGCAGTCCCAAAGGAACACAGTTTACTTTAAGTTTTATATCTGGATGCGCTAGTGCTTTCTCGAGCCCCGAAAATACTTTATCAAATACATCCCTACCCGTTATTTCTTTATAAAGCTTTGGATTCAGTGTATCGAGACTTATATTGATACCGTCGATTTGCAGCCCTGATAGTTGATCAATATAATCAGCAAGATGCGTTCCGTTAGTAGTCAAAGTTACCTGCTCAATTCCCGGCACTTTTTTAAGCTTAGCAATAAGATTGAGCACATGAAAGCGTACCAGCGGCTCCCCTCCGGTGATCTTGATGCGGCTAACACCCAAACGTGCAAAGCATTCCGCCACCCGAATGATCTCCTCATAAGAAAGAATATCACTATGTGTAAGCGACTCTACTCCGTGCTCCGGCATGCAGTATCTACAACGAAGGTCGCATCTGTCTGTAACCGAGATACGTAAATAATTGATCTTTCTGTTAAAAGCATCTA
>CAZCMY010000064.1:0-7017 GCA_964500055.1 uncultured Acidaminococcales bacterium | reverse complement strand
CTACGATAGGCCCTTGGCCAGGAAGCCTTCTCCGCAAATTGCGTCTTAGCAACAAGAGCAACAGCCAAGCCGCCTAAAAGCCACGGTATAGGCATACCAGCCAGATTAAAAAACCAGCCAACTACTGCAGACACTACAAAAAGCGTTGCTTGAAAAATCATTCCCGTTCCTCTTTGTATTCCTCTCCGTCAGACGGCTGCATATAGTCCATGATTCTGGCTATTAGTTCGCCTCGTGCGGTATGTTGGCTTGACGTATAAGTCATTATGCGTTCATCATCCAAACCAAGCTCACGTTTAAATAAAGCTTTCTGTGAAGCCGCCATGTTTTTCGAAACTTTATCTGACTTAGTCAGAATGAGCTGTACCGGTACTCCACATCCCATCAGCCAATGATAGCAATCGATATCGCTATCCAATGGTTTATGTCTGATGTCAATCAACTGACAAACCAGACGCAAATGTTCGGAGCCGGATAAGTATTTACGGATAAAGCCTGACCACTGATCTTTATTTTCTTTGGAGGTTCTGGCAAAACCATAGCCAGGCAAATCGACGATGTAAAATTGTTTGCGTTGATCTGTTCCCTCCAAGATTCTTTTGCCTTCAATTTCATAAAAATTGATAGTTTGTGTCTTACCGGGTGAGCCGCTGACTCTCGCTAGTCCGTTCCGTCTTGTAAGCGAATTAATCAGCGACGACTTGCCGACATTTGATCTGCCAATAAAAGCTACTTCGTCCAAATAAGGTGCAGGGTACTGATCGGGGCGTACTGCTGATGCAGAATATTTCGCCTTGATCAAATCCCATTGATTTATTGCCATCTTAATCCTCCAGTGCTAGTTTTAATACTTCGTCCATGTGGTCGACAGGAATAAAGGTAATCGCGTTGCGCACATTTTTCGGAAGTTCTTCCAAATCCTGGATGTTTAGTTTAGGTAAAAGTATTGTCTTGACGCCATATCTGTTCGCTGCCAGCATTTTTTCCTTAATGCCGCCTACCGGCAGTACACGCCCTGACAAAGTAATCTCTCCCGTCATAGCCAATCCTGCCTTTACATGTTTCCCCGTCAAAGCGGAAACCATGGCAGTAACCATAGTAATACCTGCGGAAGGTCCATCCTTTGGTATAGCGCCTTCAGGCAGATGAATATGTACATCAGTATTCTCGTAGAATTTTTCGTCAAGTCCAAGTTCTTTGGCACGCGAACGAATATAAGTATAACCAGCCTGAGCCGATTCCTTCATAACGTCACCCAACTGCCCCGTCAGCAAAAGTCCACCCTTGCCGGCTGTCGCAGCTACCTCTACTTTCAGCAGTTCACCGCCAATACTGGTCCAGGCAAGGCCAGTACAAATGCCGATTTCAGACTTAGCGGTAAGGTCACTTTCCAAGAAAATAATTGGTCCAAGAAAATTATGTAATGTCTTGGCATTTACCAGAACCCGTTTCGTTTTCTCTGTAACAAGACGATGTGCGGCCTTCCGGCAGATAGCTGCAATTTTTCGTTCTAAATTACGCACGCCTGCTTCACGGGTATAATCGCGAATCGTCCGAAAAATTGCTTCCTGCGTAAAGCTGATGGTTTTTTCCGTCAAGCCGTGCAATTCACGTTCCTTAGGAATAAGATGAAGTTCAGCTATTTTAACCTTCTCATCATCTGTATAACTGGCCAATTGAATAACTTCCATCCTGTCTAAGAGAGCTGGCGGTATTGTTTCAACCGTATTAGCCGTTACAATCCAGAATACGTTAGAGAGATCAAACGGGAATTCAATATAGTGATCGCTGAAATTGCTGTTTTGCTCTGGATCAAGCACTTCCAGCAAGGCTGAAGCGGGATCACCTCTGAAGTCAGCATTCATCTTATCAACTTCATCAAGTAAAAATACCGGATTGGAACAGCCGCAAGTCTGCATACCATGAATAATACGTCCCGGCATCGCACCGATATAAGTACGACGATGTCCACGGATTTCTGCTTCATCACGCACACCGCCCAGAGAAATTCTGGTAAATTTGCGATTAATAGCTTTCGCTATTGAACGGGCAAGTGAAGTTTTACCTACACCAGGAGGTCCAACAAGACAAAGAATTGGTCCCTTGATTTGTTTAGTCAAAGCGCGTACAGCCAAATATTCAAGAATGCGCTTTTTTACTTTTTCTAAACCGTAGTGGTCTTCATTGAGAATTTTCTTGGCCAGTTTCAGGTCAAAATTATCTTCCGTAAACTTATTCCAGGGAAGACTCAGCAAGGCATCAAGATAGCTGCGAATTACCGCGCTTTCTGCCATCATAGGCGGCATTTTGTACAAGCGGTCCAGCTCTTTCTTAATCTTCTCGACAACCTCTTCCGGCATATCAAGCTCAGCCATAGCGCGTTTGTATTCATCGACTTCGGCCTGACGCTCATCACCTTCGCCAAGTTCCTTGTTAATGGCCTTCATCTGCTCACGAAGATAATACTCACGCTGATTTTGTTCAATCTGTTTGCGTACCTGCTGAGAAATATTTTTCTCAATATTTGCTATTTCCAGTTCTTTGCAAAGGAAACTATAAAGCAAATTCATGCGGTCTTTAACATTAATTGCTTCCAGTACACTCTCTTTTTCATCAACACCGATAGTCAGGTAACCGGCAATCATATCCGCAATTCTGCCAGGATCCGGCTGATCCTTGAAAGTTAAAAGCACTTCACTGGTTATTTTTTTGCTTGCCAATATCCACTGCTCAAAAGTTTCAATCAACATTCTTTTGAGTGCTTCTACTTCGTTGTTATCATCAATAATGCTGGCAACTTCCTGTACCTCGGCTTCAAAATAAATATCTTTGTTGTCGCGGACAGACTCAATTTTGGCCCTGGACAAACCTTCAACCAAAATGCGCAAAGCGCCATTCGGCAATTTCAATAATTGTTTTATTTCAGCAATAACACCATAGGTAAATAAATCGTTTTCATTTGGTTCAATCGTGCCGGCTTCGCGCTGAGTAACCAGCAAAATTTTGCGGTCTATCGCCATTGCAGATTCCACTGCCTTGATGGAACGGTCACGTCCTACATCAAGATTTATAATCATTCCCGGGAATACCAACATGCCTCGTAAAGGCAATAAAGGAATTACTTTGTTTTCATCCATAATCTCTAACCCTCCTCAATCGCAAACTGTCTGTATCTAAAGTAAGATAAAAATCATTTAAGCGAACTTCTATTCTTATTTTAACATAAATAAACAAAAAGGGGAAAAGGGCCTCTGCCCTTTCCCCTTTATCTCTTTCAGGATGCTGAATCAGCCTTTTGTTCCTCCAACACCAATGTTGGTGGCTTATGCTCTCTGATGACTTCCTCGGTAACGATGCATTTCTTCACATCGGCTCTGGAAGGCACTTCATACATAACATCACGCATAATGCTTTCAATAATGGCTCGTAAACCACGAGCGCCAGCACTGCGTTTCATTGCCTCTTCAGCAATTGCCTTTAAGGCCCCTTCCTCAAAGACAAGTTCGACATTATCCATCGCCAGGAAATGCTCATATTGTTTAATCAGAGCATTTTTTGGTTCTTTCAGAATTCGTATTAACGCATCTACATCAAGAGAATCAAGCGTTACGACTACTGGCAGACGACCGGCAAACTCTGGAATCAGTCCGAACTTCATAAGATCTTCCGGAAGCACTTTTTTAAGCAAAGAATCAATCTTTTGTTCTTCTTTTGTTTTTATTTCCGCGCCAAAACCCATGCTCTTCTTACCGATACGCGCGCCGATGATGTTTTCCAGGCCGGCAAAAGCACCGCCGCAGATAAACAGGATGTTTGTCGTATCGATTTGAATGAACTCCTGGTGTGGATGCTTACGTCCGCCTTGTGGCGGCACGCTGGCAACCGTTCCCTCCAGAATCTTCAAAAGAGCCTGCTGTACGCCTTCACCAGAGACATCTCTGGTAATGGAAGGATTTTCTGATTTACGGGAAATTTTATCGATTTCATCGATGTATATTATGCCACGTTCAGCACGTTCGATGTCAAAATCAGCATTTTGAATCAAACGGAGCAGAATGTTCTCAACATCTTCGCCTACATAGCCTGCTTCGGTCAAAGCCGTAGCATCGGCAATTGCAAACGGAACATCAAGAATTTTTGCCAGAGTCTGAGCAAGAAGCGTTTTGCCGCTGCCGGTAGGCCCTAACATCAGAATGTTGGATTTTTGTAATTCAACATCTTCATTCTTATGCTGTGTTTCATAATTAATACGTTTGTAGTGATTATAAACAGCAACCGCCAAAGTTTTCTTGGCTTCATCCTGACCAATAACATACTGGTCAAGAATCGACTTAATTTCCTGAGGTTTCGGCAGTTCGCCATCTAAAGGCTGTGGCTGTGTGCTGAATTCTTCCGCCAGCATTTCATTGCAGACTTCGATACATTCATCACAGATAAAGACGTTGTGGCCCGCAACAAGCTTGCGCACTTGTCCCTGCTTTTTACCACAGAAAGAACAGGTATAGCTGTTATCGTTCCCATCGCCAAAGTTCATATCTTTTACTCCTTGCGCATCTTAATTTTATCCTACGCTAACCCTTTATTGTTTGCGGGTAAGTATTTCGTCGACCAAGCCATATGCTTTGGCTTCTACAGCTGTAAGATAATAGTCGCGCTCTGTATCTATTTGGATTTTCTCTTTTGGTTGACCTGTGTGTTTAGCCATAATATCATTCATTTCGTCACGGATACGGAGAATTTCACGAGCGTGAATTTCGATCTCAGTAGCCTGGCCCTGAGCACCGCCCAAAGGCTGGTGAATCATTACGCGTGCGTAAGGCAGGGTGAAACGTTTGCCCTTAGTTCCGGCAGCGAGGAGAACGGAAGCCATACTGGCTGCCATACCCATACAAATCGTCGAAACATCAGGTTTAATATATTGCATTGTATCATAAATGGCCATCCCAGCGCTTACACTGCCGCCAGGGCTGTTGATATACAAGTGTATATCCTTATTCGGATCTTCTGCTTCCAGGAATAAAAGCTGTGCAATGATAAGATTCGCCATATTATCATCTATTGTTCCTGTTACGAAAATAATCCTGTCTTTCAATAAGCGGGAGTAGATATCGTAAGATCGTTCTCCCCGACTGGATTGTTCAACAACGATAGGCACAAAATTCATCATTACTCACACCCCTTTAAATATTTGGTGCAAAATTATTTTGCTGCCCCATCAATAACAACGCGAGCTGATTTACGACGCAGGATATTAGCAAGTAATAAGCCCATGTTGCCGTTAGAAGAGATAATTTTCTTCACTTCTTCAACTTTAGCGCCATTTTGCATAGCAATGTTGGTCAATTCTGCGTCAACATCTTCCATGCCAACCTGGATATTTTCAGCTTTGGCAATAGCGTCAAGCACAAGGTCAGTTTTGACATTCTCAAGTGCAGTCGCTTTGTAGTTTTCACGAAGTTTTTCCATATCCATGCCAGTGTATTTCAGATAAGCATCAAGGTTCATTTTGCGGTTTTCCAGATTCATGTTGAGTTCTTCAATCATTTGGCTGATACGGTCTTCGACCATGATTTCCGGTACTTCGAATTCAGCATTGTTAACAGCTGTTTGAATAAGCGCTCTTTCATAATCAGCTTCTGCTTCTTCCTCAGCATGTTTTTGCATTTTTTCTTTATAATCAGCTTTCAGTTCTTCAACAGTTTTGCATTTGCTGTTAGCAGCAACAAATTCATCGGTAATTTCCGGCAATTCTTTGCGTTTAACATCTTGAACATTTACTTTGAAAACAGCTTCTTTACCAGCAAGCTCTTTGACAAAATACTCTTCTGGGAAGGTAACATTAACATCGGTGGAATCTCCGGCTTTGAGTCCAACCAGTTGATCCTCAAATCCAGGAATAAAGCTGCCGGAACCAACTTCCAGAGGATAGCCTTTGCCTTCGCCGCCGCTGAATGGTTCGCCATCTACAGTACCTGCGAAATCAATGATTGCGAAATCGCCTTTCATGATTACAGCTTCAGGAGCAACTACCATTTTTGCGCCGCGATTGCGCAATTCTTCAATTGCAGCATCGATTTGTTCGTCAGTTACAACTGCTGCTTTTTTCTCAACTGCAAGGCCTTTATATTCGCCAAGCTTAGGTTCTGGTTTTACTGTTATGGTCAATACCAATTCCATATCGGTATTTTCTTCAAAAGTAGATTCTTTCACATCAGGATCGCCGACCGGAATAAGTTTCTCATCAGCCATAGCTTTACGGAAACAATCATTAGCGACCATTTCAAAAGCTTCTTGTTTAATTGCTTCTTTGCCAACATGCATTTCTAAAATATTGCGAGGAGCTTTACCTTTACGGAAACCAGGAATATTAACTTGACCAGAAATTTTTTGTACTGCTTTGGCAAAGCCCTTATTTACTTCCGCTGCCGGTAATTGAATTTTGATGGTTGCTTCATTTGCTACTCTTTCTACAGATACATTCATCTAAAAAAGCCTCCTTAATAATATGTCACTTCTTAAAACTTATCTTTTGACTGAAAATTCAGCCTGTTTTTAATAAATCATTATAAAAACCGCTCATAGTATCATACCACAAAGTCCTATCTTTGACAAGGCACGACGGCTGTTCACTTGCACCGCAACTACAAAGAGCAAAAAGGCTCCCTCACCAGAGGAAGCCTGAAGTACTAGTGGAGCGGAAAACGAGATTCGAACTCGCGACCCCCGCCTTGGCAAGGCGGTGCTCTACCGCTGAGCTATTTCCGCAGTTGTCACTGACAACGTAGATTATTTTAAGTTATAACGGTGCATTTGTCAACACCTTAAATTTAAAATTCTCTTAAAATATAATCCAAAAGCGATATTATATCAAGACAAGGGCTAAAGAGTTCCTCTGGCCGCTTCCACACGCAAAAAGTTTTTGCATTCAATAGTCTATCGGCAAGGGTTGAAGAGTTCCTCTGGCTGCTTCCACACGCGACTACTCACCTGCAAGCAGTCGGTCGCTGATGTGCAGCA
>CAZCMY010000063.1:4592-7045 GCA_964500055.1 uncultured Acidaminococcales bacterium | reverse complement strand
CTGGAAATTTCGTTAAGCACCAACGCTTCTGCCACACGACCACCGAGAAGCAATTTGAGTTCGTCTAACAGTTCGCTGCGTGTTGCATAATAACGGTCCTCTTTCGGCAGGCTCAAGGTATAACCGCCTGCACGTCCGCGAGGAATAATTGTAACTTTGTGTACCGGATCAGTATGGTCAAGCAGCATGCCAACCAAAGTATGACCGCCTTCATGATAGGCTGTAAGCTTCTTTTCATTATCGCTGATTACACGACTCTTGCGCTCTGGTCCCATCATAACGCGTTCTGCAGCTTCTTCCATTTCTGACATGGTAATCTTTTTCTTGTTGCGTCTTGCGGAAAGCAAAGCCGCTTCATTAACGAGGTTGCTCAGATCAGCGCCGGTAAATCCAGGAGTGCGTCTTGCTACAACATCCAAATTTACATCCTCACCGATAGGTTTGCCTTTAACATGTACTTTCAATATTTCCTGACGTCCTTTAATATCAGGACGGTCTACAACAATCTGACGGTCAAAACGACCTGGACGTAACAAAGCTGGGTCCAGTATATCCGGGCGGTTAGTTGCCGCAATCATGATGATACCTTCATTAGCGCCAAAACCATCCATTTCAACAAGCAGCTGATTCAGCGTTTGTTCGCGCTCATCGTGACCACCGCCAAGACCAGCGCCCCTTTGTCTGCCGACAGCATCGATTTCATCTATGAAAATAATGCAAGGAGCATTCTTTTTGGCTTGTTCAAACAAGTCACGTACGCGAGAAGCACCGACACCAACAAACATTTCCACGAAATCAGAACCGCTGATACTGAAAAACGGCACGCCTGCTTCGCCTGCTACGGCTTTAGCCAGCAAAGTCTTACCTGTACCAGGAGGTCCGAACAACAAGACACCTTTTGGTATTCTTGCACCCAATTCATTGAATTTCTTTGGCTGTTTCAAAAATTCTACTACCTCTTCCAGCTCTTGCTTGGCCTCATCGGCACCAGCTACGTCCTTAAAGGTAATTTTTACTTTTTCGTCTCCATACATCTTAGCCCTGCTTTTGCCGAAAGACATTACGCGTCCCCCGCCGCCCTGGCTTTGCTGCATAAGTAAGAACCAAATACCAACAATCAGCAGCATTGGTAAAATAGAAGAAATAATATTCATCCACCATGGTGGCTGTGGCGGCAGTTCCGCCTTGATTTCCACATCATGGCTTCGCAGTGTATGGATTAATTCAGGGTCTTCAGGAGCAATGGTAGTAAAATCAGCACCAGATTTTAATTTACCGGTAATGACATTTTCCACTATAGTTACACGCTTAACTTCATCCTGCTGTACCTGTTTTATGAAGTTACTATAAGAAATATCCGTTTTACTGACGGTATTCGTAGAATAATATTCAATAATCCAGATTGCAACTATGATAATCAGCAAATAAAAGCTGACATTTCTAAAAAATTTGCCCACAAAAATGCCCTCCTTCCTAACTTTTCTATACTATCACATTGTATAATGATACACTAATCTGATTTTGAGGACAAGTGCATTTATTTTTTGGCAAAAACAGATGGTTTCAAAATGCCTATGACTGGTAAATTACGGTAATCTCCCGCAAAATCAAGGCCGTAGCCAACTACAAATTCATCCGGAATCTCAAACCCAACATAATCGGCGTTCATTGCATTAACCCTTCTGGAACCTTTATCCAACAAAACAGCTGTTTTAACGGACAAAGGATTCCTTGTCAGCAGTAAATTGGAAATTTTTTCCAATGTCAAACCGGTATCAATAATATCATCGACCAGAAGAACATGCTTGCCAGCAATATTCTCGTCAAGGTCCTTAGTGATATTTATGCTGCCAGTGCTGATAGTGCTGTTTCCATAAGATGAAGATATCATGAAATCCAGTCTGACCGGTAAATCTATATGCTTAGTCAACTCAGCGGTAAAGTAAACCGCACCTTTCAACAATGAAACAACCACTAATCCTTGACCAGCATAATCTTTGGTGATTTGTTCACCCAGTTCTATAATTCTTTTTCTTATTTCTTCTTCATCAAATAAGACCTGCTTTATATCTTTATGCATATTATTGTCCTCCTTCTGTAAGCGTGAACAACAGCCATTCCTGAAAAGCTATGTCCGCCTTCCACCCTGCTGCCTGTTCACCTATTAACCATAATACATCACTGCCGTAACATAACAATAAAAGTTTGTCACGTTCAGCCTGTGGCAGTTTTTTATCTATCAGATATTCCTTCAGTTTTTTGGCATAACCGTTTTTAGTTCTGAAACGGTCGCCGTTTTTCCTGTTTCGTACTTCTATTATACCAGCAACCAGGTTTCTGGGATACACTATCTGATTTCTCGATGAAACCGGTTTATCACCTGTTACAACCTCAGCGCATAACAATTGCCCATCCGGCAATTTCAGCTGGCCAGGCACAGGAAGCATAGCCGA
>CAZCMY010000063.1:2186-4492 GCA_964500055.1 uncultured Acidaminococcales bacterium | reverse complement strand
AGCATTGGCAAAAGCTCTTTACGGATACTGTTTCTTCTATAATCGGTGCAGTCATTACTACTGTCGCTACACCAAATAATGCCTTGCTGTCTGCAGTAATCTTCCATATCCTTCCTTGTTACATCAAGAAAAGGTCTGACAACAAGGCCGTTCCTTGTCTGCATGCCACGCAGTCCACGTGTACCGGCGCCACGCAGTAAATTCATCAGGACAGTTTCTGCCTGATCATCCTGGTGGTGTCCTGTAACAATTGCAACTGCATTGAGCTTCTGACAGTTTTCTTTTAAAGCCTGATATCTTAGCTTGCGAGCAGCTTCCTCGACGGATATTTTTTCCTGCTCAGCCAAGTAATTTACATCAACATCAACCCTTATAAAAGGCAAATGTCGTTCTTGGCAAAATTTCTCAACAAAAAGAGCATCCCGTTCGGCTTCCTCGCCTCTCAAATGATGCTGTATATGACAGACAAAAATCTGCCACCCTTCCTCCTGCCCAACTTGCTGCAGAACGGAAGTCATTGCCAAAGAATCAGCGCCGCCGGAGCAGGCAGCTAAAAGAACTGCTCCCTTCGGGAACAGTTCTTGTTTTTTTAAAAGCCGTTCCAGTCTCAGGCTAATTGGTTCTCCAGCCATAGTGCCTCCTAAAAACAAAACGGGCACTCCAAAAGAAGTGCCCCATCTATCAAAATTTAATCATTTTTGCGGCTAGCACCGCGACCACCGCGTTTTGATTCCGTATTCCGTTTCAAATCGAGCAATCTATCGTCACTATCTTTCAAGAAACGTGATATCTTATCTTCAAAGGTGAGAGTCGGCACCACCCTTGGTGTCATAGGGCGACGTTCTACAGGTCTTTTAGGAGCTGGCGGCGGCATCAGTTGCTTAATTGATAAGCCTATTTTGCCTTTCTCATCAATAGATAAGACTTTGACCGTAACTTTGTCCTTTTCCTTCAAAAAATCATGAACGTCTTTAACATAAACATTGGATACCTCAGAAATGTGGATAAGGCCTACTTTTCCTTCTGGCAACTGCACAAAAGCGCCAAAATTTGTAATTCCGGAAACTTCGCCTTCCACAATCGCGCCTACTTCAAGAGCCATAAAGATCAATGATCCCCCTTATAATTTTTGTTCTTGCGACTAATTATAACCTTCGAAGCAAATGGGTGTCAACCGGAAAAAGAATTTACTGTTTTCCTTTCGGCGGTTGTGTACCTTTTTCCTCGATAATAAACAAAGGAACTTCATCTTTGCCAACCATATTATGCTCTTCTCGAGCTAATTTTTCGATATATTTCAAGTCATCCAGCCTCTGCCGTTCGATTTCCAGCGCTTCCTGTTCTTCCTTCAACGACTCTATTCTTTTCTGAGTCTTTTCTAATTCTTTGTTAACCTGGTAAATATTATATTCTTTATGGGCCAACGCCAGCAGAAAACATACGGCTATAAACAGCAGCAAAAGCTTAAAGCCATTAATATGTCGTCTCTTTCTTGCCATCACTCTGCCTCACATTCCGTATACTTGATAATTATAGTATATCATTTCCGCCATCATTGTGCATACATAAAAAAACAACCTGCTGGTTACCCAACAGGTTGCACAGTATCCAAGAATACAATCAACAATTATTTTTTCTTGTTAACTACGTCTTTGAATGCTTTACCAGCTTTGAACGCAGGTACAGTAGCTTTAGCGATTTTAATAGCTTCGCCTGTACGTGGGTTTTTACCAGTGCGCGCAGCGCGAACGCGAGGTTCGAAAGTACCAAAACCAATCAATTGTACTTTTTGTTTCTTTGCGACAGCAGTTTTAATAGTCTCGAGCAAAGCACCTACTGCCTTTTCAGAATCTTTTTTGGTCATACCGGTCTTTTCTGCGACAGCTGCAATCAATTCACTTTTGTTCACAATAAAGTCCTCCTTGATTTTTTATTTGTACAGTGCCTAAGCTAAGTACATTACCAACTTATGGCTATAATTCGTTATTCTTCGCGTTATTCCTGCTTAAGAACAAGGTATTTTGATGTTTTTTTTAAATTTTTTCATTTTTTTTAGCTTCCTGCCACAATTTTTCGAGTTCGACCAGCGAAAAATCAGCCCAGTTCCTGCCTGAAGCAAGCACTTCCTGTTCAATAAAATTGAACCTTGACACAAATCTGTTGTTCGCTCTGTTAAGGGCTGTTTCTGGCTCTACGCCTAGGTGTCTGGCATAATTTGCCATAGCCAGCAGGACGTCACCCAGTTCCCATTCTATATGCTCCGGATTGTTCTCAGCTACCGCTTCTGCTAATTCCTGTAGCTCTTC
>CAZCMY010000063.1:0-2086 GCA_964500055.1 uncultured Acidaminococcales bacterium | reverse complement strand
ACAAAGCCGCCCTCTTCTTCGGCAAGGCGAGCATGAAAAACTACCTGCAGCAAAACATCACCGAGTTCTTCCCTCATTCCTGTAAGGTCTTTGTTGTCAATAGCCTCAAGAAGTTCATAGGTTTCTTCAATCAAGCCTTTGCGAATGCTTTCATGCGTTTGCTCCCTGTCCCAGACGCAGCCGCCTGGTTCACGCAAGGTTTTAACAACTTCAATCAAAGGCGTCATGTCCATTTTACCTGTTTTAAAAACAGGCACATAAACTGTTGTCAAATGATCAATGTTCTCCTGCCGGTCTAATTCATAGAGAGGCACAGCTTTACAAACTTCATCGGGCAGTCCGAGATTACGCATAAAGAAAACTTCATCTTCATCATCCATTACTTCCATCAGGTTTAGTTTTAGTTCAGCAGCAACCATTTTGCTGTAAACCTGTGTAATAATCAGAGGATATCTTCCTGCATCAGACAATAATTTTTCATCAGCAGCGTCGGCAATTCTTAGGCCGGTAATCGGGTCTAAATTCAACTTGACATAGGCCAGATCAAGAAAACTCATTGCCGGCAGAATTTCAAGCTCCAGTCCCTGCTTTGCGCAAACTTCCCGCAAGAGAACAACCGTTCTTTCCGCCACTAAGGGACTGCCAGGCACTGCATAAACAACCTTGCTGCCCTTAGCTTCCGCCAAAACATAATCAACTATTTTAGCATAAACTTCTTCAAACGTACGTCCTTCCTCATAGAAATGATCGCAGCTGACAAACTTAACCTGTTGCTTTTCCAGCTCCGCCACCGTAGGATGCATGGCGGTGCGTAAAATAACTTTTTCTGCATTTTCCAGCGCGTACTTCGTTTCCAAAGAAAGATAACCGGCGCTGCCAGGCCCTAAGCCTACTATCGTAAGACTAACATTACTCATTTTTCATCCCTCATCAAATGAATATTTTTACAAAACTTAACCAATTTACTGCCAAATAATGGTATTTTTGCAATTTCTGCTGCTTTTAATTCACCACTAAAGATAAGCACGAAGAAATATACTATGCTGCCACTTACAATTGCCAGCAAAGTACTGATAGTATTTCCTGCTATGTATTTTATTAATTCCACATAGGACAAGTAAGCACAAATGCCCATTAATAGGGCTGCCGTAAGGATTTTTACTGTTGTCCTCAACGGAAACGAAAAGGTTGAATAACGCAGAAGGAAAAACAGATTCAGTGCGGCTGCCAAACCAAAATTAATATTGGTAGCCCATGCAGCTCCCACGATACCATACGTTGGGACAGCGGTCCACTGCCAGACCAGATATATTTTAAGCAGCGTGCTGGCAATCATGTTCAGCATCGGTATTATTGTCATACCCATACCCTGCAGCATACCCGTCGTAATCTGATGTAAACCCAAAAGACAGATTGCCGGTGCCAAGTGTGCAATGGAGGCAGCAGCGGCTTTCGTTCCATATAATAATTGCGAAATAGGCTCTGACAAAACTGCCAGGCCGACTACCGCCGGGAAAGTCAGCAAAAGGCATAAGCGAATGGCCGTAAGTGATTTTTGGCGAATACCTTCGAAGTTTTGGAGTGCGTGCGCTTCAGAAACAGCCGGTACTATACTGGCCGCTAATGATGCCGTTGGAATTGTTGCCAACATAACGAGAGGCAGCCCCATGCCGGCGAAATAGCCAAAAAGCGTTGTTGCCTGTTCCACTGTGTGACCAGCCGCTTCCAAACGTCCGGGTATAATCAACATATCAATGCCGGTAACCACCGGCAGCATAATATTAGCGCAGGACACCGGCAAAGCCAGCTTTACCAGGCGCGCTGCAATTTCTTTAATTGATTCCTGCGCGGAATTATCGTTTTCAGCTGACTGTTGCTGCCAGTTTCTGCGATACCTTGCATAAAAGAAGGAGAGCACGATCAAACCTGTTACCGCTCCGGGAACAGCACCAAAAGCCGCACCTGCCGCAGCATACTCCAAGCCGTAAGGCAACAGATAATAAGCAAGCACAACCATAGTCACTACTCTGACAAACTGCTCCAGAATCTGCGAGACTGCCGGCGGCGTCATCATCTGATGTCCCTG
>CAZCMY010000062.1:4602-7052 GCA_964500055.1 uncultured Acidaminococcales bacterium | reverse complement strand
TTGGAATTATAAACGTTGAGCTTCTCAACGCCAAACTCTGTCATTAAGCGAATACCATCCATTAAGGTATTTTCATAAGTAATAATAGGCAAAGTATTATCAAATTGTTCCCCGTTTTCGAGAATCGTCACATCTTTTATTTTTGTTGCATTTAGATAGGCCCCATACTGCTTCGTTCCAAAGAATGAAGATACGTAGTCGTTTTTCGGCCCGAATATAAGGTCTTCTTTCGTACCTTCCTGTTCTACCTTGCCCTTATTTAATAGAACAATGCGAGTCGCCATATGAAAAGCTTCCTCAATATCGTGGGTTACAAAAACAATGGTTTTATTTAAATTTTTAAACAGTCGTTTAACCTCATCCTGAAGATTTTTTCTAACCAAGGCATCAACAGCTCCAAAGGGCTCATCCATTAAAATCAGTTCAGGGTCAGCAGCCAGTGCCCTGGCAACTCCTACTCTCTGTTTTTGTCCGCCGCTAAGCTCCTTGGGCAACTTTGCTAAATAGGTAATGTCAAGTCCAACCATCTCAATTAATTCTGCAGCACGTTTTTTCCTGCTTGTCTCAGCTATCCCCATAATTTCTAATACATAAGAGATATTCTTTTCAATACTCAGATGGGGAAAAAGCCCTGTGCTTTGAATGACATATCCAATGCCGCGCCTCAACTCGATAACATCCCAATCCTCAATCGGTCTATTTTTTATATAAATTTTTCCCTTATCTTGTTGATGAAGACGGTTAATCATTTTCAGCAAGGTCGTCTTGCCACAACCAGATGGTCCAAGCAAAGCAACTATCTCACCCTTCTGAATGTTAAGCGTCAGGTCGCTGATAACGTAATTCTGCGCATCGTATGATTTATAAACATTCTGAAAAGATACCATATCCATTAAATCATGCCCTCTTCTCGGAGAAATTCCTTAGCTACCAAAGCTGGATCTTTTTTTTCTATCTCCACAGCATAATTCATCTTTATCATTTTTTCATCAGAAATTTTTCCTGTTAATTTTCCTAGAAGGTTATCTAGTTCCGGATATTTTTTAAGCGTTTCTTCCCTGATTAAAGTCGCTGCCTCATAGGCAGGAAAATAATTACGGTCATCTTTAAGTACTTTTAATTTTTCTTTAAGCAATAATCCATCAGTTGAAAAAGCATTAATGACATCAACCTTTTTAGAAGCTATCGCGACATATTTTAGGCCGATATCCATTTCTTTCTTATCTTTAAAGTTAAAGGCATAAGTCTTTGCTAACCCGTTATAACCGTCGTCTCTTTCAAAAAAATCATATTCAGCTCCAAAAATATACTGACTGCTAACACTAGCCAAATCAGAAAATGTGTTTATGTTATTATCCATAGCAGTTTTTTCCGGCAGCGCGAGAGTGTAAGTATTGTTGAATCCGTAACGCCCTAGCCATTTAATATGAAATTTTTCCGAATATGCTTTTTTCAAAGCATCATACATCGGCTCTTTGCTCTTCCCAGGCTCTTCTTTTAAGACAAATAACCAGGCCGTACCTGTATATTCAGGATATATATCGACATCACCTTTTAACATAGCAGGATGAATATTGCTGGTTCCGCCGCCAATGCCAAGCTTTCTTTCTACTTTTATATCAGTTTTATTTTCGATAAGTTGGGAAATAATTTCTGCCAAAATATACTGCTCCGTATGAGGCTTGGAGGCTACTGTAATCTTCTTTTCCGTTTTGGTGCAGCCAGCAGTTACCATTAACAAAATGAGCAACATGAATGCAATGCTTTTCATTTTCATTTTCTTCCCACCTTTTCTACATTTTTTTGTTTACCAGCTTTTCCAAGCTTCCTATCGTAAAATCAGCTGCCAAGGCAAGCAGTGCAACAAGCAAACTGCCCGCTACTGTCATTTGAGGAAAATTTGTCGTTATTCCCCGCCAAATAGCAACCCCCAAACCGCCCGCTCCAATGAAAGAAGCAATCCCACCAAGAGCAATGGTCATAACAACCATTGTTCGAAAACCTGCCATCACAATCGGCATTGCCATAGGCAACTGAACTTTAACAAGAAGTTGATAATCTGTACTTCCCATAGCCACAGCCGATTCCACCACCTCTGGATCGACAGATCTGATGCCAGCATAAGTATTTCTTATAATAGGTAACAACCCATAGACAACCAGCGCAATTAGTGCGCTGGTCGAGCCAATCCCTGTGATGGCTACCAAAAAACCGAATAAGGCTATAGAAGGTATGGTATAAATAAAATTAGTTGTCAGCATAAGAAAAGACGCAAATTTATTATGTCTTGTCATAATTATGCCAGCTGTAACGCCAATAATTGTAGTAATAACTATCGCTATAGCTGATAAATAAATATGTTGAAAAAGTAGTTCAATGAAAAAAAATCTTCTTTCAAATAATAAATTTAAAACATCTGTCATCAATTGCATCGTTTTCTCCATTTGCTT
>CAZCMY010000062.1:0-4502 GCA_964500055.1 uncultured Acidaminococcales bacterium | reverse complement strand
ATCAACTTTTGAGCCAAATAATCAATCGGTAAAAGCCGGCAATAGATAACACTGCCAACACCGGCGAAAGTTCAGCCAAACCCTGCATGCCTTGGCTTAGTACCGCCAAAAGCGACAATAAAAAGGCAACTATGCGAGCAGCTTGCAAGCGTTTCCAATTCATTGGCAAAGCTTGCAAATCACCCACTGATTTTGGAGGTGGCGTAAATAGCAGCAATAATAATAAACCAATTCCTCCCGCAGCTACAATCCCTGTCAAAAAACCAGGCCATGGTTGACTAATCTGCAAGATATGCGATTGAGTGCACACAGTTCCTCCAACTGCTGCCAAACCAAACCAGCGATGACGCGGCAAAGGATTAACCAAAACTGAGTCCAAAATAAAAGCGACTGCGGCGCACATCAATACGTACCACGCGCCAGACCAGGCAAGCCAGCTTGCCAATAGCAGCACAAGCAAGGAATCGGTCGGCTTTGCAGGCACTCCAAGGCTACGATTGACAACTCGAAGTAAAAGCAACGCTAAGAACACTAACGAAAAATTGGGTGTTCCTACTAAGACTGCCAGAACAACAGCAGGTGTAATCGCTAAAAACGCTACGATGTTGGCATCAGGATCAAGTTCCCGACCTAGTGCCCAAGTTAAAAACACTACCCCTGCTAATTGCCCTCCTTGTATTAACGCTGCAACAAACTCGCTGTGCAGATAAAGCAACCGCCACAGGCTAACTGAGATCAGCGTTGCCACCGACAATACAACAATCGCTACATTTGTTGGATACGCCGGATCTACCGGGCGTCCTAGATGGGTAAAACGCTCCATTCCCATATTAACCCTCCTAAGGAATACAATACGTTCAAGCTTTAAGCAAACCCTGCTTGCAATTAGGAAAATTGAGAAGCTTAAGTCGTATCGAAAGAATCTTCACGGAGTTTCGACAAATTGCAGAGAGCCCACTTTTATACTATTTACCAATTACCAAAAATGAGCAACCTTCATAATAAGGTTACTCATTTTTTACAACAGTTACTGAATCACCGTTCTTGATATCCGCAGGATTTAAGATAACCAAATCGCCTTTTTCAAGACCTTCAATAATCTCAGCTTTCTTATTGTCACGAATGCCTGTCTTAATTGTTCGCAAAGTCGCCCGCCCGTTTTTCACAATAAAAACATGGTTGCCATCTATTGCAGACACCGGAATAAGCAGGGCATCGGTTCTTTCCGACTGCATAATATTCAATTCCGAGGACATTCCCGGCTGCAGCCTAACATCATCAGTGACGTCAACCTTAATCTTAAAAGATTTGGTCGCATTATCGATGCGAGGCGCAATCGTCGCAACTTTCCCCTGGTATACCTGCCCACCCAAGCTATCGAAGCTAAGTAGTACTTTTTGACCGATTACGATTTTTGCGGCATCTAATTCATCAACCTTGCCTTCAACCTGTAAATTTCCTTGTTTGGCCAAAACAAGAATTCCATCAATATTAGCTACGGTCGTGCCCGAATCTACTAGTTTTTCCAGCACTTTACCTTCAAAAGGGCTCGAAATAGTCATCTCATCTTTTTTGGCCAAAAATGCCGATGTATTTGCCTCGGCTCTGAGCAACTGCTGCCTTGCTACTTCAGCCTGGTTCACGATCTTATCATAATCACGTCTTGCGATCGCTCCCTGTTCCATAAGTTGCTGGTAACGGCGTTGTTCGGTGACATAAAAGGTATAGTCGGATTCCATTTGCCGCTGCTCAGCTATTGCCAATTCGTACTGGGCGTTCATTTCATCACTTGCCAGCAATACAAGAGGTTGCCCCAACGTTATTGATTGGCCTTCTATGACGAGGATTTTTTCGATTCTGGCCGTATTTTTGCTGCGCACTACCACCTTTTCTTCTGGTACGACCTGACCGGAGGCGTAGACAAATACAGCAACGGAACCATAATCCGCGGCTTCAGTTTTTACCTGAATTGGCCGAAACCAAAACCAATATGCACCTGCCAAAATAGCCAGTAGCGGCAATAGCAGCCACAAAAATTTTGTTTTCATTTATCTTCCGCGCTCCCTTCCTGCAAGCAAGAACCGGCCACAGTATCACTTAATACCCTGCCATCCTCTAAGGTAATAATACGGTCACAGTTTTTCACAAAATTCGTATTGTGAGTTACTATAATAAAGGTCTGTCCAAAATCTTCATTTAGCTTGCGAAAATGATTAAATACCACTTCTGAATTACGGGTGTCCAGATTTCCTGTCGGCTCATCGGCCAACACCAACAAAGGCTCATTAGCCAAGGCCCTGGCAATCGCTACCCTTTGCAACTGCCCGCCGGATAGCTGTGATGGATAATACTGCATGCGGTCTGCCATCCCCAAGGTCTCTAAAAGCATTTCGCCGCGTTCCTTTTGTGCTTTGGGCGACAATTTCCCCGCTACCATCATGGGTAGGACTACATTTTCCAACGCATTGAATTCTGGGAGGATGTAATGAAACTGAAAAACAAAGCCGATCTTTTCATTGCGTAGCTTGGCCAACTCCTGAGAAGACATGGTGGTCAAGTCACAGCCATCAATGATAATCTTGCCAGAAGTAGGGTGATCCAAGGCCCCTAATAAATACAGCAAGGTGCTTTTGCCTGAGCCTGAGTTGCCGACAATAGCGCAATACTCTCCCTTGTAAAAGGTCAGGTTAATGTGACTTAATATTGTAAAATCATTGCCGCCGGCCTGTAAAACTTTGTCGACGTCTTGCAATTCCATAATTTTATCCACGTCTTATCACCTCTGCGGGCAAAATAGCAGCAGCTTTTCTCGCAGGGAAAAAGCTGGCTGCAACACTAATAACCAAACCCATAAAATAACCTTCAAGGAATATTTTGCTGCTCCAGGCAACGGGAAAACCTTCGCGAGTCAATTGAGCGTTAAAACTTACGGGGATATTCTCCAAACCGATATTTAATCCAAATCCAATTATGACACCGGTAAAAGCACCAATGATACCCAAAATGAATCCTTGCAGCAGATAAATTTTGCCAATCGACCCCGCGCCGATGCCGAAGGCTTGCATGATGGCAATGTCCCGGCGCTTGTTCATCACATTCATCGTCATGATATTCGCAATGCCGAAAGCCGCCACGATAAAGATTGTCCCCACTATGAACTGATTGATCCATTTGCGGCGTCCCAACTCTGTGCGGATATTGGCATTTTCGGCAATCCAGTTTTTAACATTCAACCCTGTCATATCGGCCAATGCGGTTGCCACTTTTTCAGCCTGATAGGGATCTTTCAGCTTGAGGTTGATTTCATTTGGCCCATCGACTCCAAACAGAGCTTTGCTGTTCTTCAGCAAAACAAACACTGTTTTATTATCATAAGCGGTAATGCCCGACTGATAGATATCGACTACACGGTATAATTCGTGATAACCGCTGTCTGTAACAACAGTCAAAGTATCTCCGACTGAACTTTTAGAAGACTTCGCGACTCCGCTCCCAATAATAATTGCGTTTGAAGTCATATATAAAGCTTCTTGCCGGCCGATTTTCAGTTTGCTTAAAAAACCATTAAGCTGGTTTTCTTTTTCCGGATCAATGCCTCGTATTATCGCAGCAATTTCCCGGTTGCCATAACTAATCAAGCCTTGCCCCGTATAGTTGGCACCAACAGCAACAACGCCTTCCATACCAATTAATTGATTTTGCAGGTAGTTTGCGCCGTTAATAATTTCGATTTTATCAAAAGCCTGCACATGCAAGACCTTTGTTATGTCATAATGCTCCTTGCCCAGATCCGGAAAAGGCCGCAAGCGTTCCGCGGTAATCTGTACATGCGGCGTCACGGCAATTACCCGCTCGGTAAAATCATTTTCAAAACCCTGCTGCATACTGCTCATCATAATGAACAAGCCGACGCCCAAAGCAATGCTGAGAACACTGGCAAGAGACTGCCGCCGTCTATAAAGGATTTGCCGCCAAGCAATATACAAATACATTTGTCAGCCCTCCCTGATGACTTCCACAGGATCAACAGTGCCGGCCCTATAAGCAGGGAGGCTGGCAGATGCCACAGCCAATAAAATTCCTGTGAAAAAACAGGTGACATACAGCCACCACGCTTTTAACATTACAAAACCCCGTGCGTTGAGCAAATTGTCGCCGGTTTGGCTGAATGTCAGAGTTGAAAAATATTCAATTAATAATTGGCCCAGCAGCAAACCCAAAATTCCGCCTATAATGCCTACGGTTAATCCTTGGTAAAAAAAGCCCCAGCTAATTTGAGCATTGGTTAGCCCTAAAGCCTGCATAATTGCCAAATCACGACGCCTATTGATTACCGACATGGAAAACACATTATAAATACCAAAAGCCGCCGCTAACAATAATCCGCCAAGTACAAAATAAATATTCGCGAAGATTACAACCAATAAACTTAAAATATTTGAGTTGGCAACTTGCCAACTTTCCGTTTCGTAGCCGAATTTTTTTGCGAAGCTTGCAGAATA
>CAZCMY010000061.1:5122-7070 GCA_964500055.1 uncultured Acidaminococcales bacterium | reverse complement strand
CCGTTGGTTGTTTTGTTGAGTGGCGTTTTATTAGGCCATAAATGGGGACCTATCAGTATTATTGTTTGGGTTGTACTGGGTGTCCTGGGGTTGCCGGTCTTTAATCAGGGTCAGGCAGGCGCTGTCATGCTGATTGGACCTACCGGTGGTTTTATTTTTGGTTTTATTGTTTGCTCATGGCTGGCTGGCCTTCTTACAGAGAAAAATTTGCAGGCTGGTTATGCTAAAACTTTTTTCTATCTGTTCATCGCACTTATTGTTGCTTATATTATGGGTTTAATTGGTTTTAAACTCAGCTTCCAGTATTTCCTGCACAAACCAATGACTTGGGAAAAATCAGTTCTTATTGCTATTGCACCTTTTCTTCCTTTTGATATAATTAAAGCAGCTATCGCATCTTATGTCGGAGTTAAGGTGCGTAAGGCATTAATTGACGCTGGTCTTTTTGTGATAGAGCGAAAATAGTTTTTTAATTTACCACCTGTGGGGAGGAAACAAAATGTTATTAGTAATTGACGTGGGAAATTCCAACATTGTAGCTGGTGTTTATCAGGATAGTGAACTCTTGGTTCATTGGCGTTTTTCCACCGATAGATCAAAAACGGCTGATGAGTATGGTATTCTGCTCAGCAGTATGTTTGGTTACAGCCATGTCAGCATGAGCGAGGTTACAGATGTAATTATTTCCAGCGTTGTACCACCGCTTTTGGTACCACTAAGCCGTATGTCCGAACGCTATTTTGAAATAGAACCAACAATTGTAGGCCCCGGTCTTAAGAGTGGCTTGCAGTTACGGTATGAAAATCCGAAGGAAGTTGGCGCAGACCGTATTGTTAATGCTGTAGCCGCTTATGAAAAATACAGGGATAAAGGTCCTTTGATCATTGTTGATTTTGGTACAGCAACGACCTTCTGTGCATTATTGCCAACAGGTGAATATTTAGGCGGAGCGATTGCTCCTGGTATTGGGATTTCTACAGAGGCCCTGTTCCAGAAAGCGGCTAAACTGCCGAGAATTGAACTTATTACACCGGGATCAGTGATTTGCCGTAACACGGTCAAAGCAATGCAGGCTGGTGTTATTTACGGGTTTGTTGGTCAGATGGATGGTATCGTCAGCAGGATGATAGACGAGCTTGGCGGCAAGGCTTTTGTTATTGCGACCGGCGGTTTCGCTAATACGATAGCAGCTGAGTCCAAACTCATTAATGTTGTTGAACCTTTCCTGACCTTGGATGGTTTAAGAATATTGCATGAACGTAATGCTAAATAAAAATAAGACCCGCTGCAGCGGGTCTTATTCTGTGTTTGAGGTGAATGATGAGACTGGGAAATATTGAACTTGAGGTACCTTTGGCACTGGCACCTATGGCAGGTATTACAGACTTGCCATTCCGTGTTCTTTGTCGTGAACAGGGCTGTGGTTTTACTGTTTCAGAAATGGTAAGCGCCAAGGGACTTTTATATAATAATTGCAAAACTTTTGAGATGCTAAGGATTGATGAAGCCGAAAGGCCGACCGCAATCCAGCTATTTGGTTCAGATCCGCATGAATTGGCGAGAGCTGCAGAAATTGTGGAAAAAGCCGGCGCTGATATGATTGATTTCAACATGGGTTGTCCCGTGCCTAAGGTTGTTAATAATGGCGAGGGCTCGGCCTTAATGAAAAATCCGGAACTAGCCTACGAAATTTTGGCGAGGATGGCAGACGCTGTGAAGATACCGGTTACGGTAAAGTTTCGCTCTGGCTGGAGTGATAAGAGCATTAATGCCGTAGAAATAGCGAGGAAGGCCGAAAAGGCAGGAGTTGCTGCTGTAGCAGTGCATGCCAGAACGCGAGAACAATTTTATGCTGGCAAAGCTGACTGGTCAGTGATTCGTGACGTAAAACAGGCAGTCAGTATACCTGTTTTTGGTAACGGCGATATTAAAAATACAGCTGACGGAG
>CAZCMY010000061.1:0-5022 GCA_964500055.1 uncultured Acidaminococcales bacterium | reverse complement strand
TATCGTGCTAAGTTTAATCAGATAGAGTCTGAAGAAGATTGCAAAGCTATGCTGCAGGAATATGGTTCAAAAATAGACGCGCATGGTTCTTTGGTAAAAAGTGTCTGGTAAAATTGATATTGAGAATACATAATACTTATGCTAAAATAAAGTGTGCACAGAATGTGCACACTTTATTTTGTGAATAGAGAAGGCAGGACATGGAAACTATACGCATTGGCGACAAGCTGATTAACAGGAATAAAATTCATAAACAGATAGACGCAATGCTGGACCTTAGGATGCAGGGCTTTTCGCAGCAAGAGGTTGCCAAGGCTTATGCCACGGACAGAGCTTTTGTTTCTCGCGTGGAAAGTTTGGGCGAAATACGCAAAGGCGGCCGGGTTGCTTTGGTTGCTTTTCCTATCAGCAATAAGGAGGAAATCCTGACACTGGCAGCACAGGAAGGCATAGAATTTTCTGTTGTCTTCAATGATAAAGAACGCTGGGCATTTTTGCGTGATAAAAACGGCGTACAGCTATTTAATGAAGTAATGAGCATTATTGCCAAATTGAGGGAAAGTGATATAGTTATAGTCGCGGCTTCTAATATGAGAATTAATCTGGCGGAAGCCATTATTGATAAACACGTTATCGGCATAACGATGGGCGAGTCACCTATCGAAGAGGACAAATACCTGGAGCCTCAGTTAATCAAAGACATTATGCAAAAAATTAAGAAGGTGCCATGAATTTGAAAAGTGTGATAAGCATTAGCTTGGGTTCGAGTTCACGGGACGCTGTTACGGAAGAAAACTTTGACGGTGAAGTCATCCGTATTGAGAGACGTGGTACTGATGGCGATAAAGAAAAGGCTAGAAAACTTTTTGCTGATTATGATGGCAAGGTTGACGCTATAGGCTTGGGAGGAACAGACCTTTACATCTTTGCCGGCGGCAAACGCTATACATTTCGTGAATCGGCAAAACTTATAGAAAACGTCAAAAAAACTCCGGTGCTGGATGGCAGCGGATTGAAAAATTCGCTTGAACGCATTGTAATTGCTAATTTGGAGAAAAATGGTATAATAGCTTTTTACGGGAAAAAGGTTTTGCTGGTCTGTGGTGTTGACCGTTTTGGTATGGCTGAAGCTTTGACAGAAGCCGGGGCTCAGGTAACTTTTGGTGATCTTATTTTTGGTCTGGGTATTAATTTGCCAATAAAATCGTTGAAAGTTTTGGCTTGGATAGCAAGTATCGTAGCGCCTGTAATTACTAAAATGCCTGTCAGCTGGTTTTACCCTATAGGTAAAGAGCAAACACAGAGGTTAGAGCGTTATCCGGAATATTTTCTCGAAAATGATATAATTGCAGGCGATTTTCACTTTATTCGCAAGTTTATGCCTGAACAAATGGCTGGAAAAACAATCATTACTAATACTGTCACAAAAGAGGACAGAGCACTGCTTAAAAAGGCCGGAGTCGATTGTTTAATTACGACAACACCGAACTTTAACGGCCGCAGCTTTGGCACGAATGTTTTGGAAGCTGCTTTGGTTGCACTTGCTGGCAGACGTGGTCCTTTGAGTGCAGAAGAGTATGAAGAATTATTGAAGAAACATGATATCCAGCCGGGAATAGAATATTTTAGTGTAAAGGGGTCAGTTTAATGGAAAAATTCGCATTTGTTCTTCATCCGCTGGTGGTTGATGATTTTGCGCGCAAATTCCCAATAATGCGCTACCTGCCGGATTCCTGGATTGAAGGTGCGATGAAGCATGTTAAGTCTTTTGAAATTTCGCATATTACGGGAGTTCGGTCACCTTATGCTGAGGCAGAAGGATGGTTCATTGCCTGTCCGCTAACTGCGAGACAGATGGTGACGTTGCCGGAAGAATATGTAACGGGGAAAATTATTGAGGCCTGCCAATTGGCGCAGGACTTAGGCGCAAAGATTGTGGGACTTGGCGCTTTTACTTCCATAGTAGGTGATGCCGGAATTACGATTGCTAAAAACGTCGATATTGCCGTGACTAGCGGTAATAGCTATACAGTCGCAACAGCGCTGCAGGGAACGCGTGAAGCTGTACGTCTGATGGGTAAAGATTTAGCAACGGCTCATGTGGCAATTATTGGCGCAACAGGTTCTATCGGCGCGGCTTGCACGAGGATTTTGGCACGAGAAGCTCACGATATTACTTTGGTGGCACGTCATCAGGAAAGACTGGAAGCTTTAGCAGATGAAATGAGACCATATGTTAAGGGACAGCTGACAACTTCGAATGATGTCAAAAAGAGTTTAAGAGATGCGGATGTTGTTATTACCGTAACCAGCGCAGTTGACTGCCTGATTGAACCAAAAGATCTTAAAGTAGGGGCTGTTGTTTGTGATGTTGCCCGACCGCGTAATGTTTCGCGTGAAGTGTCCGTAGCACGTAAGGATGTGCTGGTTATTGAAGGCGGTGTTATCCGCGTACCGGGAGAAGTTGATTTTGGTTTTAACTTTGGCTTCCCACCTCATATGTCGTATGCCTGCATGGCAGAAACGATGATTCTGGCTTTGGAAGGGCGTTATGAGAATTTTACGTTAGGCAGAGATTTATCGATAAAACAAATTGACACAATCGCCGAATTGGCTAAAAAGCATGACTTCAGACTCGCAGGATTCCGCAATTTTGAAAAACCTGTCACAGAAGAAGAAATTGAGTCAATCCAGCAATTCGCGAATATTGGGCTTAGTACGCCTAATGTCTAAAGGTTGACAATGCTTGCCCAAAAAATTATAATTGAGGGCAGTGAATATACTGAAATTTTTCATAAAAAAAGGGGTATAGAGAATGGCAGATAAAGTTACAATTCTTACAGTTGCCGGATTGAAAAAGTTAGAGGACGAACTGGAAAACCTGCGTTCTGTTAAACGCCAGGAAGTTGCTGAACGAATCAAAGTGGCTATTTCTTACGGTGATATAAGCGAGAATTCTGAATACGATGATGCTAAAAATGAGCAAGCTTTTGTTGAAGGCAGAATAATTGAGCTTGAAAAAATGATTCGCACTGCGAAAATTATCGATGATGCCGCTATCAGCAGGGATGTTGTAACATTGGGCTCCAAGGTAATTGTTGAAGACATGGAGTTCAATGAAAAGGAGACCTATGTGGTTGTGGGTACTACTGAAGCTGATCCTACTGAGAACCGCATTTCCAATGAATCTCCTGTTGGCGCAGCAATTTTAGGCCAGAAAGTTGGAGCAGAGGTTAATGTTCCTACTCCTGCCGGCGGTCTTTTATACAGAATCGTTGCTATCGAATAGATATTTTTAGATTAAATTGCAATAATGCTTAGGAGTGAAAAGGATGTCAGAAGAGAAAAACACCCCGGAGGCAGTTGAACAAGAACCTTTGACTGAAACCGAAATTAATGAACAAATGCAGTTTCGCATAAATAAGATGAACCAATTGGCTGAACAAGGCCTGGAACCTTTTGGCCGCAAGTTTGATTGGAGTCATCATGCCCAGGACATTGCGGATGATTTTGAAGAGCTTTCCACAAAAGAAACTGTAGTACGTCTGGCTGGCAGAGTAATGGCCATTCGCGGTCATGGCAAGACAGCTTTTTTGGACTTGCTTGACAAGACCGGACGCATTCAATTATATGTACGTAAGGATGCTTTGGGTGAGGAAAATTATGGAATAATAAAACTAATGGATATTGGTGATATTATTGGCGTCAGCGGCACGGTTTTCCGTACGCACATGGGCGAACTTTCCATCAAAGCCGTTTCATTGGAAATACTTTCCAAAGCTTTACGCCCGTTACCTGAAAAATGGCATGGCCTTAAAGATATTGAGACACGCTATCGTCAACGCTATGTTGATTTGATTGTTAATCCTGATGTACGTAAAACTTTCCTGCAGCGCAGCAAAATTATCAAGAGTATTCGCGAGATTCTGGATAACAAGGATTTCCTTGAAGTAGAGACTCCTATTATGCATGCTATAGCTGGCGGCGCAACCGCTCGCCCTTTCATAACTTATCACAATGCGCTGGACATGGAGCTTTATATGCGTGTTGCTCCGGAATTATATCTGAAAAGATTGATTGTCGGAGGTTTCGAACGCGTTTATGAATTAGGCCGTGTTTTCCGTAATGAAGGAATTGATATCAAACATAATCCGGAATTCACCATGGTTGAGGTTTACCAGGCTTATGCGGATTATAATGATTTGATGGATTTAACTGAGACTATTATTTCAGAAACTGCCGAGAAGGTGCTTGGAAGCAAACAGATTACCTATGGCGGTCAGGAAATTGATTTGGCTTCACCATGGATTAGGATGACGATGATTGATGCTGTGGCTAAGTACACAGGCGTAGATTTCACAGGTGTTACTGATGTTGAAGAAGCTCGGAAGATGGCAGCACGCATCAATGTACCAATTGAAGCATCCTTTGGCGTAGGCAAAATCATCAATGCTTGCTTCGATGAACATGTTGAAGACAAGCTGATTCAACCTACCTTTATAACTGGACATCCTAAGGAAATTTCTCCTTTGGCTAAGAGCAGTGCTGCTGATCCTGAGATCACAGACCGTTTCGAGGCTTATATTTATGGACGTGAAATGTGCAATGGCTTCAGCGAATTGAATGATCCTATTGATCAACGTGAACGTTTCCTGAAACAGGTTGAAGAAAGAAATAACGGCGATGAAGAAGCTAACATGATGGATGAAGACTTCCTCAATGCTTTGGAATATGGTTTGCCGCCTACAGGTGGTCTAGGCATAGGCATAGATAGACTTGTCATGCTTCTGACTGACAGCTCATCCATCAGAGATGTGCTTTTATTCCCTCATATGCGTCACAAACTGTAAAAGCAATTATAGCTAATTTCAAAACAATTCAAAATACAGCACCGAGAAATCGGTGCTGTATTTCTTTTTGCCTGATATTCGTTCGGCATAGTGGGAACGAACATTGATTGTTGCCGCTAATAGTACGGATTAAGTGGAAAGTGCCTAGTAAAACAGAGGATAATAGCGGATT
>CAZCMY010000060.1:0-7088 GCA_964500055.1 uncultured Acidaminococcales bacterium | reverse complement strand
ACCGCTGACCTCTTGAATGCCATTCAAGCGCTCTCCCAGCTGAGCTATGCCCCCATTAGACTTACAAGCTGTATTATAAAGATTTTCGTAATCTTTGTCAATATCTACTCTTCAATAAGTGTGGTCCAGCCATTTTCCTGTTTGACCTTGCCATCCTTCATCAGTTTGCCCAAAGCTCTCTTGAAGCCGGATTTACTGATGCCGAAGACATCTTTAATGACTTCTGCCGGTGTATCATCACCGTAAGGCATACTGCCTTTGCGCTTTTCCAACAGTGAAAGAATCAGGTCAGCGTCGAGTACTCTGGCTTGTTCTTTTTGTGGTCTTAGTGACAAGTTTAGCCTGCCGTCTTCGCGTACAAAAGCAATGCGGCCTGTGACCTTCTGTCCGAAATCCAGGCGTCCGCCCGGTACTTCGCTGCGGTGAATAAAGGCGATATAACGTTCCATGGTAATCAGGAAGAAACCTTCCGGAAGAATGTTATAAACAGTACCTGTTATTTCATCGCCAACTTTCACGTCAACAGCTGGTTTGGAGGCTCTCAGCATTTCTTCTTCAACACGCATGGACACAGCTTGTCGGCCGGTTTTGTCGCGGTAAAGTTTTGCCCAGACGAGCTGTCCTGGAGAAACATGTCCGCGCATTTCACTATAGGGTAGGAAAACGCCGCGTTCAGCGCCTATATCAACGAAGCCACCGTCACGCGTAACGCTGAGCACCTTGACATAGCCAAGCTGTCCTTCACGCATTTTCGGCAATTTGCGGCTTGCTGTCATACGGCCGTGCGGATCAAGGTAAAGATATACCTTAACAATGTCGCCTACCTGAACCGGGCTATCCTGTTGCTGTTTATGCAGCAAGATATCATCCGACGTATTGCCGGTGCCGGCGTCGAGAAAAGCACCCATTTCGTTTTGGCGTACAACCTTCAGTTCGCAGACATCACCTGCTCTGTGCTCACCTACGGTTTTAACTTCAACTTTTTTATTCTCTATCATTTTTTATTTCTCCACAAATGACTCAGAAGGAGCATCCGCCCACAATTGCTCTAAATTGTAGAAGTCGCGTTCTTCATTAAGGAAAATGTGTGCGACACAATCGCCGTAATCCATCAGGATCCAGCGGCCTTCGGCATAACCTTCCTTATGCAGGGGGAGTACACCCTCTTCTGCCATCTTTTCTTCTATATTGTCCGCAATAGCCTTTACCAAGGTACTATTGCCAGCGCTGCAAATCATGAAATAATCAGTTACAGGTGATATGCCTTCCATGCTCAAAAGTAAAATATCCTCTGCTTTTTTATCACTTGCCAGCTTTGCTATTTGTTGTGCTAATTCATTTCCAGTTCTTATCATCGAAATATCGCCTCCCATTTTCATTTTTTTATCTTTTTATAAGGAATATTAAGTTCATTAAGAGTTTTCTCTGTTTTTTCCGGTGTTGTTACCCAATAACTTATGCCGTCAATAGTTTGAAAATCTCCGTAAAGCATTTGAGATTTTACTTTGTCGCCGCCAAAAACCTTAAAACTATTGGCAGCCTTGGCCATTGTCAGGAAATCCATATCCGTATCAATATACTTTTCAACAGAATTGATTAAAGATGGCACCTTGACTACATTGCCGACGCTAAATATCTCAGAAGCAAGTGCCTTTAAAAATCTTTGCTGTCTTTGTACCCTGCCGATATCTCCTAGCTCATCATTGCGGAATCTGATATACTGACCGGCTTTTTCACCATCCATATGTTGATAGCCATGCTCTATATGAATTTTCAAATCCGCATAAGGATCTTCGTAATTCATATCATTCTCAACATAATAATCAATGCCGCCAATCTTGTCGATAACATCCTTGAAGCCCTGCCAGTTGAGCAGAACATAGTAGTGTATCGGAATTTGCAGCAGGTTCGCTACTGTCTTCTTGGCCAGTGGCACGCCGCCATAGGCATATGCATGATTGATTTTATCCAAGCCTTGATTACCTGGAATTTTCACTCTGGTATCTCGTGGCAAAGAAAGCAACGCGACATCATTCTTAACAGGGTCAAAACTTGCAAGCAGCATTACATCTGTGCGTTTGGGAGCATCTTTATATTCATTGTCGCCGTCATCAATGCCAAGTATGAGTACATTAAGACGTTTGTTCAGGGTTTCATCAAAAACCATATCATCATCAGCTGCGACAACTGGTATTTTTGGTGGAGAAAAAATGGCATACAACCATTGGCCCAGGAAAAAACATCCTGCCAATGCACCCAAAAATATTACCAAGAATGCAATCAAACGCCCAACACGCAGTTTCTTGCGTACTACGCCATGTCGTTCGTTATCTTGTTCTTCCATATTTTGTCTCCTTAAAGGGTCCGGTTCATTTTTTTGAATTTAATTGCTAATTCATTACGGCCAAAAATACAATTTGGATGGATAAGAAGATCATGTTCGAGCAAATATTTGATAGTCAGGGCATAGGCTTTCATCATTGTTTTTTCCAAATCAACCTTTACCAATTGCCTCATTTCTTCTATACCAAAAAAGCCACGTTTGGGCTCCAGTAAGTCAGCCAGATAAACAATCATATCGATTTGCGACATACCTGCCGCACCCGTCGTATGATACTGAATTGCACTCAATATTTCTTTATCCAGCACGCCATACTTATGCTGTGCCAGATAAACTCCTATCTTGGCATGCAGCAATATAGGCTGATTTGCTTCAACATCATCAATTGGAATATTAAACTCAGCGGCTTTCGCTAAATTATCCCTTATCGGTATTTCACGTCCGCAATCATGTAGAAGAGATGCCACTCTGACTTTTTCCATGTCAGCATTATAAATCTTGGCCAACTCAATGGCTGTTTCATAAACCGCTACAGAATGCTCAAAGCGCTTACGCGGCAATGCTTTTTCCAGTAATGCCTCCATTTCTTTAATTGTCAGCATAAATCGATCCCCCTCTTACTTGTAAGAAACCAAACAAGACCTACTACGAGCAGTAGAGGCCTTTTTGGTATATATATTCTTCTACTGCCGCCGGAACGAGACCATTGATTGAACAATTATCCTGAACACGCTGTCTTATATCAGTAGAAGAAATATCCATTTCCGGCGTATTGAGCCACTTAATCTTTGTTCTGCCCAGTTCGCCAAAATGCTCAATCACTTTTTGAACTTCAGGAGCAAAACCTGGCCGCGTCGCTGCCACAAAGGTGCACAAATCCATAATTTCACGCACCTTGGTCCAGGTATCAAGCTCTGCTACGGAATCAGCGCCTATAATAAAATACAAATCATATTCATCGCCATAATACTCATGTAAAGCTTTGACCGTATCATATGTATAAGAAACGCCTTTGCGTTTCAGTTCTATATCGGAAACACAGAAATGTGGATTGTCCTGGGTAGCCAATAAGGTCATTTGATAGCGGTGCTCAGCTGGCGCATATTCCATGCCGATTTTATGCGGAGCAATATAAGCAGGAATAAAAATCATTTTTTCCAGCCCTAATTGCTGATAAACGAATTCTGCCGTTTCCAGATGCCCGTTGTGTATTGGATCAAATGATCCACCAATTATACCTATTTTTTTGCGGTTAACGGCGATTTCCATCACCCACTCTCAATGTCTTGCTACTAATTATACCAATTAAGCAAGGCTTTCACAACTGCTTGTAATAGTATAATCAGGATAATGAGAATGATGAGTCCTTTTGCCCTGTCTTTCAGATCAAAAATAGTTTTGGGTTTCTTGCAATATGCGCACCAGGCCCGCCAGATTTCCCGGAATGAAGTCTTCTGCTTACTCATAGCGCAAAGCATCTATTGGGTCAAGGAGTGCAGCTTTTCTCGCTGGATAAATACCGAAGAACAGACCGATACAAATCGAGAAAACTACCGCCACTACAATCGCCAAGACAGAAACAACTGTCTTCCAACCCGCAAAGTATGAAATCGCATAGGAGGCGCCTACTCCCAGCACTGTGCCAAGAATACCGCCAACAACACCAATAACCATTGCTTCAATCAAAAACTGCAGCAAAATATTGTTATAAGTTGCACCAACGGCTTTACGGATACCTATTTCCCTTGTTCTTTCCGTAACAGAAACAAGCATGATGTTCATAATGCCGATGCCACCTACCAAGAGGCTGATTGCTGCGATGCAGCCCAATAGAGTAGTAATGGTATTAGCTGTTTCCATCATAGTATCCATCAACGCTGCCAAGTTACGTACCGAAAAATCGTCATCCTCGTTAGCTTTAATTTTATGTCGCTGCCGCAATAATGTTTCAATATCTGCCTGGACACCATTAATCACATTTTCGTTTTGTGCCTGTACAGTAATACTGTTAACGTAAGTAATACCCAGCATTCTTTGTTGCGCTGTTGTCAAAGGAATATAAACAACGTCGTCCTGGTCCTGTCCATTAGCTGATTGCCCTTTTACTCCCAAAACGCCAACAATTTTAAAAGGAGCCTTCTTGATACGCATAACCTTGCCGATTGGATCTCCTTCCGGGAAAAGATTATCTACAATAGTCTGGCCAATGACAGCTACGCGTGTACGACTAGCTATATCCTTTTCTGTAAACATATTGCCTTGTGCAACCTTGAAATTTCGTATATCAATAATATTCGGCGTTGTTCCTTCTACCCTGGTTGTCCAGTTTTGATTTCCGGCAACCAGCTGATATGAAGATTGAACAGAAGGGGCAACATATGCTATGCCATCTATATTTTTTTCAATTGCAGCCGCATCTTCCGCTGTCAGTCTTACACCCGAACCTGAGGCTAACCGTGCGCCGGAAGAAGTTCGGCCTCCTGGCTGAATAATCAAAAGATTACTACCAAGGCTAGAAATATTATCCTTGATCTGTTCCTTAACACCAAAGCCAAGAGAAACCATAGCGATAACGGCACCAACACCGATAATTATACCTAGAAGAGTAAGAAAAGTGCGCATTTTGTTGGTAATCATGCCGTCCAAAGCCATCTTTACGCATTCCGTAAACACTATGGTCTACCTCCATTCATCATTTACAATCTTGCCATCAACCATATGAATTATACGTTTCGTACGTTCCGCAATATCCGGCTCGTGCGTAACCATTACTATCGTCTTGCCAGCTTCGTTCAATTCGCGGAAAATATCCATAATCTCATAGCTTGATTTCGAATCCAGGTTACCAGTTGGCTCATCGGCCATAATGATTGCCGGTTGATTAATCAAAGCTCTGGCAATTGCCACTCTTTGCCTTTGCCCGCCTGACATTTCATTTGGTCTATGCTCAACGCGGTCACCAAGTCCTACCGCTGCTAAGGTTTCCCTCGCACGCTTTAAACGTTCCGTTTCCGGCACGCCGGCATAAACAAGCGGCAAAGCCACGTTAACGAGTGCTGATAAGCGCGGCAACAAATTAAAGTTTTGAAACACAAAACCTATTTTTTGGTTACGGGTTCTTGCCAGCTCATCATCGTCGTAACCTCCTATTTCCTTGCCATCAAGAAAATATTGTCCGGAAGTTGGCCGATCAAGGCAGCCTATGACATTCATCAAGGTTGATTTCCCTGAACCAGACGGTCCCATTATCGAGGTAAATTCGCCCGCGCTAATTTCAAGGTTAACATGATCCAATGCATGTACTATGGAGTCGCCCATCTGATAAGTTTTCATAATATCCTTCAATTCAATGACTGCCATCTCCATGCCCCTCTCTGTTTAGAAACGCGGCGGTCCGCCGCCAATATTTACTTTAGGCGTAGTCGCTGTTTTAGCGGAAGTACGCACCAAAACTTTATCGCCTACTTGTAAATCGCCGGTTACTTCTATTTTTTCATCACCGGTAAGTCCAACCTTGACCTCTACATCTTTTGTTTCTTTAGTATTTTCGTTGTATACTTGCACAAAACGTTTCTTGCCTTCACTGCGCAAACAGCTAATCGGCACCATTAATACATTATCTGCCTCACCGGTGATGATTTCTGTGCGCGCCGTCATCGTAGGAAGCAATTTGCCGTCTTTATTGTCAACATCGACATAAACCGTGTAGTAAATAACATTGTTAGATGTTACTGCACTACGGGAAAGTAAACGAACTACGCCATTAAAGTTGGTATCAGGGTAAGCATCAACTGTAAAAACAACCTTTTGTCCAACCTTGACCTGCCCGATATCTGATTCGTCAACCAAGGTTTCTATTTGCATCTTATCCAGGTTAGCAACAGACATCAAAACCTGTGGTGAAGAAATACCTGAGGATATCGTCTGTCCTACCGGAGTCGGTTTGCCAATAATATAACCGCTGATAGGGGAATAAATGATTGTGTCATTAACATTGGAAGTGGCGGTATCATAATTTGCCTGTGCAACAATGTAATCAGCCTCTGCAGTATCAAATTCGCTGCGGGCAATAGCACCTTGGCTTGACAGAGCTAAATAGCGATTATAGGTAGCCAAAGCATTTTGCAATTTTGCCGCCGCCTGTGTCTGCGTTGCGACCAAGGTCTTATCATCCAAGCGTAGTAATTTTTGTCCTGCTTCCACGTGCTGATTTTCCTGCACATAAACTTCAACTATACGACCTGTAATTTTGGAGTTTATCTGAACATTGTCTACCGCGCTCAAAGCACCGGTTGCCGAAATCCCTGACGTAAGTTTGCCTCGTTCGACAGTTGCTGTCTTCTCCACCTTTTCCGGAGTCTTAGTACTCTGGTAATATTTGTACCCACCAAAGCTAGCAGCCACTAGCAAAATAAGTGCTATGATTTTCACTTTGTTGTTTTTGAAAAACTGCATCATCATTCTCACGCTCGCATTCTCTGTTTTCAAGTAGTCCTGCTTTACAGTTCTCATTATAAAACAGCCTGACCCCACAGTCAAAAGTGTCCTTGTGACAAGTAGGTGATTTTTTCATGTCTTTGCCGCCATAAATGGTTAGAATCTTCATAAATTAAATAAAAGGGCCGACCTTTATAAGGCCAGGCCCTTCCTTTTAACCTCTGATTTGCCCTGTTCCATTAATTAAATATTTTACACTTGTTAATTCCGGCAACGCCATAGGTCCTCTGGCATGAAGCTTTTGTGTGCT
>CAZCMY010000059.1:0-7169 GCA_964500055.1 uncultured Acidaminococcales bacterium | reverse complement strand
ACTTTAGCAGCCTGTGCCAATGCATTTTCTTTGTCTAAAGTTACATATGCCTTGACATCTTTTTCGACTTCTGCAATGCGGTCATAAACATTATTGGTCAGCTCTACAGAGCTTATTTCTTTTTTTACGAGTTTCTCATGCAGTTCATGAGCTGTGCTCTTATATAAATCCACAGTATTTCCTCCTTCTATTCGATAACTCTTGGAACTTTGAAGCCACCGTCATGTACTGCCGGTGCATTAGACAAGGCCACTTCCTGGCTGACGCCTTCAACCGCTACATCCTCACGCAAAACATTGCTGAGAGGCAAAACATGTGCAGTCGGTTCAATGCCTTTTGTATCCAATTCATTAAGAATATCAGCATAATTGAGGATTTGGTTAAACTGCTCGGTAAATTTTTCCATTTCGCTTTCAGGAATAGTAAGTCGCGAGAGTTGTGCGATATACTCTACATCCTTAGTTGTAACTTTCATTTTTTCACCATCCTAAATCTTTTATAATATTCACCCATCAAGAGAAAATAAAAGAGAAAACTTAACCTATAGATTATAGCACAAAAACCATCTCGTTGACGAGATGGTTTTTGTTGTTTATTGTTGTAAAAGGCGCATGAATTCAGTTTCATCGATAACTTTAACGCCTAGTTCCTGAGCTTTAGTCAGTTTACTGCCAGCCTCGGCACCGGCGACGACATAATCCGTTTTTTTACTGACAGAACCTGAGACTTTTGCGCCAACATCCTGCGCCATTGTTTGTGCAGTAGCTCTGTCCAAAGTAGGCATTGTGCCTGTGAATACCAACGTTTTACCATAAAATGGATGACTGGCATCAGTTCCGCCAACGCCCTTCATTTCCATGTTGAGGCCTAATTTTTTCAGTCTGTATAGTAAGTCCAGATTGGAAGGAACAGCAAAGTAGGACACAACGCTTTCAGCAATCTTTGGCCCGATATCCCTGATAGCGCTCAATTCCTCTGTACTTGCCTGGCGCAGAGCGTCGATGTTGCCATATTGCAAAGCAAGTATGCGGGCAACTTTGGCGCCAACGTGGCGAATACCGAGTGCAAAAAGCAGCTTGTCAAAACTCTGCTTCTTACTTTCTTCTATAGCCGCCAAAAGATTTTCCGCGGATTTTTCACCCATGCGTTCAATATTCAGCAATTGTTCTTTTTGCAGCATATACAAATCAGCCGGATCTTTCACCAGTTCGGCGGCAATCAGCTGATTGATAACAGCAGGCCCACAGCCGTCAATGTTCATGGCATCACGCGAAACAAAATGAATGAGTCCTTCTCTGCCTAAAGCCGGACAGTGAGGATTAGTGCAGCGAATCGCAGCTTCACCTTCTCTGCGGACAACGGGCCAGTCACATTCAGGACAGTTTACAGGCATCGTGAATTCTTTTTCCTTGCCCGTCCTTTTTTCAAAAACGACCCAAAGCACTTCCGGTATAATTTCACCGGCTTTATTTATGACAACACGGTCACCTATGCGGATATCCTTTTCCTTGATAAAATCTTCATTATGCAGCGTAGCGCGGCTAATCGTACTGCCGGAAAGCCTGACTGGAGTCAGCACAGCTGTCGGAGTCAAAACGCCGGTGCGCCCTACTTGCAGAATAATATCTTCGACAGTTGTTTCTGCTTGTTCCGGTGGGAATTTAAAAGCAACTGCCCATCTGGGGTCTTTGCCCGTCGCGCCCAGCAAATTCTGCTGCCAGACAGCATTGACCTTTACGACAACGCCATCAGTATCATAAGCCAAAGTGGCTCTTACTTTTTCATGTTTTTCAATCAACTGCCAGACTTCTTCGATGTTTTTTGCTTTTTGCCAGCCTTCGCTGACACGGAAACCAAATTTAGCCAGCATTTCCATTGATTCAGCGTGAGATTCTTTTGCACCAAGACCAACAGCATACGCAAAAAAGCTTAGGGACCTTTTTTCTGTTATCTGCGGATTAAGCTGTCTGAGCGAACCCGCCGCAGCATTACGAGGATTGGCAAACTCCGGCTCATCAGCCGCTACACGTTCAGCATTCAACCTCATAAAAGCACGCCTAGGCATATAAACCTCACCGCGGACATCCAATAGTTCCGGAGCTCTTTCTCCCGGGGCCAGTTGCAAAGTCAAAGGAATACTGCGAATAGTACGCACATTATTGGTAACATCCTCACCTACTGTGCCATCTCCGCGTGTCGCAGCTCGTACAAAACGGCCTTTTTCATAAATCAGGCTGCAGGCAAGTCCGTCAATTTTTGGTTCCACGACATATTCAACTTTAGTACCTTCCGGCAAACCGCTGTGAACTTTCCTGGCAAAATCTCTGACTTCCTCTGCGGAGAAGACATTGCCCAAACTCAAAAGTGGCGTTATATGCTTTACTTCTTTGAAACTTGGGGCTACATGTCCGCCAACACGCATAGTTGGAGAATCCGGCGTAATAAGGTCAGGGTACTGAGTTTCCAGTTTACGCAAGTTTGCAACCAGCTCGTCATATTCGGCGTCTGATATTTCCGGCATATCGAGCACATAATATAAATGCTCATGCCGCCTGATTTGCGTACGCAGGTCTTCTATTTTTTTCGTGGCCTGCACTTTAGATAAATCATCCATCCGAAATGCTCCCCTCTGCTCTTTGCCCTTAAACTTTCTTCAATACAGCAAATTTCGTCAAAAGACTGCGCACACCTTCACCGGCGAAAGCAACTTTTACTTCCTGCCCATCAGTATTATCCTTAGCGCTGACAATCGTGCCTAAGCCCCATTTAGCATGTGTAACTTTATCACCAACAATAAATTTGGCAATTCCTTGTTCTATGGAACTCGTCGGCACAAAACTCTTTGCAGGTTTTTTTATCAACCAATTCATTTCGCCGACTTTTTCAATTTTTCTATTATCAGTATCGTGCAAAACTCGCTGTTCAACTTCTTTTTTCTTAACTGTTAGAAGTGCACGAGGAATTTCTTTCAAGAATCTGGATGGCGGGTACATAACTGTATGGCCGAAGACCATTCTCATCTTGGCTCCCGTCAGGAACAAATGTTTTTCTGCTCTCGTAATTCCTACATAGCACAAACGGCGTTCCTCTTCTATTTCTTCCTCATCCATCAATGTACGTTGATGTGGGAACATACCTTCTTCCAGCCCAGCCAGGAAGACTATCGGGAACTCCAGTCCTTTTGACGAATGTAAGGTCATCAAAGTTAATGCATCACCATCAATGTGAGCGTCGTCTATATCTGCTACCAAAGCAACATGACCAAGGAAATTTTCCAGGCTATTCTCTTCTTCTGAAGCCGCAAACTCCTTAGCTACGCTTATAAGTTCCTGCAAGTTGTCTATTCTGCCTTGTGCCTGTACTGTATGTTCGCTCTCCAGCTCTTCCAGATAACCAGTTCTGTTCATAACCTCTTGCAAAAGATTCTCCACAGGCATAACCGTTGCCATTTCCATCAATGCAAAGACAATAGAAGCCAATTCCTCCAATTTGCTGACAAAACGGCTGCTCAGTCCCTTGACCAAAGTTGGATTGGAAACTATCTCAAATAGATTACTTCCATTTTCCAGTGCACAGGCTTGTAGCTTGCCGATTGTCGCATCACCGATACCGCGTCTTGGTACGTTAATGATACGCAATAAACTCAATGTATCATTAGGGTTATAAAGAACGCGCAGATATGCCAGAATATCTTTGATTTCCTTACGGTCATAGAACTTTTGGCCGCCTACCATAACGTAAGGCAAACCGCTCTTGATCAGCATTTCTTCAAAAATACGTGACTGCGGATTAGTACGATATAATACAGCGACATCGCCGAGCTTGATATTCTCTTCACGCTGCAGCTCCAAGACTTGTTCTATTACGAACCGTGCTTCATCGCGCTCATCAACGGCCTGATAATAAGTAATCGGCGTTCCGTTAGGATTTTCCGTCCAGAGTTCTTTTGGCTTGCGTGCCGTATTATTTTCAATAACAGCATTAGCCGCATCAAGAATTACCTGTGTGGAGCGATAATTCTGTTCGAGTTTAATAACTTTAGCATCCGGATAGTCCTTCTCAAAATCCAGGATATTCTGAATATCAGCACCGCGCCAGCCATAAATACTTTGATCGACATCGCCAACCACGCAAAGATTGTGATGTTTTTCGCTCAGAATCTTCGTCAGCAGATACTGTACATGATTGGTATCCTGATATTCGTCGACCATTATATGGGAAAATCTTTCCTGATATTTTGTTCTTACTTCTTCATTCTGCTGTAAGAGACGAATTGTTAAGAGTAAAAGGTCATCAAAATCCAACGCATTATTCAGCAGTAATTTCTTTTCATAAACATTAAAGATTTCTGCAATCTTCTGCGAATGAAAATCAGCAGCATTGCGCGCATATTCCCTGGCATCCTGCATATTATTCTTAGCATTGGAAATCTGCCCGATAAGGGAATTAACCGGGAAGTTCTTATCATCAAGATTCAATTCTTTCAATACTTCTTTCAGCACATTTTTGCTGTCATTAGTATCATAAATAACAAAATTAGAAGCATAGCCGCCAAGTTTATCAATCTCCATGCGCAAAAAACGTGCGCAAAAAGCATGAAAAGTAAAAAGCCAAACATCTTTTGCCGCAGGTCCGACCATTTTGTCGACACGTCTGCGCATTTCTCCCGCTGCCTTGTTGGTAAAAGTTATGGCCAAAATTTTATAAGGCGCTACACCTTGCTCGAGCAGCCATGCAATACGGCATGTAAGAGTCTTCGTTTTACCGGAACCGGCACCTGCCATGATCAGCATTGGCCCTTCTGTATGTTGTACTGCTGCCGTCTGTTCTTTGTTCAATCCGTGCAAAATTTTGTTCATGTTTTCCTCACAAGTCCATTTCTAAATAATAAGTCCAAATATAATTTTAACAGATTTGCCGCTTTCCTTCTAATGCTTTTTTTGTAACTTTATGTCATAATAATTACAATTAATATTGCTATATAAGGAGGAAACGTTGCAACCAAGCCGTTTATGGTCTCTGGCAACGTATAATTCAAATGTCTGATAAACCTTATGTTCCTGCTGAATCACTCAGCAAACTCTGGCGCGCTTTAATTGAGTTTGACATGCTTAGCGAAGGAGACAAAATTCTGATTGGTCTCTCTGGTGGCAAAGACAGCATGTTTCTGACTGCAGCTTTAGCAGAAGCGCAAAAATATTCTCCAATTAAATTCGAGCTTGCCTGCTACACTGTTGACGGTATGTTCAGCCCCGACTTTCCTGAGAAAGAATTACAGGCGTTCTGTGCAAGCTATGGGCTCAAACATTATCACGAAAAAGTCGACGTAATGGAAGCCTGGCAAAATAAGGGCAGCACACCTTGTTTTACTTGTGCCTTTTTTAGACGAGGCGCAACTAACCGCAAAGCAAAAGAACTTGGTTTTAATAAAATCGCCCTGGCGCACCATCATGACGACGCCGTGGAAACTTTTCTGATGAATGTTCTTACTTCCGGCCAGTTACGTACTTTTCTGCCGGTAACCAAGCTGTCACGCTCTGGCATGACTGTCTTAAGGCCTCTTCTTTATTACAGGGAAGCGGAAGTTATCGCCGCCGGCAAAGCAATCGGCCTGCAGCCCCTGAAAAATCCCTGTCCATATGATGGTCACACCAAACGTCAGGAAATAAAAGAGCACATCAAAGCGCTTGCCAGCATCAATCCGGAAGTTTACGACCATCTTGCGGCCGCTATGCGCAATTCTCCTAATCAGGAACTATGGCCGGAGCAGTTAGCGCAGAAAGCCATGGTAAAAAAATTCCATGAATTCTGGCAGAAAAAAGGCAAAAAAGAATAATAACGCCTTGCCTCAAGGGCAAAGCGTTATATCTGGTCAGAAGCAAAATCAATAGGTCAGACTTACTGCGCCCTTTTCGGTTATTAATACTGTATGCTCCCATTGAGCTGACGGCATACCATCTATCGTCAGCGCCGTCCACTCATTCTCTGCATCAACATAGATATCTTTCTTACCCATATTGATCATAGGTTCAATAGTAAAAATCATGCCGGGCACTAACAGCATCCCGGTATTTTTTTTGCCTACATGACAAACAAAAGGTTCTTCGTGGAATTCAATACCAACGCCATGGCCGCCGAATTCACGCACTACTGAGTAGCCGCGTTTATGAGCATAATTACCGATAGCAGCACCTATATTTCCCATAAAGGCCCATGGTTTAGCCGCTTCAATGCCTATTCTCAGGCATTCTTTGGTAATAGCCACGAGGTCCTGTTTCTTCTTATCAACCTTGCCAATCATGAACATACGTGAAGCATCAGAGTAATAGCCTTTATAAATTGTTGATACGTCCACATTAATAATATCGCCGCTTTTCAAAATTACGCTTTTGTCGGGAATGCCATGGCAAACCTCTTCGTTTACTGAAGTACAGCAGCTCTTTGGAAAGCCCATAAAATTCAGTGGTGCCGGAATTGCGCCATGGGAAACAGTATAATCGTAGACCATGACATCAATGTCTTCTGTGCTCATGCCAGCCTTGATGTGTTGCTCAACATAGTCAAGTACACCCGTATTAATATCGCAGGATTCCTTGATGCCGGCAATCTGCTCCGGCGTTTTCAGCATAGAGAGGTCAGGCACTTCGTAGCCTTTTTCTTTGTATTCCTGTATCTTTTTTTCAATGGGCAGATGGCATTCGCTATAAGCTTTGCCGCTGCCGCACCAACATGGTGAATTGTTTTCTGACATACTTTTTACTCCTTTGTACATGGTATTACTTATTATAGCACTTTTCCCGCTATTGCGCTCTCACGTTTCTGTGATAAACTATAAGTTAATAATTCTTTCGGAAGGACTGTTCTATGGAAACTTTACTATATTATTTCAATACCATGTTTTTTTACTTCACTGAGTATGTTATGCACTTTGACCGCTATATTCCCGCTATCATGCAGGATCACGGCTACCTCATTTATTTTCTGCTGTTCGCCATCTTTTTCTGCGAAACAGGTTTGGTTGTTACACCTTTTTTACCCGGCGACTCTTTACTATTTGCTTGCGGAGCTCTGGCAGCCACTGCAGACAGTCTGCATTTACCAACGCTCTTCATCATTTGTCTTACCGCAGCTATCCTCGGCGATGCCTGTAACTATATGATTGGCGAAAA
>CAZCMY010000058.1:3092-7244 GCA_964500055.1 uncultured Acidaminococcales bacterium | reverse complement strand
ATATTTCTGACCTTTAGCGAAAAGGTATATAAAAAAATATGTCGAATTATCTGTAAAATGCATTTGGTTTAACTAGTAAACCAATTTGTATCTAAGGTCATCTTTAAATGAGAGGGGTTAATTTCATGGAATTTCTCAAACATGTGACAGAGCTAAGCGTCGAAGAAGCTGAGACTGTTAAAGGCGGCAAAACCTGCAGCTGTTCCTGCTCTTGTTCCTGCAGCCAGAGCAACGTAACGGCAGATACCAAGGATTCTAACAAAAGCGCTTCTGCAGCCAGCACTTTTGCCGGCGGTTCACAACCCTGGTAAAACAAAAAAGAAAAATCTCTCCTCATGCCAATATCAAAACTGAAACTGATATTGGCATGAACTATTAAAGGAGCAATGTATAATGACCTCTGAGAGCCAAGATTTTCTCCGGGAATATCCTTTGATCAAAATGTTCAGCTATGGTGACGATGTGCTGTTTTATGACGCCAAAGCACATTTAGCCTTTCTGATGTCGCCAATAGAAAAAAACGTCCTTTTTGATTTTTTAAATAACTGCGCATTAGAAGTAATCGATGAAAAATATGCTGAACAGCTAACCAGACCACATTTACAAACATTGCTTAGCAAATTGCAAAGTTTAAAAAATGCCGGTGTCTTCAGCAAAGGCCCTGCCGCCGAGATATCGACGGTTAATAGTGAGACACTGACGGCACAATTAGAATATTATAATGAAAGCATCCTGCTGAGGAAGTTCTGTCTGGAAGTGACGCAAAATTGCAATTATGCCTGCCGCTACTGCCGAAGAACTCTTGCCGCGCAAAAAGGTGAGGCTTCGCAGCTGAATATGAGCGAAGAAATTGCCTATAAAGGTATTCAATATTATTTTGATAAGTATACTGCCCTGTTCCAAAAACTAACAGAAGAAAAACAGATGCTGCTTCTGGCAACCGTGCCCCCTACGCTCTCCTGGTATGGCGGCGAACCCTTCCTGAATTTTGAGCTCATCAAGAAAAGTGCAGCCTATTTCAAAAGCCTGCCTTGGGATAAATATAATATACCTATTACTGCCTTAGCTTTTACTGCTAATACCAATTTATCAATAATGAACGAAGAAATTCTAAGCTTCCTTGTGCACAACAACGTTACATTATTTGCCAGTATGGACGGCCCCCAGGAAGAGCATGACAAATTTCGTGTCTTCCCTGATGGTTCAGGGACCTTTGCTTTGGCCTACCAAAATTTGAAGAAAATAAAAGATTTTTGCCCATCATATCTTCAAAGCAAAGTAACCATCTTCGGCGTTTATACCGCGGAACACGACTACAACAAATGCGTTGATTTTACAGCTACGCTCGGCACATTAGCCTGCCAACACTTCTCTGTAGACTATGCCGGTACCTTTATCTATGATATCAATGCCGAAAGCAATTACTACAAAAAAGAGCTGGCGGAGGACCTTGCAAACTTTGAAAAAATGGTGGCTGCCGTCAAAGAAGACCCTGCCTCTCATATGAATAACTTTGCCAATATCTTTCCTTTTGCTAAGCTGAATACTGATCATCCCGTTGGCAAGGATTGTTTAAATATTATGCTGACCTGCCCGATGGGTTTTGACAACCTGATGCTGGCAGCTAACGGTGATTATTTGATCTGTCACAAAGTCAGCGATACTTTGCCCATTGGCAACTGCGAAACAGGTTTGGATTTCCAAAAACTGCTTGCTTTTTATCAAAAATATAATTCAACCATTAATAACGCGACTTGCCGGAGCTGCTGGAACGTCAACTTTTGTACTATCTGTGCCGCTGCCAGACTAGACGGTGACCATTTCATCAATCCTTCCAAACAAGAATGTGATTGTTTCCGTCTGCGCACAGAATATGACTTTAACTGTTTTATTCAGCTTGCCCGCAAACATCCTGATTTGCTGACGAAAATCTTTGCCTACCGCAATGATCGCAAAAATTATATTGGGGTTGTCGATATCAATGAATTTTGAGAAGAAATTCCCTATTTATCAACAATACGACGCTATGGACTGTGGTCCGACTTGTCTGCGCATGATTGCCAGCTTTTATGGCAAAGATTATTCCCTCGCCTATCTTCGCGAAAAATGTTATGCAGACCGGGAAGGCACTTCTCTGCTTTGTTTGCGGGATGCGGCCAAAGAAATGGGCATGAATGCCAAGTGCGCACTTATTTCGCTGGCTGATCTGTCTCTGAACGTGCCACTTCCCTGCATAGTTCATTGGGATCACGAACATTTCGTTATTGTTTATGAAATTTCCGATGATGTTATTTTTGTTGCTGATCCTGCCAGTGGCAAAAGACGCTTTACCAAAAAAGATTTCCTAAGTCATTGGGCAATTAATGACCAGCAAGGTTATGCTCTCTTAATGGAACCGACAGATGCCTTTTACCAAAAGCCGGAGCATCTGAAAACAGGCAACGGATTTTCTGCTCTGTTTATTTATTTGAAGGAATACAAACATTTACTGCTGCGGCTATTTTTTCTAATGCTGTTGGGCAGCGCCGTGCAACTTGCATTGCCTTTTTTGGCGCAAGCCGTAGTTGATAACGGTGTGCAGAAAAAAGATCTCGGTTTTTTAGAATTAATTCTGTTTGGGCAGTTGCTGCTCATGCTCAGCCGGGCCTCTGTCAGTTTTTTGCGGGGCTGGCTCTTGTTTCATATCAGTACGCCCTTAAACATCAGGCTCGTTCATGATTTTCTGGTTAAACTAACAAAACTGCCTCTCCGATATTTCGATGTCAAAATGGTTGGTGATACACTGCAGCGCATCGGTGATCACCAGCGCATAGAATTATTTCTGACATCGTCAGTCTTAAATATTATTCTCACTATATTAAACCTTATGGTTTTCGGCACCGTCCTCGCCATTTACAGCTTACCCATCTTTGTTATCTTTATTGCCGGAACTCTCTTGTATCTGGGCTGGTTAAAACTTTTCCTGGCAAAACGCAGAGCTCTTGATTTCGATAAGTTTAAGCAAATGGGGAAAAACCAGAGCCAGATCATTCAATTAATCATGGGCATGCAGGAAATAAAACTCAATAATTGTGAACAGCAAAAAATCAAAAGCTGGGTGAACCTGCAGGACGGTTTGTTTAGGCTAGGCCGCAAAGCTATGGCCTTGAACCAAAAACAAGAAACAGGCTGCTTCCTGTTGCAGGAAACCCAGAACATCATCATTACCTACTGGGCTGCACGCTCTGTAATTAATGACGAAATCTCCCTCGGTATGATGCTGGCCATTCAATTCATTCTCGGGCAGCTCAATGGTCCGGTTGAGCAGCTCATGCATTTCATAACAGTTGCGCAGGACGCAAAAATCAGCCTGGAACGCATTGAAGAAGTCAAAAATTTGAAAGAAGACGAAGATCCCAACGAACAAGTCATCACCAATATCTCCACAGAAGACTCTCTCGTCTTCGACAATGTTTCTTTCCAATACGGCAGTCCTTACTCAGAAAAAGTCCTGCAAAATATTGCTCTCACCATCCCCGGTAAAAAAACAACTGCGATTGTTGGTGCTAGCGGCAGCGGAAAAACTACTCTGCTTAAATTAATACTGGGAGTATACGAACCAATTGTCGGTGCAATTTTTCTTGGCGATACCCCTTTAAGCAAAATACAGAAAAAAGCGTGGCGTCAGGAATGTGGCAGCGTTCTTCAGGACGGATATATTTTTTCTGACACAATTGCCAATAATATAGCTCTGCAGGAAGAAATGGTTGACGAAGAGAAGCTCCGACTTGCTGCCAGAACAGCTAATATCGAAGAATTTGTAGAATCTTTACCCCTAAAATACAAAACCACTATTGGTGCAGACGGACAAGGATTGAGCCAAGGACAGAAACAACGCATCTTGATTGCTCGTGCGGTTTACAAAAATCCACATTTTATCTTTTTTGATGAGGCCACAAATTCTTTAGATGCCAATAATGAAGCCATTATCATGAAGAACCTGGAACAATTTTTTCTGGATAAGACCGTCGTTATTGTTGCCCATCGTTTGAGCACAGTGCGCAATGCCGACCAGATTATTGTTCTGGATAAGGGCATGGTTGTCGAAACCGGGACACATACGGATTTAATAAATAATAAAAACATCTATTACAACTTAGTCAAGAACCAATT
>CAZCMY010000058.1:0-2992 GCA_964500055.1 uncultured Acidaminococcales bacterium | reverse complement strand
TTAGACGCGAAAACGGACCAATGGGGCTTTTCCCATTGGTCCGTCTGATTAACATGTATAAAAGATAACATGAATCTTACATAAAAAGTGCGGCCTATGCCTATTGTAGCTGGTCGCTTTACCCTCTAAAATCAATCTTCTTTTTCATATTCTTCTATAGTTTTACTTTTATAAAGATAACCAAAAAGCCTGTCATAGACAACCAAGTTACAATCAATCAATTCGACTGTTTCGATTGTCTGCCGTCCATCATCGAAATAAAATCTACCATTTTTTTCAAAACTACGTATCATTTTTGCTCACTCCTCCTTTCCTTTAAATATACAGTAGAATATTTTGTATAATATACAGAATATTCATTTATTGCATTTATTCTATCACTTATTTTCTAGTATGACTATTTACACTCTTGCGAATATTTGATTATATTTGTAAATATTTGTCTTTAATTGATATTTGTATGTATTTTCAGAATATTTATTACTTAGTATTTATTGCAAGCTGCTGTTGGTATTTAACACTCTCATAGCATTGAGAATCGCGATAACAGAAACGCCTACATCCGCAAACACAGCCGCCCACATATTAGCCAACCCTAATGCTCCCAAAAGTAATACCACCGATTTCACACTTAAGGCAAAGAAAATATTTTGCTTAGCGATCAGAACAGTACGCTTGGCAATCTTGATGGCACTGACAATTTTCGAAGGCTCATCCGTCATAATTACCACATCAGCGGCTTCAATAGCAGCGTCTGAACCCAAACCACCCATGGCAATGCCAACATCTGATCTTGCTAAAACAGGCGCATCGTTGACACCGTCGCCAACAAAAGCTACCTTACCTTTTTTACTTTTTCTTGCCATGATTTCTTCCAGCTTCTGAACTTTATCGCCAGGCAATAGTTCTGTATAGACCTGATCAATGCCTAATTCCTTCGCTACTTGTGCGCCAACACTCTTTTTATCGCCTGTCAGCATGATCGTTTGTTTGACGCCCTCAGCCTTAAGAGATCTGATCGTCTTAGCTGCATCCGGCTTAATCTCATCTGCGATTACAATATATCCTTCATAGTTGCCATCAACTGCTATATGAATAATGGTGCCTGTATTTTCCGGTTCATTATGTACTATTCCTTTTTCTGCCAGCAGCTTGGCATTGCCGACTAGTATTTCTCTGCCTTCAATAACAGCCTGAACACCAAGACCTGCTATTTCCTGTACATCTATATCAATATCACTTTTTATTTCTTTATTATAGGCTCTCTTCAAGGACAGGGAAATAGGATGGTTAGAGTGGCTTTCCGCCAAAGCTGCCAGTTCCAAAAGCTTTTCAGGTTTCATGTCTTTGGTGACAATCTCCTGAACATCGAAAACACCTTTGGTCAAAGTACCTGTTTTATCAAAAATGACAATCTCCGTTTTTGCCAAAGCTTCAAGATAATTGCCGCCCTTGACCAGAATGCCCTGTCTGGAGGCCCCTCCTATACCACCGAAGAAGCTGAGAGGAACTGAGATTACCAAAGCGCAGGGGCAAGAGATGACAAGAAATGTCAATGCTCTGAAAATCCATTCCGTGAAAGGCGCATCACTAAAAGTCAATGGGGGAATAAAAGCCAGCATAGCAGCTAGAATTACAACAGCTGGTGTGTAAACCCTGGCAAACTTCGTAATAAAATTCTCCGACTTTGATTTTTTGGCAGTAGCATTCTCTACTAAATCAAGAATTTTGCTTACCGTAGAGTCGCCGAATTCTTTCGTAACGCGAGCAGTTAAGAGACCGCTTAGATTGATACAACCACTGAGCAGCTCAGAGCCACAAGCCACCTTGCGCGGCACCGCTTCACCGGTAAGAGAAGAGGTATCAACCATAGAAGAACCAACTATGACAACAGCATCAAGCGGAATCCTTTCACCTGGTCTTATGATGATTTCATCACCGACTAAGACATCGTCGGGATCTACTTTGCTGATTTCGCCGTCACGCTTCAAGTTTGCGTAGTCCGGTCGAATATTCATCAGTTCGGCGATGGATTTTCTGGACTTGTCGACAGCATAGCTCTGGAACAGTTCGCCTATCTGATAAAACAGCATGACACCTACTGCTTCCGGATATTCCCCTATCAGAAAAGCGCCTACCGTTGCAATAAACATCAAAAAATTTTCGTCAAATACCTGCATGCGCGTAATGTTTCTCAATGCGCGCAAGACAACATCACCGCCAACGATTAAATAGGCCGCAAGATATAATGTCAAATTTAATATAGGATTATCGAAACCTGCCACCAGTGCAATAACAAAAATAGTGCCACTGATGACAATTCTGAAAAGCTGTTTCTTCTGATTCATCATTTGTCTTTACGCCTTTTCTATCTTTACATCGGGTTCGTAATTTTTGACTATTTTTTGTGCCGCTGCGATGATGGCATCCATTTGTTCCCTTTCGGCTTCAATTGTCATTCTGGTCGTCAGAAAATTTATGGAAACAGATGAAACTTCCGGCAATTTGCTGATAGCATTTTCCATTTTTGCCGCACAGTTGGCACAACCAAGACCCACTAACTTAAATGATTTCTTCATAATATATCCCTCCATTATTTCAGTTGAGCAACCATTCAACTTTATATTTAAATTATAGTTGAGCGTATATTCAACTGTCAAGTGATAACCTAGTCAATTTTGACAAAAACAATCCTAGCAAACTATAATGTTTTTAGATACTTCCACAAAAAGGAAGGTGGTATAATGGTGAACAAAAATAACGAATGCGAAATGATTCATGCCGGCATTGTCGAGACAGTCCGTGCAAAAATGTATGATGAGCCTGTATTAGCTGAAGTTTCGGCTTTATTTAAAATCATGGGTGACAGCACCAGATGCAACATACTCTCTGCCTTAAGCCAAAACGAAATGTGTGTCTGCGCCCTTGCCGTATTACTCAATATGACAAAATCTGCTATTTCTCATCAGCTGCGCATCTTGCGGGAAGCTAA
>CAZCMY010000057.1:0-7418 GCA_964500055.1 uncultured Acidaminococcales bacterium | reverse complement strand
AACAAAAAAAGCACTTCATATGAAGTGCTTGATTTAGTGGTGGGCGGTGACGGGATCGAACCGCCGACATCCTGCTTGTAAGGCAGGCGCTCTCCCAGCTGAGCTAACCGCCCGGAATGGTGACCGGTGGGGGAATCGAACCCCCGATACCGCCGTGAAAGGGCGATGTCTTAACCGCTTGACCAACCGGCCATTGGCTCCCCGAGTAGGACTCGAACCTACAACAACTCGGTTAACAGCCGAGTGCTCTACCGATTGAGCTATCGAGGAATTTTTGTGACTGGTAACGTCACAAGTGATATTATACGGGGATACCGTAATAATGTCAACACTTTTTTAAAAAAATCTCAGCCGCCGTTTCTTACTTTCACAACGACCTTTTTAACCTGGTTTTTTTCGCTGCCGGAATTACATCCAGGACGATGTATTTCCCAAGGGAAAAATATGGCAATATCGCCCGCCTGCATATGCACAAAGTTCTCGTTGTAAGCTCTTTCATAGAATAGCAGATCCTGTTTCTCTGCATAATCTTCAACTACTTTATGTTCTTCAGTCAAAGGGCAAAAACCAATACTTTCTTTCCCTGAAACCAAAAATTGAACATCAATGTATTTAATATGCGACTCTGGCTTTTTGTCCTCCATTGGTTCTGTTTCATAAGTATTGACACGGGCAAAGATGTCCCGTCCCTCTACTTCGTATTCACCATTTGGCAAGTCAGCAAAGTTTGTATCTCTGACATAAGCCAAAGCCTTCCCAATGCGCAGTGACATATAAGGCAGCAAGTCATTGATTTTGGACAGATCAGTAAAAATCATTCGATTTACCTCCTTTCCAGAGTTATAGATTTTTATCTTCGACGCATATATCTAATATCCTTTATTTAATTATAATCTTTGACAAAAAGTTCACTATTAAGTTAAAATTGTAAGGATTAATATTTGAAAGAGGTAGGAAATGAGTTATTTAAACGTTACCAATGTATCTCATTCTTTCGGTGGTCGCCAGATCCTGGAGGATGTATCTTTTAAACTGCTCCGTGGTGAGCATGTCGGCCTCGTTGGTGCTAACGGCGAAGGCAAATCAACCTTTCTGAACATTGTCACCGGGCACCTTTTACCGGACGAAGGCAAAGTAGAATGGCCGGGGCGCGTAACCGTAGGCTATCTTGATCAGCAAAGCACTCTGCAAGCTGGTACGACCATTCGTGAAATCCTAAGAACCGCCTTCGATAAAATGTACGCAGAAGAGCAGCAGATGCTGGAACTTTACGACAAAATGGCTGATGCTACACCTGAAGAACTCGACAAAATGATGATAACCGTTGGCGAAATCCAGTCAGAGTTAGAACACAGCGGTTTTTATTCACTTGATGCGAAAATAGAAGAAGTTGCCAATGGTCTTGGGTTAGGCGACATAGGCCTCGATCGTGACGTTGCAGATTTATCCGGCGGTCAGCGCAGCAAGGTCTTACTGACAAAACTTCTCTTACAAGACCCTTCAATTATGCTGCTCGACGAACCAACCAACTATCTCGACGAAGAACACATTGAATGGCTGACCAAGTTTCTGCAAAACTATGAAAACAGTTTCATTCTGATTTCTCATGACGTTGCTTTTATGAATAAAGTAGTTAACGTAATTTATCATTTGGAAAACTGTACATTAACCCGTTATACCGGTGATTATGATAAGTTCCTTGAGTTGTCTGCCATTTATAAGTCACAGCAAAACAGTGCTTATGAGCGCCAGCAGCAGGAAGTTGCTCAGTTAGAGGATTTCATAGCTCGCAATAAGGCCAGAATTTCCACAACCGGCCGCGCCAAAAGCCGCCAGAAAAAACTGGATAAAATGGACATTATCGAAAAACCACGAGAAAAGATAAAACCGAACTTCAAGTTCAAAGAGGCGCGTACTCCTAGCCGTTTCATCGTAGAAGCGAAAGATCTCGTTCTCGGCTATGATACTCCTCTTACAAGACCGGTTTCTTTCTCCCTGGAACGCGGGCAAAAGATTGCCATCAAAGGTGTTAACGGTCTCGGCAAAACAACACTGTTAAAAACAATCCTCGGCCAAATTCAGCCACTGGCCGGCAAGGTTGAACTTGGTGAGTTTTTGGTGCCAGGTTATTTTGAGCAGGAAGAACGCACCAAGAACGAAAATACTGCTTTGGAAGAAGTATGGGCTGAATATCCAGGCATGACCAACTATGAAATCCGTGCCGCTCTTGCAGCCTGCGGTTTAACCAACGAACATATAACAAGCAAAGTTTTCGTACTCTCTGGCGGTGAAGCTGCTAAAGTACGTCTTTGTAAATTAATGCTAAAAGAAGTAAATTGGCTGGTTTTGGACGAGCCGACCAACCATCTTGACGTTGATGCCAAAGAGGAACTAAAAAAAGCCCTCAAGGAATTCAAGGGCAGTGTTCTCTTGGTTTCCCATGAACCGGAATTTTATGAAGACTGGATAACCTCCGTAATGAATATCGAAGATTGGACAACTAAAGTTATATAACGAAAAACCCCAAGCATTAGCTTGGGGTTTTTATTATAATAAATTTTTGATTTTGGGGAAAATACGCAGCGCATTATCATAAAAAACAGCCTGATGCCATTCTTCAGGAACAACTATTTTCATCAGCGCAATATAATTTGGGATATTAACCAGCGGCCAATCACTGCCATAGATCACTTTATCATACCTGTCAAAGTAATCAAGCCACATACGCAGGTAATCATAATATGCCTTTTGCCTTGAATAAAATGTTTTTGCGTCAAAATTACCAAAAGCCAAGCCTGATAACTCCAGAAAAACATTGTCATTTTTTGCCGCGACTTCAACTGCGTCGACAAGCCAAGGATTACCGCAGTGAGCAATAACGAAACGAACATCAGGATAGCGCACTGCTATTTCGTCAACAGTAAGTGGATGCGCGTATTTTAAAATGGCAGTTGTATTTGAAGTATCACCGGTATGAATGACCACCGGTAAATCATATTTTCTTGCTAACTCATACAGCGGATAATGAACACTGTCATAAACATAGACATGTCGATAGCCAGGATAAAGCTTGATTCCTACGCATTGAGGGGTATTGATGTACCGTTCAAACTCAAGTGCAGTTTTTTCTGCATTATCTTGAGTTAATTCATCGCTTTTTACGCCACAGCAATATCCTATAGTCCTAGGCTGATTATATTCCTTATAGTTAAATTTGCCGGCCAGATCAGGCACACGCGGTGTGCTGCCGCCGTAGATTGATTCTTCACCTTCGGCATTACCCATGGCAATGGAAAATACCACGTCATTCTCAGTGCATGCCTTGAGATAATGCTCTGAGGTATTTTCGTGACCAGCTTGCTTAGCTGCCTCGCGGAAACCTTCAATATCATAGAAGTGCATGTGAGCATCAATTATCTTCAATATAAGCACCCTGTTTCTGTTCAATTTCTGTATGTATCCAGCCAAATTTTTCTCTTAATTCATTACGGCATTGTTCCAGATTAGAAATAGTACACTGCATCACGCCTTGGTCATAAGTTAGTCTGCGTCCATAACTGCTAAGGGAAACCAGACTGCCGTCAGTTCTAAACATTGCCTGATTCATCGAAAGATACCATTTATCTTCTTGGGCAAGCCTCTTGCTGTCTATTTCGAGAATCAGTATATAATCAGCGCCTACCGTTCTGGCATCTTCGGCCATTTGACCAAGATCATATTTTGTAGAATCGTAAAGATCGGCATTATTTTCTAGAACAATGTAGCTAGGTAAAACTGTACGATACTCATCTAGAATAAACCTCTTTATATTCGGTGTAAACGGACGAGATTGTATGTTTCTTGGTGCGCCTACTACAATAGCAACCAAAGGCTCTTTATTAGTTATTTTCTTATCTGGCTGCTCTTTCAATATTCCTGCTTCAATAGCTCTATCATAAGCTTCATAGTAGTTTTTTACAGCTAAATCGAAATAATAAGACACAGGATGCTGATAGTCAGCAAAACGACTCGAAAGGTTGAAAACTTTTTCTCTGCCAAACTGCTTAAAGCCGCCAACAAAAGTCTGTAACCCTCCCGGAATAGGATCATGTGAGGTTTTAATGCGCAGTAAATCTATCTTATCTCCATAAGCCATGGCAAACGCAGAATTACCTATAGCCGGTGCGCCAAAAGTAATTACAGGCACCTTTTCCTTAGGAATGCCCATGCTTACCAGCCTTTCTGCAAATAAAGTTGCAGCAGCACCGCCCAGGCTATGTCCAGTCAAAAGCAACACGGCGTCAGGATCATCTCTTAGAATAGTGGCCATGTCTTTATTGATTCCAGCACCTGTCACTTCAGGTTTTAAACTAAAGGCAGCATTTACATATTCATTAAAACCCCTGTGAACTGCTGGTACGGAAGTATCTTTAACCTCTTGCGCTATTTCGGCAAACTCTTCGGGACTGGTACCGCCATAAGCAACTTTTGAAGTTGCGAAATTAACTTCCCAGTCTTTGAGGGAAGCGCTGCCTCTGAAAGCCAACACAAACAACTTTTTACCTTGTGTGATTGTTTTATTATAAGCAAACGTAAAATTAGCTTCACGATTGCCATCATTAACAGTATATGGTTGAATAACAAAACCATATTCTCCCAGATAGGAATACTCTGAAGCAATACCGTCAGGAACATATGTCCCAGCGCATGTAGCAGCCGCCAGAGCAATCAGATGTGCCTCATCATATTCCTGTAATACTTTTTGTCTATTTATATTATCTTCGTCTCTTTCATCAGCAGCTACGATTATTGGGAATGCAACTAACAGCAGCAGCGTTAGGAAAAGCATAAAGTTTCTTTTCATCTTGAACACCCCTTGATACACCATTATACATTAATAAAAGGCGAAAAAAAAGAAGGAGCATTTTCTAAGAAAATGCTCCTTCGATTTGTTCAGTAGTTATATTATTAAAATTAATTAATTACTATAATTACAGACGAACAACGTTTGCAGCTTGTTCACCGCGGTTGCCTTGGACAACATCGAATTCAACTGCTTGACCTTCTTCAAGGGTTTTGAAACCTTCAGATTGAATTGCGGAGAAGTGTACGAAAACATCGCCACCATCTTCACGTTCGATGAAACCATAACCTTTTTCTGCGTTGAACCATTTTACTTTGCCAGTCATATTTCTTGGCCTCCTAAAAATAAAAAATATTTCCGAAAAAAGTGCTACATGAAAACTCCGCTGCTCGTGCGTTAAAGTATTCTCTGCAAGTCGGCCTTCTTTCTACCTGCTCATTATAGCATGGGGTCTTGACTTTGACAAGATATATAAAACATTATTTACACTTTTGGAAAAATTCAACAGTGTCCAATATTTTCATATAGTCAGAATTATCTTGAAGTTTTTATCAACAATTCTTTTTCTGCTTTTTTGAGTTTTTTAAGTTCATTTTCTCTTTTAAGGGCTGCAGATTTATCTGGCATTTCTTCAAAATAAACCATTTCTATTGGCAGCCTGCCTCTGGTATATTTTGCACCTTTACCACTTTGATGTGCCGCAAGTCTTTGTTCCAAATCATTTGTCCAGCCGGTATACAGTGAACCATCACCGCAACGCAGGACATATACGTATGAAGACAACTTATTTTATGACCTCAACGGTTTCCATCTTTACATCCTCAAGTGGGCGATCACGGAAATCAGTTTTGGTTACGCCGATTTTGCGCACAACATCCATGCCTTCTACGACACGGCCAAAAATAGCATGGTGGCCATTAAGCCAAGGGGTTGGTGCCAAAGTAATGAAGAATTGGCTGCCGCCTGTATTTGGGCCTGCATTAGCCATAGAAAAGTAGCCTTCGTCATCATGAGTCAAGCCTTCACCAAATTCATCAGCAATCTTGTAACCAGGGCCACCCATACCAGTTCCGGTAGGGTCTCCGCCTTGAATCATGAAACCATCGATAACGCGATGGAAGATAATACCATCATAAAATTTCTTTTCAACTAATGAAATAAAATTCTCGGTAGTTTTTGGTGCTTTGTCTTCGAACATTTCGGCCACGAATTCACCCATATTTGTTTTAAATCTTATTTGTCTGTTTTCGCTCATTTCATCTTCTCCTTTAAATATAATAAATTTAGATAAATCTAATTTGTTGCTATCATTAAACCCTAAAAAGGCTGCCCCATCTTAGAATGAAGCAGCCTCGTGAAAACTAAACTATTTTATGTCCATCGTAAATTTCGCCACCGGCATTCGGCAGCAATTTATAGCGTTCAGTCCACAATGTTTTGTATTTTACTGCTTGGGCATGAATATCGGCCAAATGACCTTCCGGCAAAGTCTTCAGTATTTTAGCCGGTACCCCGGCCACCAAAGAATTCGGAGGAATGATAGTCCCTTTAGTAACAACGGCACCAGCTGCTACAATACTACCGGTACCAACAACCACACCATCCAAAACAGTTGAACCCATACCAATCAGGCAATGATCTTCAACGGTGCAGGCATGAAGAATGGCGCCATGACCAACTGTAACATAATCGCCGACAATACACGCGTATTTATCTGAAACATGCATAACGCTGTTATCCTGAAGATTGCTGTATTTGCCAAGTTCTATACGGTTAACATCGCCTCTGACGGTACAGTTAAACCAAACACTGCTGAACTCCTTCATTTTTACTGCGCCTATAATAGCTGCATCTTCTGCTGCCCAGGCTTTCTTATCAATTTCCGGTAAAATGTCATTAAAAGATTTAATCACTTTTACTCACCTTCTCTTTAATTTATCATTACTTGCACAATTATTATTAAATAATTCCACAACTATGTCAACAAATAACACTTATGTTTCACTTTATGTTCACCAAATTTCCTTATCCACCTGCTGCCTGACCTTGGTGAAATAGATATGCAATCCGGTACAAATCAAAACCAAACCTGTAAATACCAAGATATATTTAGTAGCCATAAAGGTTCCCATAAAACCGCCAACAAGCGGTCCAACTACACCGCCAGATTGCTGCGCTGCCGTTACAAGTCCGAAGGCTTTGCCCCTTACGAGCGGATCGGTTGTCTTCACTATACCGGCATTAATATTAGGTGCCGCACCAGCCAGGAAAAGCCCGAAAACAAACTGCACTAAACCAAACTGCCAGATATCACTGACAAAAGCTTGGCATAGATTAGTCAGACCTGCGCAAACCATGACAAAAAACAGCGTTTTGGCAAAACCAACTCTTTGCCCAGTCTTACCCCAGAAAGGTGCTGCCATAATACCAGCAATGCCCGCCAGCGAAAAAACCACACCGGAAGCCTTAACCGCGCCATCCATACCACCCATTAATTCTTTTACATAGATAGTCAGAAGCGGCTGAATAATCAAAAGACAGGACTGCACCAAGAAGAAGAGTCCCATGATATATA
>CAZCMY010000056.1:0-7633 GCA_964500055.1 uncultured Acidaminococcales bacterium | reverse complement strand
ATTAATGGGAGGCGGTAATTATGCTAAAAAAGATTCTTGTACCGATTGATGGATCCTATATCTCTTTTCAAGCCTTAGAATATGCAATACAATTAGGCAAAGCTTTTGACAGTGAAATTGTTGTTACCCACGTAAATGATCCTTATGACTTATCGGCACCTGTCGACCCTAAGACAGTGACAATACCAACCTGTGAACAAACATCCGAAGAAAAGAAAAGAGACGGTGCGGCAGCTCTTGCCATTGCCCAAAAAATAGCAGAAAAAGCCAATTATAAAAATATAGCATTCGAAAAAGCTATTGATAAAGATCCAGCCAAAAGAATAATTGACATGGCTAAAGAAATAGATGCAGATACCATCGTTATGGGTAACCGTGGTCTGGGGACAGCCAAATCATTTTTCCTTGGCAGCGTCAGCACAACAGTTGTCAAACATGCTTGCTGCCCTGTAATTGTAGTAAAATAACTTTTTCTAACCAGCGCACCGCCAGAATTTTTTCAACTCACATGAGTATTCAAACATTTTGGTGGTGCTTTTCTGCATTTATTTGTTCTTTTTGTTACATTTTTTTATAAACTCTCTTTTCTTAATACCGTCAAAGTTATATAATATATCGGTAACGGCCAAATTCTTCAAGTTTAAGAAGCGGAGGAACCATGTTTTTGGGGTTAGTCCTACTTTTGTAGGAAGGATGCTTTCTCTTGTACATCCTACCCGTCAGCTAACTTCGCCGGCCAAAATGAGAGGGGTTAAGACCGCCCATTGGTCTTTTTTTGTACCTTTTTTAAAATATATAGTATATAACCGGAGGCAAAATATTATCATGCTGCAATTTATGAAGCGTCTGCTGATTGGCAGACCGCTGGATAACCGCGAAACATCAAACGAAAGAATGTCCAACTGGCAGGCTTTGGCCATCTTTTCTTCCGACGCCCTGTCTTCTGTGGCTTATGGTCCTGAACAAATAATGCTGATTCTTGCAGTTCCAGGCCTAATGGCTTATGGCTACCTCAGCAATGTAGCAATTGCAATTCTTTTGCTGTTAGCAGTTGTCACCGTTTCCTATGTGCAAATCAGCAAAGCTAATCCTGGGGGAGGCGGCTCCTACTCTGTAGCACTCCATAACCTTGGTGAAGCTCCTGCCTTGGTTGCCGCAGCTTCACTTTTTGCAGATTATACTTTAACTGTTGCTGTAAGTATTTGTGCAGGAACTTCTGCACTCGTCTCAGCTTTTCCAAGCTTATTGCCTTATGAAGTCAACCTCGATTTATTTATCTTATTTTTTGTCTTAATGTTGATTAATCTGCGCGGTGTCCGTGAATCTTCAACAGTTTTCGTCATACCGACCTATGCTTTTGTCTTTGGCATTCTGGCCTTAATATTTACCGGTGTCTATCATGCTTTTACACAACAGGCACCTGCTTTGCCGCCAGAATCTTTGGAAAAACAATTCAACTGGGGAATGACCTTACTCATTTTAAGAGCCTTTGCCAATGGCTGTAGCTCAATGACAGGTATTGAAGCGATTTCCAATGGCGTTCCAATGTTCAAAAAACCAGAAGTAGAAAATGCAACAAAGACAACCTACTATATGTCCGGACTCTTAGGCTTCATGTTTATCGGTATTTCTTTTTTAATTATGCACTTCCATATTTTGCCGATGGAGAATATTACGGCTTTATCTAAAATTGCCGAACTCACTTTTGGCACCAATTGGTTCTATTACTACATACAGATTACAACCATGTTGATTTTATATCTCGCTGCCAATACATCTTTTAATGGTTTACCACCATTACTTTCTATTCTGGCCCGTGACGGTTACATGCCACGCTATCTCGGTTTTCGCGGTGACCGCTTAAGCTTTTCCAATGGCATTATCCTGTTAAGTATTGGCGCCGGTCTCTTGATTTATATTTATGAAGGCAAAACTGAAAATCTGATTTCTCTTTATGCCATCGGTGTTTTTCTCTCCTTCACCATTGCCCAGATAGGCATGGTTGTGCATTGGAATAAAGTTCAAGGTGCCTATTGGAAAGTTCGCGCTTTTATTAACGGTCTTGGTGCCGTTGCCACAGGCATCGTTGTTCTGATTATCGGCATCAGCAAATTCTTTTACGGTGCCTGGGTTGTGCTTGTCTTTATCCCTATCATGATTTTTATTTTTAAAAAGATAAAAAAGCATTACAACGATATGGCCGATCAGCTGCATCTGCCGGAAGAATTGTTTAATCCTATTCACCGAACGGAAATCTCAACCAGGAAAAACATCGTAATAGTACCAATTTCCAGTCCTACCAGCGTTGTTGCGCATACCTTACAGTATGCCAAATCAATCAGTGATCAAGTAATTGCAGTCCATATTGCTACAGATGAAGCTTCAGCTAATCGTGTACGTACCAAATGGAATAACTGGAATCCTGGCGTAGAATTAGTAACAGTATATTCACCTTACCGCCTGGTCACCCAGCCTCTGATTGAATTCATTGATAAATTCTCTCGTGAAAGAGGTAAAGGCCATTATGTTACCGTCTTGATTCCTGAGTTTGAAACGAAAAAAATCTGGCATCGACTCCTCCATGACCAGACTGGTCTTATTTTGAGGCAGCGATTAATTATGAGTGAGAATGTCATTGTTTCCACAATACCTTTCCATCTCGAAAAATAAAAAACAGGGTTCAGAGATTAATCTCTGAACCCTGTTTTATTTTACTTATTATAGACCTCTTTTTTGGTAATGCGTGTGCAGCAGGTGATGCGATTTTTCTCCCAGCGGTTCTTTAAGGAAATCTTTATAAAGCTGCTGAACATCGGGGTTGGCATGCGACTTACGCAACGGCATGTCAGCATCCACTTCATAGATAGCCTTAATCCGTGCCATGCGGGTTTCCTTTTTGGTTATATAAGGCTGGCCACCGCCGCCTATACAGCCGCCAGGACAGCACATTACTTCTACAAAGGCATAGTCTGCTTCGCCTGCTTTTATCTTATCCATTACTTTTCTGGCATTGCCAAGGCCGTGAGCAACCGCTACTTTTACCGGCAAACCGTCTAAGTCAACGGTAGCCTCCTTGACACCTTCTAAGCCACGTACCGATTCAAACTCCAGTTTTGCCAGTTCTTTACCGGTAACAACTTCGTAAACTGTACGCAAAGCGGCTTCCATAACACCGCCGGTTGCGCCAAAAATTGCTCCAGCTCCAGTTGACATACCCAAAGGATTATCAAAAGAACTATCTGACAAAGCAGCAAAATCAATGCCTGATTGACGAAGCATACGGCCAAATTCACGTGTTGTCAGCACATAATCAACATCCTGATAACCGCTTGAGTTCATCTCCGGTCTCGCGCACTCGTACTTTTTCGCAGTGCAAGGCATGATAGATACTACGACGATATCCTTAGGATCAATGCCACTCTTCTCGGCATAATAGGTTTTAGCCAAAGCGCCGAACATCTGCTGCGGTGATTTACAGGTTGAAAGGTGTTCAAGCTGCTCCGGATAATTGTGCTCGATGAACTTGATCCAGCCAGGACTGCAGGAAGTAATCATCGGCAGTGTACCGCCATTTTTCAATCTTTGCAGCAATTCATTGCCCTCTTCAAGAATTGTCAGATCGGCAGTGAAATCTGTATCAAACACTTTGTTGAAACCAAGTCTTCTTAATGCAGTAACAAGTTTGCCGGTTGCAATTGTTCCCGGAGCCTGTCCCATTTCTTCAGCTATGGAAACTCTTACAGATGGTGCAACTTGCACAACAACATGTTTCTCTGGATTTTCCAGGGCAGCCCAGACAGCAGCAGTATCATCTTTTTCATGAATAGCGCCAACAGGGCAGACAGCGACGCACTGACCGCAAAGAACACAGGCAACTTCTGCAAGTGTTTTGCCATACTCAGGTGTAATCGAGCCATTGATGCCACGGTAGTGGCTGTAAAGTATGCCCGTTGTCTGAACATGATGACAAACCTCGGCGCAGCGGCCGCATTTAATACATTTGTTGGGGTCACGCACGATGGAAGGTGTAGAGTTATCAAGAGGCAGCAAAGGTGTCGACATGTCGGCCTTAATTTCTCTGATACCGTGTTCGGCTGCTAATTGCCTTAATTCACAGTTAGCATTACGTATACAGGTCAGACATTCTTGCGGATGATTAGCAAAAATCAATTCGAGAATTGTCTGCACTGTTTCCCTTACGCGCGCGGAGTTAGTTCTGACCTTCATACCTTCACGTACAGGTGTCGAACAAGAAGCAACGAGGTTCCGGTTGCCTTCAACTTCAACTACGCATACTCTGCAATTTGCTTTTACTCTCTGGTCAGGGAAATGACAAAGTGTTGGTATTTTGATGCCATGCATTTTGGCAGCTTCGAGAATAGTAATATTCTCAGGAACACTAAGGACTTCACCATTTATATTGATGTCAATGCTTCTCAACACAATTCACCCCTTTCAGCAGTCTTTTCCACACAATCTATGCAGCTATTTTCATATTCTTTACGGAAATATTTCAGGGAAGAAATCAGGCTATTGCCGGCAGCTTGTCCCAAACCGCAGAAAGAAGCTTCCTGCATGCAGCGTGTGAAACGCTCCAGATTGTCTATATCCTTCAAGCTGGCTTCTCCCTCAATAACCCTGTCAATAATCTTATTGACCTGACGCAGTCCTTCACGACATGGTGTGCATTTACCACAGCTTTCATGTAGGAAGAAATGTACACGGTTGTGCACGTTGCCCAAAATAGAACGTTGCTCATCCATGACATAAACAGCACCGGAACCTATCGTGATACCACGTTCCGCACATTTGCCGTATTCCATAGGGCAGTCAAGCTCTTCAGGTGGAACAACAACGCCGGAGGAACCACCGATATTAACGGCTTTCAAAGTAAATACTTCTTTCATGCCGCCGCCATAATTTTCGATTATCTCACGGAAGGTAGTACCAAAAGGCACTTCATACAAGCCTCTTCTTTTGACATCACCGGAAAGTGATATCAATTTAGTACCAGGGCTATCTTCTGTACCCAGGCTTCTGTACCAATCTGAGCCTTTAGCAATAATAGACGGAATGTTGGCAAGTGTTTCCACATTATTAATCAAGGTTGGTTTACCCCACAAACCGCTTTCAATCGGGAAAGGCGGTTTTACGCGCGGACGTCCTTTTTTACCTTCTATTGAAGACAAAAGCGCAGTTTCTTCACCACACAGATAGCTGCCGGCACCGCTAAAAATTTTCAAGTGCAGGGAAAACTCACTGCCCAATATGTTGTCACCCAAAAGACCTGCCGCTTCAGCTTCTGCGATGCTTCTTTTAATAGTTTCCTGCGATACTGGGTATTCATGTCTGATATAAACAAAACCATTCTCTGCGCCAGCGAGAATAGCAGCAATAGTAAGGCCTTCCAACAATTGAAAAGGTATATGGTTCATAATGAAGCGATCCTTAAAAGTACCCGGTTCACCTTCGTCAGCATTACAAACTATGTAACGCTGCTTTTCAGTATTTCCCTGCATCATTTTCAGCTTAAGACCAGCAGGGAACGCCGCACCACCGCGGCCGCGAAGACCAGCGCGGCAAATTTCCTCAAGGGCTTGTTTAGTATTACCTATCGCCATGCGCAAAGCCTCATAGCCACCATTTTGCTGGTATTCGCTGAGGGATACGCTGCTATCATAATTGCCAAAATTAAACACTTTGTCATAGCTGTCTAATTCACGAAATGTGCTCATTTTTCGCAGCCTCCTTCAATTCACGCATTACTCTTACTGCCCCGGCAGGAGTCAAATCACCATAAACTTTGTCATCCACCTTAATAGCCGGTGACATGTTGCAGGCACCCAGACAGCTTACGCCCTCCAGTGAAAACATTTTATCAGATGTAGTTTCTCCAAGTTTTATTCCCAGTTCTTTTTCCAAAGCTTTGCGGATTTCTTCCTTGCCGGCATCTTCACACGGTGCATTGATGCAAAGGCGAACAATGTGCCGTCCTCTTGGCATCAAAGATATTTCGCTATAAAATGACGCCGTAGAATAAACCATGCTGCGGGAAGTGTTGAGCAATCTGGCAATCTCATTAACGGCTTCCTCACTGACATAGCTCTCCGGACTCGCATCCTGAACTGCCAACAGAATGGCAAGTAACGATCCCTTTTCAGGGCCTAGTTCAGAAACAATATCTCCTACTGCCTTTCCTAATTTTTCCATGATTCTCCCCCTCATTTTTGCCATTCTTTTTTCTCTTTTAATTAAGACTTTTTTCCCTGGTTTCCACGATTATTTAGCATACAATATTCCATTAAAGAATATACTATTAATATAATTGAATGACAATTTTCTGTCAATACATTTTTTAACACTTTTTTATGTATTCATGTATATTTGTTTCAAGGTTGAAACAAATCGAATATTTTATTACCATACAATAATACTTACCATTTAATTTGTCCGCATACAAAGGAAAAGCCGGGTGGCCTTTTGGCGTCCCGGTCTTTTTTCATATCCTATATTATATTATTTATCGAAAGACAACGCCTTCTTAGGACAACTTATCACGCATCTGCCGCACTTCAAACAATCAGCATCATCAAACCCGCTTGCACTTCCTTTAGCTTTATATGGTGCCAACTGCATGGGACAAACTCTTGTACATAGCTTACAGTTCACACACGATTCGCTTACCATTAAAGGCAGCGGCTTTCTTTTCTCAGCAATCCAACTTGCCATACTACCCATCGGACAGAACGTACACCATGTCCGCTGGTGATAAAAAACTCCCAGTACAATTCCCACCAATGTTGTCAGCAAAATCACACGGAGAAAAACTAACCCCATAGCTCCTAAATCGCCCCAGGCAAAATACATCTGCAGACTGAAAGCAGTCATGATCAGCAGTAAAACAAAAATCCTGAAGGTATTGGTTCGGAAAAAAGCCGGGATTGATTTTTGCGGTGAAAACTTTGCTAACATATGATCATAGAAACTGCCTCGTGGGCAAAAATTACCGCACCAGTAACGTCCCTTGAAGAAGGAAACAACAACAGGTGCCAGCATGCAGATGATTGCAAGTAACCCAATAGCCGGATAAAATAGTCCTGCTACCAGAAAAGTTAATAAAACTAAGTATAAATGTCCCTGCAGATTATTTTTCATATCTTCTCTCATTTCGTCATTAGTATTCCCTCCCCCTAGGGGTGGCTAAAGCAAGTATAAACTAAGGGAAGAGCAAAGTCAAGAATCCAAATAAAATCTCTTAGCATGATAATATTAAAGAATTTTTCTGAACTTTCACAATTTTCTTGCAAGCTTGCTTTTTTTCTGTTAAAATCAAAATGAAGGAAGATACCTCTGTTGACAAAAATTTAAAAGTCGATAGCGGTTTCATATAATAAATGTTAAAGAACTTTAAGGGGGCGAAGAAAATGTTGGGAAGAAAAACAAAATCTAGATGGGCGCGCATTTCAGTTATTATTTCTTGTCTTGCCGTAATTATTGCAAGCATGGGAATGGTATCTTACGCAGGTGCTGAGACTGTAACACCTACTACTATTACCAGTACTACCAGCAGTGATAAAGTGAGCGCAACAGGTTCAGATACATATGTTTTGGTTGCAGCTAAAGGCAACCCTGG
>CAZCMY010000055.1:4186-7721 GCA_964500055.1 uncultured Acidaminococcales bacterium | reverse complement strand
GTTGAAATGATTTTTAATAAATTCCGGCCAGTTATCCATAGATTTCGTCTCTCCTGTAATATGATAGTATAAAACGTTATAATCAGAAAATAACTTAACTATCTTAATTATACAGCAGATAGAGGGTTAATTACTTAAAATCGACATAGAGAAAAATAATTAGCAGAAAAGTCTGTCATTTGCTGGAGACAAGGCAGGGTGCTTTGATGTATAATGTTAGCGTAATATGATAGAATTAAACTAAAGATGTAAGGCAAACATGTAAATGGTAATAAGTGTTCATCAGGAAAAAATATAGCCGTAGTAGCTTTAAAATAAACTGAAAATTAAGAAGATTCTGCAATGGATAACTTCTGGGAGGTGAAGCTATGGATCAATCTTATCAAGTGATAGGAAGGAGATTATATCCTTTATGTTTTGAACCGATCTGTCAGTACACGCTGTGGGGAGGGAGGCGCTTAGGGGCTCTAAACAAGGCCTTCACCAGTGATGACTTGATTGGAGAAGTATGGTTATTAAGCGACAGGGACGACTTTTCAAATCGGGTTAAGAATGGAGCCTTCAGAGGGGCAACGCTTGGAGAGATACTTAGCTCTAGGCAGGAAGAACTTATGGGTAAATTTAAAAATTGTTATCAGCGCTTTCCGCTGCTGTTGAAATTTCTTGATGCCTGCGAGATGTTATCTGTACAGGTTCATCCGACGTGTTCGAAGAGGGAATATTTAAAAAAAGATGAGCGTTCTAAGACTGAGGGTTGGATAGCATTGGAGGCGGGACCGGAAAGCAGTATTTATGCTGGCGTAAAGGTTGGTGTGACAGAGGGTGACTTGCGCAAAGCGTTGAAGGAAAATAGGTTAACCGATTATTTGCGCAAATTTCAAGGGAAACCGGGCGATGCTTTTTTTCTGCCTGCAGGAACGATTCATTCCCTTGGTGACACAGTTGTTTTCGAAGTTCAGCAAAATAGTGATACGACTTATCGTCTCTATGATTGGAATCGTGTGGACGCAAAAACAGGATTGCGGCGTGAGCTTCAGATTGAGGCGGCACTTGCTTGTACTGATTTAGAACAGCTAAACGGGTCTGGTCCACAGATGCCCATTGTAGAGGCTTCAGCTCCGGTATTGCGGGAGCGAATCTTTGACTGTAAGCATTTTAAGTTATGGCGTCATAGCGGTAGTATTTCTTTTACAGTTGGAGAGGTCGAGGAACCGCGGGTACTGGTCGCTATTAAAGGCGGCGGATACATTAATGATGCAGCTAAGAAGTATGGTATTGAAAAAGGCGAAGTTATGTTGTTGCCGGCATTAACAGGGAAATGTGTGTTCGAGCCGCAAGGGGAATCAATAATTCTGGAAATCGCACTACCAGAAAGCGCCTTTGGATATTCTGGCCGAAATACTTGCCAAACAAAGAGATAAAGTGTTGCTAAGGGGGTCAAAGAATTGAGGGCTGTTAATACAGATAAAATTTTTGACGATTGCCTGAGGGATATAATTTCTCAGTTGAACAAGGAAGCAGGGTATGATCTGATCATAGGGATTCCTTTTTTCAGAGACTCCCCGCACCTGCCGGCACTGCTGCAAGTAGTTGATAAAATATTAAGCAAGTTAATAGGAAAACGCTATTTGATTGTCTGTGCAGGAGACCAATACTGCAATGATACTCTGGCGACAATGAAAGAGCTGCAGCTGAAAAATCCTCATCTGGAATATTTGATGCCTGCGGAGATAAGCGGACGGGGAATGAGCATCAGGACTTTCTTGGAAATAGCCAATGTTATGGAAGCTGACCTTATTGTATTCAGCGCCAATATGGAAGCAGAACAGGGGATAGGAATCAATGAAATATGGCTGGAGCAGTTACTGTCACCTATCAACGGTAATTACGATATGGTTTTTGGCAGTATGCCCCAATACTTTGGACTTAATGGCAGTGCTCCATATTTTACTCTGCCTATATTAGAAAGCATCTATGGTATCAGGTTAAGCAGTGCTTCTGGCGGCGTCTATGCTTTCGACCATAGTTTTGTCGAAGAACTGGCAGAAGAGTCTAAGTTTTGGACTGGTTTTATTGATGGCTATGGTTTTGATATCTGGGCGCTTACCAGGGCTCTTGTTTGGGATAAGATGATATGCGAGGTGGAATTAGGCGCAAAAATGCTCTTGGCCGATACTCAAAGAGCCAATTTGATATTTTTCGAGAATGCGATGATGTTATCAGAATGCATCAGGCGTGACCAAGATTTTTGGCTCAAGGAGCATTTAGTTATAAAAGTGCTCGATGTGTTGGTAAGGAGGGAGAAAGGGCCTTCGGAAATAGTTGAATTCCCTGTTGAGCTGCTTTTGAACGAATTCAGACGACTGACAATTGAATTTGCTGGTATTTTGCAATCTTCGCTGCCGGCGTATATGGTTGACGAGATAAAACATTTAGCTTCGTTAGAACCTGAGAATTTCAGTATGCGAGACGAACTTTGGGTTAAAGGTGTTTATGGCCTGCTTACAGAATATGCTTTTGCTAAGGAAAAAGACAAGGAAAGCGGCGATTCCTTATGGGCTTTAGCGGCGCTCTATAACGGACGTGTAGCCGCTAATATTTTGCAGATAAATGCTTTCAGGAATATTGTGAAAGATTTTCCTGAAAAAGACAGGTATTCTTTTACGCTTCAAAAAATAGGTTTAATTTGTAGGGATGTAACAGAGCAGTTTTGGCAACAAAGAGCAGATATGAGTAAAAATTGGGTCTTGAAAGCAGAAGAGAACAAACCGGCGCTTGTTCCGTTAGGGTATATGGAATATGTACCGGGTAAGCCATTTGTAGTGTCCAGGGAAATTAAGGGTAAAGATGGACGCGTTGTGTATGTTGAAAGCGTTTTTAACAAACTACGGCAAAAATATGAAGATAAATTCGAAAAATTTATTGTCAAAGGCTTGGGATTGCGCAAAGACTATAGCACTGCTGACGCAATTGGTGCAGTAAGTAATTTCATGGAAGAACTGGAAAATGCCTTAGACCAGCTTTTGCCTGGTGATTTAACGACGAAAGAAGGAACAGAACAGTTTGTTGAAAAACTTTTCTCAGTTTTGCGAAAAGAGAAAATTCTGGTTGTTAAGGAGTTTATTTTGCGAGACTTGCTCATGCATTACCCACCTGTAAATCTGATGATTCCACTTAAACATAGTAAGGTTTCTGATATGCTTGCCTCTATGGATGTGCGTGATGCTATGACATATCTTGGCGTAGCTGAAGAAAGGGATGTTTCAGATAATTATGTGGAAAAAGTTTTTTCCTTTATTCGTCCAAATGGTTTTGAAAAAATTAAAATAAAACCTTTAATAATCAGCAATAGACTACCTTTCTCTGTTATGTGCCATCCTTACATATGTGAACTAAACCATGTTACCGGGCGTTTGACTATAAGGAACACTGGGAGGGGCAAGGGCGGCAAGTATCCTAAAATAAGGTATTTTACTTCAATCCTTCGGTGCCTGGCAAGCTCAAGATATTATACTTATTTTACGGAACAGATCAT
>CAZCMY010000055.1:0-4086 GCA_964500055.1 uncultured Acidaminococcales bacterium | reverse complement strand
CAGGATGAAATTATGCGCAGGGTATACAGGTTTATTGAAAAAGGCAATGGTGAAAAGACTTTGCTGGATTCATTGACGTATTCTCCGCCCAAAGGCATAGATGTGATTATTCAGGAAATTACAGAAGAACCAAGCAAACCATTGCAACGCTGTAGTGATCAGCCAATTCTGCAGCCGATTGCCGGTAATGATTGGGAGTCAAAATATGTACTTAATCCGGGCGCACTGAGATTGAAGGATAAAGTATATTTGTTCTATCGTGCAGTCGGGAAAGATGGAATATCAAGAATAGGCCTTGCTGTTACAGACGGCTATCAAGTTTTGGAGAGGTTACCGGAACCGATTTTCTCACCGGTTTTGCCGGAAGAAGAAAAAGGCTGTGAAGATCCGCGAATAGTTGTAATTGATAATAGAATTTTGATGATCTATACTGCCTACGATGGCAATATTGCTCAAATCGCCGTTGCTTCAATCAGAGTCAAGGACTTCCTTATGCGCAAATTTGACCGTTGGCGTCGCGATGGTTTGCCTTTTAAAAACATATGGGACAAAGACGGTATATTATTCCCGGAAAAAATCAAGGGAAAATATGTTTTATATCATCGCATAGATCCTTCGATGTGGGCAGTCTACATTGATAAACTTGGCAGTTACGAATCAGAAAGGCAGTTTATAATTATGGGACCGCGCCCAGGAAGGGTATGGGACTCAAAAAAAATAGGCGCGGGTTCGCAGCCTATCAAAACAAAATATGGATGGTTGTTAATTTATCATGGTGTTGATTATAGCTATATCTATCGTTTGGGTGTGATATTAGTTAATTTGCATGATCCCCATAAAGTTTTATATCGCTCGCCTAATGCTGTTTTAGAACCGGAAAGGGACTTCGAATTAGGAGAGCAGGGAGCCTGGGTGCCTAACGTAGTCTTTTCCTGCGGTGCAGTGCCTGCGGTTGATAAGGAAATTCTTGATGATAACGATGAGATACTGGTTTATTATGGAGCTGCGGACACCAGTATTGGCGTGGCTAAAGCCAGGGTATCAGATCTAATCCCTGAAAAATATCGTGTCATCAGCAACTAGGAGCAGCTTCAGGAGCACTTTTTATCGCCTGTAGTTCTGGACCAAGACTACCAGTGAAAAGAATGGTTGTGAAAATTAGAGACAAGGTTGATTCTGCGCCTTGATTGAGATTAACGCCGTCTTTGGTGATTGCGTCATAACAGCCTCCGGTAGCAGGGTCATAAAGTGGCATTTTATTGATGTTTTTTCCGTGATACCATTGATAAGCAAGCGCGACTAAGTCCAGGTATTCTTTCCTGCCTAGAGCGTGGTAAGCTTCCCAACAGGCAAACGCTATTGATGCCGCATCTACTGGCTGCTGGTCAAAACAGGCCGTTGGAGCGTTTCTGAAAGACCAGCCTTTGTTGCCTATGACGTTCAGATATCCTTTGCTGAAAAGCATATCGTTTAAAAAACTCAGGGTATCATAGGCTGCGTGCAGACATCTTTGATTTCCGTTATAGGAATAGACACAGAATAGTGATTGAGGCAGTATGGCGTTGCAATAAGTCAAATAATTTTCGAACCATCGCCAGTTTGAGCTTTTTGTTTGAGCGTAAAGATCCAGAAGATAGCCGGAAAGTTTATTCACAAGTTCCGGACGTTCTTTGTCAAGTTCAGGCAACTGAGCTTTGCACAAGGCTACTAAAGTATTAGCAACAGCACGTGGAGAAGAGAATCCACGTGCTGTATTTATATTATTTATTAAAATTATGCTGGCTTTTCTGCGAATTTCCGGACGCGGAGAATGAGTAGCGGCGCTGCAGGCCATAAGTGCCCTGCCGATGCTGTCTTCTGAATCAAACAGAGATGAATAGCGGCCGTCCAGCATAAAATTACACCAAGTTTTATTTGGCGATTGTGATTTTTCAAGATAATCAAGAAAATATTTTGTATAATCATTGTCAATGTTTTCCATATGCAGGCTGACCATAAGTGCGCGCGCGTTATCATCCAAAGTATAGCCGCTACGTGGATCTGGGATTGTTTTTTTGGAAAACTGTAGGAGACCGTTCTCGTCAGTCATGTTAACCAAGTGTCGGAAATCTGGCATAGCTGTTACCTCTTTTACAAATTTTTTTTGTAAGAATTGAGGGTTTCGGCAAAAAAGTTGCTATATTCTTTACCGATGTTGGGCCATTTTAAATCTTTACCGAAAACATGGGCTTTGTTTTGAAGAGCACGTTGCAGATCCCGGTCTTCGAGGATTTTCTTCATAAGGTCAGCCAGCTCATGAGGGTCATTAGTTTTCGCCAGAAGACCCCGGTTATCGGAAAGAACTTCCTGCGCATAAGCATAGGCCGTTGATACAATAGCGAGCCCACAACCAAGGGCAAAAGCCATGGTGCCGCTTACTGCCTGATCACGGTTGGGGTAAGGGCTGAGATAGATATCTGTCATTTGAAGGTATGCGCCTAATTCGTCATCCGTCAGGAATTCATTAACGAATTTTATATTATTTTCCAGTCCTAAATTGTTTGCAAGTTCTATGAGCATATTACGGTAGCTTTCACCTTCGCTTTTGATAAGATTTGGATGCGTTTTACCCAAAATCAAATAAAGTACGGAAGGGTGCTGCTTGACTAGGTCAGCGAGAGCTTTTATACCTGTTTCCAGACCTTTGCCGGGACCTATTAAGCCGAAGGTGGTAATTGTTTGTCTGCCTTCGCAACCATAACTTTGTTTTAGTTCTTCCTGCGAATATTGTTTGAACGCAGGGACTCCATGGGGTATTACGGTGATTAACTCCATAGGTGCATTATATAATGTGCGCAGCAATTGTGCTGAGCTGTTTGTCATGCAGACAATTCCTGCCGCCGTTTGGCAGAGCTCGCACAGAATATTATGCTGACCTTCACTTGGCTCAGGCAGGACTGAATGGGTTATGACGATAAAAGGTTTGGACAAATATTTAACGAAGTCCAAAAGATAATTGCCGTCGGGGCCGCCGAAAATCCCATATTCGTGTTGGACGACAACAAGCTCGACATCTGAGTGCGTATTAACAAATTCCGCAGCCAGAATATAATCGTTTCTATTATTTTTATACATTGTAAATACGACTTCTTTAGGATAGTTATAACTTTCTTCTTTGTCAGAAATCGCTATAATTTCAAATTTATGTCCCTGGGGCAGCAAACTTTTGCGTAAATCCATTGAAAAAGTTGCGATGCCGCATTGTTGCGGTAGGTAAGTGCTAAGATTAAGAACAGTCATTTTGCCTCGCTCCTCTTTATAATAAATCAAACCTGCCTTTTTCCTTGAGCATTTCTACTACATTGCGTATATCTTGACCTTTGTCGCGCTTTGTCACAAAAATAATTTCGTTTGTTTCTATAACAAGCAGGTTTTCAACGCCATAGAGTACAATGGTTTTATTCTCTTGGCCGATGAGGCATTCTTTGCTTTCCAATGTAAGTATATCTTTGCCGATAAAGCAGTTGCCTTCGGTATCAGTTGCAAATAAAGCTTTGAAGGATTCCCAGCTGCCGAGATCATGCCAGTGAAAGTTGCTTTCCACAACAGCCATGATTTCGCTTTTTTCTGAAATAGCATTGTCCAGGCTTATACTGGGTAAGTTATCATAAGCTTGAAGATAAGAATCGTAGCCCTTTAATATTTCCGCGAAAACTGACGGCAGGTGGCGGGAATACTCGTTAAGCAATGTCTTGACTTGTCCTATATAGATACCTGAATTCCAAAGGTAACGGCCGGAATCTATATATTTTTTTGCGGTGTGTACATCTGGCTTTTCGCGGAAAGAACGTACATTGTAGACATCAGGAAGTATTTGGTCTTGGTGCAAATCTTTTTCAATGTAGCCGTAGCCGGTTTCGGGATGTGTGGGTGTAATGCCTAGAGTTACCAGAAAACCATCACTAGCGGCGGCAACCGCGCTTGCAATGGTTTGAGAAAATGCAGGCGTTTCCGGTATGTAGTGATCGGCAGGAAAAACGCCGATAATCTTGTCTGCATTATTTAGACCCAGTTTGGCAAGTATTAATCCTATGGCTGGAGCAGTAT
>CAZCMY010000054.1:0-8329 GCA_964500055.1 uncultured Acidaminococcales bacterium | reverse complement strand
AAAAAAGGCTCAGTACTCCATTTCACCACTGTACACATGACAAAGGGAAAGATAGTACATCATTTCCATTGCCGCTGTAAGTTGTGTTTGTTCAACATCATAACAATTTTCTCCTGAAGTGGAAATGCAGCTTAGCACATTAAAAGACGCACCTTCTCTTGGTTCAGAAACCTCAATGGTTCTAGCTAAAAATTTGCTCGACATACTTATCACTCCTTTTATTATATATTCCGGCTTTCCCTCCAATATTTTTTCAGGAACGTCGGTGTTGCCTAACGCAAAATTATACAAAAAGGCCGCTATCAGCTCTTTAGCTGATAGCGGCTTCATTGCCTACTATTACTTGCCATTATTGTAAATCCAACAACTAATAATTGTCAATACAAAAAGCAATAATTTTCTAGTAAGGTTTTATAAATATTCACTAGTTTTTTAAGCCATTTTTTTGTTGTAATCTTCCAAAGCAAGAACAGCTTCGCGAATCATGTCCTTGGTTATTTCATAAGGAACATGAGCTAAATCTTTAGTCTCTTTGGCTTTATTAATAACAACTTCTAATTGATCCATTGTTGTAATATCAAGATCGGCAAGCTTCGTTGGCAAACCAATACTCTTATTGAATTTAAAAATACGTTCTAGCTCGCTTGTTTGTTTATCAAGTGTAAGCAACACAAGAACGCCGTAGGACACAATTTCACCATGCAGATGCTTTTCCATTGCCTCGCCCAGGGCTGTAGCGCCATAATAAATAGAATGTGCCAAAGCACTGTTATAGTCATTGATTACGAGATTAGAAACAAGGCCAGTGCTGACAATAATTGCCAAAATTGCTTGTTCCAAAGCAAAGCTGGTTTTATTTTCTTTGCAGTCTGCCATAGCCTTTTCGCCATATTTAACCAATGGATCGGCACTCATAGCACTGATATTTACGCCGAGGGCATTAAAGTGCTCAAGCTCATCGTTACGTGAAGAAAAGACTGATTCATAGTGTTTGGCAAGTGTATCACCGATGCCTGCCCAAAGATAAACTGCCGGTGCTTCAGCGATTATTTTGGTAGAGATAAAGATATGATTGGTCGGTATATCAGAAAGATAAAGGTCCCTGAATTCACCATTAGGATAATAGTAAACCGCTACGCCAGTGCAGGCAGCACAGGTGCTGGCAATCGTCGGAAAAGTGAAGAACGGTTTCTTCAAATCATGCGCTACCATTTTGCAGGTGTCAATAGCACGGCCACCGCCAACACCAAAAAGCATATCTGCTTCTTGCACCGCTTTGTTATTTTTTAATTCTTCAACATGCTCCAGTGTCGCATCACCGCCATACCAAAGAACATCAAGGATTTCTAAACCAGAACCCTTTACAGCCTCTTCTATCTCCGTCTGAGCTTTGCTGAGGGCAGTCTTACCACCAATTACGGCTATTTTCCTGCCATATTGACGGCAGACCTTCGGAATTTCCGTAAAAGCGTCCTCTCCAATTGTGTAATTTGGGAAAAGAATTGTGTAACTCATGATAAAAGCCTCCATTTGATATTATTTGCTCAAAGAGCTTAATGTGTATAGGCACATTTATTAGAAAGTTTTTGCAAATTTCAAGAAAATATTCTTGATCAATACTTTTTCAAAACCAAAGGAATAGCACATAGCGTTGCAAAAAGACCATTGGCCACAAGAACCATTAAACCTGCATTATAAGTTCCGGTCATAGCAATCAACCAGCCGATAATTGCCGGTATAAGAGCCGAATAAAGATTAGTGATTCCGTTCATTACACCGCCTGCTGTCCCGACAGAATGAGCAGGAATAATTCTTTGCTGAATGGTCCAGGCAGGTGAAATACCAAAACCAATAGACCCAACGCCGAAAGTCAAGAACATAGCTGCATGTACGTTATCCGTCGCCTGTGCTCCCAAATAAATGCCAACTGCTGCGCAGAACATCGATATAGCACACAAAACTGCTCTTCTATTAAACTTGTCAGCGAAATATCCTGACGCAATAATACAAACCATGCCAAATACATATGGCATAGAGGCCCACACACCCATGCTGCTCCAGCTAAATCCACGTGCCATTTTTAAGTAAGATGGCAGCCATGCCATAGCTCCCCACAAAATAGAGCCCAAGCAAGAATAATATAAAGTTATTAAAATAAATTTATAATTAGTAAAAAGCATTTTTAAAGTAGCTGAAAGCTTTGGCTTTTCCGAACTAGATTTTTGCTTTTCTTCTTCAGCTTCTTTTGCCAGAGCCTCTTCAATATATCTGAGCTCAGCTTGGTTGACGCCCTTGTGATCAGCTGGTCTATCTGTTGTATATTTCCACAATAAATAAATAGGAATCATTCCAATGAGTGCTAAAACAAAGAAGCTGTCACGCCAGCCAAAATTATGAATAATAGTGGTAAAAAATGGCATTGCTACAGCAGGCCCAGCCATAAGTCCAACAACCCAGGTTGCGTTAGCCCTGCCACGTTCACTTGGCGGGAACCAGTTTTTAACAAATTTCCCCTGCATCGGGAAGTGCATACCCTCGCCTAACCCAAGCAATACACGGCTGGCAATCATAATCATAAAAGTTTGTGCCAAGCCACCGATAATGGAAGAAATGCCCCATAAAGCGAGCGCTAAAATCATTGTTTTACGGGCTCCCATTCTATCGCCTAATGGCGTGAGAACAAAGTTGGAAAACCCATAAGCAGCAACAAACATAGACGTTAACAAGCCCATTTCAAAAGGCTTGCCATTGATGCCCATAGCATCTAAAAAAGTTGGATCAGCAATTAAAACGGAAACATTCACACGATCAAGGTATGCAACCAAGACAGTGATTAAAAGAATAATTACGACACCTACACGTTTTTTTGTTGGTGTTTCGTCTAAAGTTTTTTCAACAACCATATCTCTTTCTCCGACATTTTCCATACTACTGCCTCTTTTCCTAAAGTTTTTATATACACCTGTCAGGCCTGGACAGGGCTATAACAAAAAACAAAAACGCCCCTACTGGTGTTTTAACACCAATAGGGGCGTATAAAAATACGCGGTACCACCCTAATTTATTACTTCTTTGCACCAGTCCATCAACTGGCTCGAACCTAACGCGCTCGCTACGCATCATGCTACTCGGCTAACCTTTCGCTGACGAGTTCATGGGTGATTTACTCAATCAGGGCTCTGTACCGGTTTTCACCATACACCGGCTCTCTGTGACTTCGCTTCCCGTCTTTCTTCCCAATCATCACTTTTAATGATAAATTATTAAGTTTTCTTGAATACGTCTTGAACATAGTAGCAAATCATAATATTCATGTCAACACAAAATCCAACATTTATTAAAAAATATATTTGTTTTTGTAATTATTTAAATAAAATGTATATTTTATTACATAAAATTTTAAAGGTTGCTTTCCTCATTTTACCCTAAATATTTTGTTTTAAATTCACCAAGCATTTTATGAAATTCTTCATGTGCCCCCTGACCTATTTTTTCGCTTTCAATATCTTCAAATTCCTCAATCATACCCTGTTGAACAAACGCAGAAATTCTCACATCGGCCATCGGATAGAGCACTTCATCCTCTTTTGCAATATGATTTTTTAGAAGTTCCTGATAGTTATCAGCAGCATGTACTAATCTTACTTCAGCATTGGGCAAATCAGCCTTAAAATCGCTTAGAGCCGCCGTCATCTCAGCAACAAGTTTCCTGCCTATATCATGTTCTGCAAGCATTACTTGAATGGGACCGCCTTGTTTTGGTAACCCTGCATCAAGCAGAGAGGGAAAGAGCACGTCTTCCTCTTTTGAGTGATGACATTTATCAACAAAAACCTTGAAAAATTCTAAAAGTTTAGTAAAATCGGTAATAAATATTTCTTTTTCATCTGGCTTACCTTCATTAATTTTCTTACAAAGCTGTTCCAAAACTCGTAACGACAATTTTACTCCTTGATGTTCCTCTTTCAAGACATCTGTCGGTTTCATTTTTTCATCTCCCGCTCCATAACTTAAAAACTGCTATTTTTTAATATGAATCTGTATGATTAAATTCAGCAGCTTCGACCCAATCACTGACTTTGTTCAACAAATCAACAATTTCATCCATAGCTTCAGCATGTGACTGTTCTTCTTTGATCAATCTTTCTATGACAGCTTTTGCATGAGGATTTTGAGCTTGTGCCAACATTTTTTCATAAACTTCTACGCTTTCCTTTTCTTTGACTAACGCCAGCCTATAAACATCAATCTGTTCTTCTTTAATTTTTTCTATGGAGATAGCATTGCGCAATGCTTCTGCATCTTTTATATAAGACTCAAAAATATTTTTAGTTTCAGCTAACGCCTCATTATCGGGTAAAGGTTCAGTATTTTGTAAGCGCAAAGCTTCGACAATTTTGTAATGCCTTGCTTCTGCATCAGCTAAATTTGCTAACAGGTTCTGTAAATCAGTAAAATTCGTTTTGCTTGCTTGTTCGCGATAGTATTTTTCGCTTTCCAGTTCCATTTTTAAAGCAAAGTCAAAAATATCCACTTAAATTGCCTCCTTCATACTTTCTTCTCAGCCGTCATTTGAATTATTGTCATAATAATCTGCTGCACTTATTAGTGTTTAAAACTCTTCGCTGTCATTCTTGCTGCCTTCTTGGTGTTCAGAATCCATCTTTTCGGCCGCATATGCATCATGGTAAGTCTTAAGTTTCGCCATGACTAAACCATGTACCGAGTTGGCCGGGTACTCACCATTACTATCCAAAACACCTGCTGGAACACCCGTAAGCAGTTCAATACCTTCATCAACTGTACTAATCTGATAAATATGGAATTTGCCATTTCTTACTGCTTCTACAATTTCTCCATTCAAGGCAAGGTCTTTCACATTTTGTTCAGGAATCATTACGCCTTGTTTTCCGGTCATTCCTTTTATTTTACAAACTTCATAGAAGCCTTCGATTTTTTCTGTGACGCCACCGATAGGCTGTATTTCCCCCTTCTGATTGACCGAACCCGTAACAGCAATATCTTGCCGCAGCGGTACCTCAGATAGACTTGACAATATGGCATAAAGCTCAGTACTGGAAGCACTGTCTCCATCAATGCCTTCATAAAGCTGTTCGAACGTCAGACTGGCCGTTAAAGATAAAGGTATTCTCTGTGCGTACTTATTGCCAAGATAACCACTAAGGGTAAATACACCTTTGCTATGCGTAGCCCCGCTCATTTTAGTCTCACGCTCAATATTCACGACGCCGGAGCGGCCAAGATAGGTATTCGCAGTAATTCTGGAAGGCTTACCAAAAGCATATTCACCAATGCCCAAGACGGCCAGCCCATTTATTTGACCAATTTTCGCGCCTTCAGTATCTATAAGGTAAACACCGTCTTTGAACATTTCGTGTATTCGTTCTTCATACTTATTAGCGCGATAGCGTTTTTCTACTATAGCTTTTTGTACATGCGAGAAATCAACTATCTTTGCTCCCTCAAGCGACGCCCAGGAATCCGCTTCACAAAGAATCTCCACAATCTGATTAAAACGAGCTGTAAATTTATTCTGACTACCGCCCAACCTCGCAATATATTCCACAACACGAGCAACAGCTGGCCGTGTAAAATCTTTAAGATTTTCATTTTTAACGGTTACGCTGACAAATTCTGCCATTTTAGTAATATTTTCCGGCGTATTCTCAATGTCAACATCAAAATCAGCATGAATTTTGAATAATTTACGGAAATCTTCATCATATTGATACATTAAGTGATATAGGTAAGTGCTGCCCAGCATAATTACCTTGACATCAACCGGTATAGCCTGGGGTTTTAACGATGCCATGGCAATAAGACCATATTGTTCACCCAAACTCTCAATTGTCAGCTTCTTCGTTTTTAATATTCTTTTCATGGCTTCCCAGACACCAGGATTAATCAAAACATCCATAGCATTGACAATCAGATAGCCACCATTAGCAAGATGGAAGGATCCGGGTTTAATCATGGTGAAGTCCGTGCTGACAGCGCCCATACGGCTAGAATACTCCACACGACCACACAAATTATAGTAATTGGGATTAGTCTCTATTATGACAGGTGCTCCTTGACAAGTGCGGTTATCAACCAAAAGATTAACAGTATAACGTTCCTTCATTACTTCCTCTGAAGACTTCTTGAAGAGTGCCATTACGCTCTCTTCCTCCGGCTGCAAAGTCTGCTTAAAATCATTAATGTTTTTTACAACGTCGCCTCTTACAGCTTCAAGATATTTGACAATATCCTCACTATACTTATATTTTTCCTGTACCTCATCAATAAGATGTCCAACAGCAAACATTGCCACTCTGCTGTCCAGGTCACGAATTTTTTCTCTGACATCCTTTTCTGTATCCTGAACTTGGCGTATGACTTCCATCGCCAAATCATGTACTGCTTCAAGATTTTTTCTTATTTTTTCTTTTTTCTCATCGGGCAATTTCTGGAAATCTTCTTCTGAAACAGGTTTGCCATCTAAGAGAGGTACCATCATAAAACCTGTTGGTGACCATTTTGACAGGACAGAATATGTCTCAGCCTTATCAACAAAAGCTTGAAGCATTTCACCACGCTTTTCCTGAAAAGTTTTCATTATTTCAGTTCTTTCACGTTCATAATCATCACTGCTAAATGCTTTTGGAACATGATTCCTTAAATTTTCCATCAATTCTTGCATATCCTGAGAAAATATACTGCCTATGCCAGCAGGCAAACTAATAGTAAGAGGCCTGCTGCTATCTTCAAAGTTGTTTACATAACACCAGTCGCGAGGAACAGGTTGGTTATCGGCCAATTTCTGCACAACCTGCTTGGAGTAAGTCATACGCCCAGTTCCAACCATACCGGAAATAAAAATATTATAACCTAAGTTTTTAGTATGCAGGCCAAACTCAACGGCCTTAACAGCTCGCTCTTGGCCTATCATTCCATGAAGCGGCGTTACGGTAGCAGTAGTTTCAAAATCAAAGAGCTCTTCTTTACAATAGAAATGTAGCTGTTCCGACGTTAATTCTTTAATTGGTAATAGTTCCTTTGTTTCTTTAACTTCGTTTTCCATATAATTCACTCCTCATCTACCGTAATTAGCCAGTATCTACTGATCTTAATTAATATTAAAAAAGAGCATTTGTAGTATATTCTTTCGTTCATAAAGTCAAAAACCCTTTTTACAAAAGAAAAATGTTTTAAGATTCTGTTAATTTTAATAATACTATAGACAATAAAAATACAAAAAAATCAGGAGCGGACCCTTTGGTATCCGCTCCCTAATGATATAGCCCCGTCCATGTGGACTCCCACTTCCCTTTTTCCAATCCTGAGATCGGTCAAGGTACATGGGGTGGGCCACATCACCGACACCCTTTACGTTAGTTGCACCATCGACTGCATTCCTTACCTTTCCCAAAGCGGAATAACCACTATGAAATATCTCGGTTAGCAAATCACTTCGTTCTTCCAGTGTGTTACTGTAAAATAGTGACATCCTTTTCTTCTACTCCGGCACTTTAACCGGGTCTGAGTACTTGGGTTAGTCAACGCCTACAGCACTTTTTCTGTAAGAATCTGACAGCAATCGTGAACTACCTTTTCTTTCCTGGCCCCCTGGCCCTTAGAAGTACTTAGGACTACGCCACATCACAAGCCTGTCTATCGCAAGGTGTTGTCGTTCTAATTCAGAAGAGCATTTCTACTCTTTGTAGTTTCATTATAATCACCGCAAATCAGAAACGCAAGAATAAATTGACAGAATATTGTGATTTATTTGTGACTATTTTCTAATTTGCAGTTAAATATTGTAATTTTTATTTTTTCTCTTGCTAGTCTTGGTTTTTATCAGGATCAATATGAACATTAACCCTGCTATTACTAAATTTAGAATTGATTTCTTTCTTCAGGCACCCCACAATATCGTGAGCTTCTTTAACTGTAAGATCAGGATTTAACGTAATATGAAAGTCAATGTGTCTTTTATTGCCTGCCTTTCTTGTTTTGAGTTTGTGATAGTCACTAAGCTGGCGATCATAGATGCTCATTACTTTCTTTATTATTTCATCTATTTCTTTTTCTTCTTCGTCTGTTAAGCGGACATCAATCAAGTGTTCAAGCGCATTTTTGCATAGTTCCCAGGCTTCTTTAATAATAAGTAAAGCCACTAATATCGCAACAATAGAATCAAGCATAACCAAACCGGTTATTTTAATCAGCAAAATACCAAATCCGACACCTAAAGATGTATATACGTCAGTTTTCAGATGCAAGGCATCTGCTTCAAGAGCCATAGAATCCTCTTCTTTTGCAACTT
>CAZCMY010000053.1:0-8379 GCA_964500055.1 uncultured Acidaminococcales bacterium | reverse complement strand
TGGTGGAGGGAGAAACCCCGATAATACCTATCATGGTGGGAGAAGCTTCACTGGCAAGCGAGATTGCAGGGGCTTTGGCAGCAAAAAGGATATTAATATCTGCAATACGTCCGCCAACGGTCCCACAGGGTCAAAGCCGTCTGCGGCTTACAGTTACAGCGGCACATACTGAAGAACAGCTGACTTATGCAGCAAAATTAATAATTGAAGTTTGGCAGGAAGCAAAAAGAAAGAGGGCTTAGAGATGATTGCAATCGGGATAACGGCTACTGATACTGACATGGGCAAAACGATGGTCAGCGGTGCATTAGCTGCTGCCTTTAACATGCGAGGGTTAGCAACAGGAGTTTTTAAACCGGCGGCCTCCGGCTGTGTAAGAATGGAAGATGGCAAGTTATTGTCGACTGATGCCGATTTTTTGATGACTTGTGCTGGTATTGATAAAGATGAGCAAGGCAAGGTAGTTCCGTATGTTCTGGAAGACGCTTTGTCGCCGGCACAGGCAAGCCGCCTGGCTGGTATAAATATTGACCCCGCGGTTATGACCAGGAAAGCTGCTGAGATGATTGACAGCAAGCAGATAACTGTTGTTGAAGGTGTAGGTGGTATTTCCGCCCCCCTTACGGATGATTATCTTGTAAAAGATTTTTTTAAGGAAATCAATGTTCCTGTACTGGTAGTTGTAAAATCTATTTTAGGCAATATCAATCATGCTGTGTTGACCGTAGAATACGCCAAAAATCATGGACTTAATGTTTTGGGCCTGATTGTTAACTGCTGGGAAGAAAATTCAGCTGGAGTTTTAGAGCAAAGCAATCTTTACTATTATGAAAAACTCACAGGCTTGCCTATTTTGGGCAAATTACCAGTTATAGACGAGAAACTTATTAAAGACGGTAACGTTGCCGGAATCGCTTCCATAGTGGAAAAGACCGTTGCCATAGATAAAATTATCAGTTTGGCGGGAGGAAAAGCAATTGAATAAGTGGGAAAAGTTAGACAAAGAATATATCTGGCATCCTTTTACACAGATGAAAGGCTGGAACGAAAACGAACAACTGGTTATTGAACGTGGTGAAGGCGTAAAATTATATGATACTGAAGGCCGCAGTTATTATGATGGCATTTCCAGTTTGTGGGTAAACATTCACGGCCATCACAGACCTGAGATAGATCAGGCAATCAAAGATCAGCTCGACCAGATTGCACATTCAACCTTGTTAGGCTTAATTAATAAACCTTCCGCTGAATTTGCTGAAAAACTGGTAGAAGTGGCGCCTGCCGGATTAAATAAGGTCTTTTATTCTGATGATGGTTCAACAGCTGTCGAAGCGGCAGTAAAAATAGCCTTTCAATACTGGCAGCATAAAGGTCGCCCTGAAAAGCAGGGTTTTATAAACTTAGGGGACTCCTATCACGGTGATACGGTAGGAGCTGTCAGCGTCGGTAATATTGATGTTTTTCACAAGGTTTATAAGCCCTTGCTTTTCAGCACATCAAAGATGACTTGTCCGTCCTTTTACCATAATAAGATAAAGGATTTGGCGAGTGAAGACGCTTTCCTGGAATATTGCCTGGATGAAATTGAAGCTTATCTGAAAGAACATGCTGACACAACGGCAGCAATGATAATTGAGCCTTTAGTGCAAGCTGCGGCTGGCATGTTGATGCAGCCAAAAGGTTACATCAAAGGAGTCAGGGAGCTGACCAGAAAATATGACGTTCTGCTGATTGTGGACGAAGTAGCAACAGGTTTTGGCAGGACTGGCAAAATGTGGGCTTGTGACAACGAAGGTATAAGCCCGGATCTGATGACCTTATCCAAAGGGATTACAGGAGGTTACCTGCCTCTTGGCGCAACCCTGGCAACTGATGAAATATATGATGCCTTTTTAGGTGAACCTACAGAATATAAAACTTTTTATCATGGACATTCTTATACGGGAAATCCACTGGCTTGTGCTGCCGGACTTGCCAGCCTGGAGATTTTTAAAAAAGAAAACGTCATAGCCAATTTACCACCAAAAATGGATGTAATTGCCAAACATATGGAAAAAATGAATAAAATGAAATATGTTGGTGACGCAAGACAATGCGGTATGCTGGCGGGTATTGAACTGGTACATGATAAAGAAAAGAAAGAACCTTTTGCAGCAAAACTGTTGATGGCGGGCGGAATCTGCCAGGCAGCCAGAAAATACGGTTTAATCGTAAGAAATATCGGCGACGTTATCATCTTCATGCCGCCGCTTGCCAGCAGCAATGAAGAGATAGATATAATGCTTGAAAAACTTGAACAAGCTATGGAAGAAGTTTTTGCCAAAGTTGATTCCGGTAAACAAACAGTTTTTTCCGATCCCTGCGCTTTTTAAAATAGAAAGAGTCTGAAACATTGTGAAATGTTTCAGACTCTTTCTACATATCATGAAGATCAGGAATTATTCTTTCCATTGCTTGAGTAAAATAGTATACTATACTTAATGCACTTAGATATTAAAAGAACTGCTTTTCATAAAGACCAGGTACGTTTTTTAGAGTTGCAGAGACTTAAAATTCAGCATATGTGAATAAGCTGGCTTTTAGAAAGCGGAGGTGATATTATGAGCGATTCAAGAATTTTAATCATTACAGGCATGTCCGGTGCCGGCAAAACGCAAGTAATGAGAACATTGGAAGATCTTAATTATTTTTGTGTCGATAATCTGCCGCCTGCTTTAATTCCAAAATTTGCTGAGCTTTGTATGCAAACGGAGGGTAAAGTTAATCGTATAGCATTTGTAATTGATATTCGCGGCGGTGAATTTTTCGAGGAAATGGTTGGCGTTTTGGACGAAATGAAGCTCAATGGTACTAAGTACGAGCTTTTATTCCTTGATGCCAGTGATGAAGTCTTAATCAGAAGATATAAGGAAACCAGACGTAGGCATCCGCTAGCTAATGAGGGCAGCTTAAGCCAGGGCATAACAAAAGAAAGAGAAAAGGTTGGCAATGTAAGGGCCAAAGCCACACACATTCTGGATACCACAAATACTACGACAACAGATTTGCGCGATAAAATTATTGCGCTTTATGGCAGTGGTGACAGTTTATCCAAGATGAATGTTATCATACAATCCTTCGGCTTTAAGCATGGCATCCCACTTGATTGTGATATGATGTTTGATGTTCGCTTCTTGCCTAATCCTTTTTATGTGCCAGAGCTGAAAATGCTTACCGGTAATGATCAGGAAGTAATGACATATATCTGGAATTATCAGATAACACGTGAGTTTACCAAAAAACTTGAGGATATGGTTTTGTTTTTATTGCCGGAATATGAAAAAGAAGGCAAGAGTCAATTTACTATTGCCATTGGTTGTACAGGCGGCAATCACCGCTCAGTATTTATAGCAAATAAACTATGTGACTTCTTACGCGGGCATGACTATGAGACGCAGGTCGCACACCGTGATCTGAATAAGAAATAATTCAGGAGGATTCTATGGGCTGGATTAAGTGGTTATGGCCAGGTATGAATTTAAAACGTTGGTTGTTTTTGTTTACGATTGGCGCTGTGTTTTCTGCCATTGGCATAGCCTTAGTATTCAATTATCAATTTATCGGTTTCATCGAAGAACTATTGTTCCGGATGATGTATATGGCGACAGGTGAATACTACAAGGCTATTTCGATGGCTGGTGGTATTTCAATTCTTTTGGTTGGCTTGATTGTTATGTTTTATGCGACCAGGCAGATTATTCATTCAGTGATGGAGTCTGTACTGCCAGGCGAGAATACTTCTTTGATGGAACGTATTTTCAGGCAGCGGAAGCTGAACAAAGGCCCCGCAATAACTGTTGTTGGCGGCGGTACAGGTCTTTCTGTCCTCTTGCGAGGTATGAAATATATAACTCATAATTGCACGGCTGTTGTTTCAACTGCAGATAATGGTGGGTCTTCAGGCCGGCTGCGTCAGGAGCTGGGCATTATTCCACCGGGTGATCTGCGTAACTGCCTTGTTGCACTAGCAGACACGGAACCACTGATGGAAAAGGTCATGCAGTACAGATTCAAAGGGGATACTCCATTAGCTGGCCATAATCTTGGTAATTTGTTCATAGCAGCTTTGGCAGAAGCCGAGGGCAGTATGGAAGCAGGGTTAGTGGCAGTCAGTGAAATCCTGAAGGTAAGAGGCCATGTAGTGCCTTCTACGCTGGAAAATGTTAACCTGATGGCAGAGATGTCTGATGGGACAATTGTCAAAGGTGAGTCGGAAATATCATTGGCGCAAAAAACAATTAAAAAATTGGAAATTATTCCGGCAGATGCCAAAGCAACTCAAGGCGCAATTTCAGCAATCATGAAAGCAGACGTCTTGATTTTTGGGCCAGGCAGCCTTTATACAAGCGTAATTGCCAATATGTTGGTGCCTGAAATAAAAAAGGCTATTGTCGAGTCCAAAGCTGTTAAGATTTATGTCTGCAATGTTATGACCCAACCTGGGGAAACAGATGGCTATGGTGCTTATGAACATGTAAAAGCAATTGTTGACCATGTTGGCGAGCAATTTCTTGATTATGTCGTAGTAAACAGCCAACGCGTTACGGCAGCCCAGCTTGCTATGTACCAGGAAAAAGGCTCTATGCCTGTATCACCTGATATTGAACAAATTCGTCAGCTTGGTATAGAAGTAGTAGCAAACAGTCTGATCAGTACAACTGACTTTGTCAGACACAATCCTGTTAAACTGGCACAGACAATTATTTCTTTGGTATATCGGCTGAGACTTTTTGGCAAAGGCATACAATTCTTTGATTATGTTTTCGTACGCCAAAGCATAAGAAACCTGGAAAAAAATAAGCGTGGGGAGTAAAACGGTGTCTTTTTCAAACGAAGTTAAAAACGAATTGGCCAGGATTGAAGGACAAAAAAGCTGCTGTGATAAAGGTGAATTGTATGGTTTGCTGAAAATGAGCGGTGCAATTGTTTTGAGCGGCAGAAATATCGGCATTCATTTCTCAACAGAAAACGCTGCTTTGGCGCGAAGAATGCTGCAACTTTTGAAGACTAACTTCAAGCTGCAGACAGAGGTTGTGATAACGCGTTCTCGGCGCCTGAAGAAAAATAACCGCTATCAGGTAAGAGTTCTGCCATCACCAGAGGTCAGCATGGCACTGGAGACACTTCAGCTTTTGACAAACATTGCAGAAGGAAAAGCCAAACTACTGTCTTCCAGTTGCTGCCGAAGGGCTTTTTTACGAGGTGCCTTTATGGCAGGAGGCTCCGTCAGCAGGCCAGCTGGCGATTATCATCTTGAAATGGTCACAGGCAACTACGAGTTTGCTGAATTAATCAGGAGTATAATCCATTCTTTTTCTATGCCGGTTAAAATGACGGACAGGAAAGGTGAATATATTGTTTACCTTAAAGAAGGAAATGCGATAACATCTTTTCTTTCGGTTATTGGTGCCCATCATGCCTTGATGGAATTTGAAAATGTGCGTATAATTAAAGAGATGCGCAATAACGTTAATCGTATTGTCAATTGTGAAACAGCTAATTTGAATAAAACCGTACAGGCAGCCGTCCACCAAGTTGAAAGTATCAAGTATATAGGTGAAGTTTTAGGGCTTTCTAAATTACAGTCTACTTTGCGGGAAACTGCAGAACTGCGACTTGCTTATCCAGAGGCATCTTTGACAGAACTTGCGGATATGGCAACCGGCAAAATAGGAAAATCCGGAATTAATCATAGGCTGAAAAAATTGGAACAGATAGCTAAAGATTTGGGGATGACTGATTGATGTCAAGAGTGGTCAAGATTTTTCTTTGTATTTTTGGATTTCTAGTAGTTGTTGGTGTCGCTTTATACGCAGATTTTGTTAATTTCTGTAATCGAAGCGTTCCAGTTTTTGCTTATCACAGGATTACTACTAATAAGGATATTTACAGTATGCCGCCAGATATTTTTGAGGCACAAATGAAATATCTTCATGATAATGGTTATAAAAGTATCAGTCTTAATGAATTTGTGAATAAAAGAGCAACGGATAATGATGCTTTTAATAAAAATTTTGTCATAACTTTTGATGATGGATATTCCGATAATAATAGGGTCGCTATGCCAATTATGAAGAAATATGGTTATACAGGTACTGTTTTTATTGCTATCAAATATATGGCTTGGCCTGGCTATGTTACCTGGCAGGATGTGGTCAGTTTGAAAGAGAATGGTTGGGAAATTGGTTCTCATACTTATAACCATGTTGCTTTAGCTAAGGCTACACCTGAAGAACTTGAGGCAGAACTGAAAAATTCGAAAGAGTTTTTGAATAAATTTGATCCGAGCTTTAACGTAAACACAATCGCTTATCCTTTCGGCAGCTATAATGATGATGTTTATAGCGCGCTTGCCAGAAATGGCTATGTGGCAGCTGCCACCGGTATAGATGGCGTTAATACCGCAGAGACTCCTGTTTACCAGCTGTACAGAGTTAATATTTTCAATGATGGTAAAGATGTAAAAATGTTTGCCAAAAGACTTTTGTGGGCTCAAATGAGCAGCTGGACAAGATCGCATGGCATTGATATTACACAGGCACGCAGGTTCCTGCAGTAAATATGTGAATAATACTTGCAGTATTAGCCAAAAGAATATAAAATAATACTAATTCAAGAATACATCGGAGGTGTTCATAAATGAAGAAACATATCAAAACCGTGAATAAAGCTATGTTGAACAAAACTTTAAAAACCGGTGGTTGCGGAGAATGCCCAGCTTCCTGCCAATCAGCTTGCAAGACTTCCTGCACTGTTGGCAACCAAGTTTGCGAAAAACAATAATGAGTGTTTGCAGCACTTATGCTCCCTGCCAGCGCAGGGAGCTATTTTTCTGTAAAAGAAAGGCGGAAAGTTTAATTGCTGATTCATAAAATGAAACTGGACGACAATATGGCCGTCCTTGATATTAATAGCGGTGCTGTTCATCTTGTTGACGAAATCATCTATGATGTTTTGGATGTTTTTAACGGAGAAAACGATGAAGAAACACTCAGAGCCTTTGCCGGTCGTTATTCTGATGAAGACCTCAGGGAAGTTTTGACAGAACTGCATGAGTTAAAAGATGAAGGACTTTTGTTTTCTCCTGAGTACCCTGTGCCTGATACTTTTAGTGAAGAACCTGTTCTCAAATCACTTTGCCTGCATATTGCACATGATTGCAATTTGCGCTGCGGTTATTGTTTCGCCGGCACTGGCGATTTCGGCGGCAAACGTGAATTGATGAGCAAAGAAGTTGCTGAAAAGGCAGTCGAATTTGCTATCAAAGGCAGTAAACAAAGACACAACCTTGAACTGGACCTTTTTGGCGGCGAGCCTTTGGTCAATCCTGATGTTGTTCGTCATGTAATCAATTACGTGCGGAAACGTGAGAAGGAAACAGGCAAGAACATTAAACTTACCTTAACGACGAATGGTACTTTATTAAATGATGATATTGTAGAGTTTTTGAATGAGAATCGCGTAATGCTGGTTTTAAGCCTGGACGGTAAAAAAGAGACACATGATCAGATGCGTCCTTTCCCAAATAAAGCCGGCAGCTACGATGCTGCTGTACGTGGCTTTAAAAAGGTAATAGAAAGCCGTGAAGGTAAAAACTATTATTTACGGGGAACTTATACCCACTATGACGTACATTTTTCTGAGTCAGTACTCGATATGGCAAAAGTTGGTAAGGAGATTTCTGTCGAACCGGTTGTCGGTATTGATGAACCTTATGTGCTTACCGATGGTGATTTGCCGGTAATTATGGCAGAATATGAAAAATTAGCCAGAATTTATCTGCAAAGAAGGCGTGAAGGCAATCCATTTGATTTCTTTCACTTCAATGTTGCACTTGATAACGGTCCCTGTGTTGCTAAGAGGCTTGCAGGCTGTGGCGCCGGACATGAGTATTTTGCAATAACACCGGAAGGCGATATTTATCCGTGTCATCAATTTGTTGGCAGGGAAGAATATAAATTTGGAACGCTCGAAACTGGCGTGGTTAAACCTGAGCTTGTTCAAAAGTTCCGTCATATGCACGTAATGAATAAACCAACCTGCCGCGAATGTTGGGCAAGGTTTTTCTGCAGTGGCGGCTGTCATGCCAATGCCGAGCTTATTAACGGAGATATCAGCAAACCTTATGAGTATGGCTGTAAGTTACAGAAAAAGCGTCTGGAATGTGCAATAATCATTCAATCCTTGTTGGCAGCTGATGCCCAGGAAGGCGGTTCTGATTTACGCCCGACTATTGATAACTTTAAGTATAAAGTTGAAAAATAGGTTATATTTTGTCTGCCGCTGACACGCGGCAGACAAAATTTCAAATAAACTTCCGCAAGGGGGTTGCCAGAGGGC